>NZ_LIFT01000003.1:0-541311 GCF_001297795.1 Citrobacter sp. CtB7.12 | reverse complement strand
TAATTGTCAGTTATTATTGTAGTTTAGATTCTTTTAAATTTATTAAAATATTCTTATTCTTCGCTCTCATCCAAGCCATTGTTGTGATACTCCTTGAAGTATATATGTTTCAGAACTATAGGTTTACTGATTACTCAGAAATAAGAAATTATTTTGTCATGAACCAGTATGGAGATATTTACACATATAATGGTTTTTTTTATAAAATACAAATAAAAGGTAACGCACTACTTCTTTTTGCATACATGATTACGTTTTATTTGTACAAGTTTACTAAGGAAAAAAAATATGTCTTGGCAATGTTAGTCTTTCTAATTTCGGTCATATTCTGCGGTAACCTTGCATTTTACATTGTCCTCATCATTCATACATTCATTTATTTTTTCCTTAATAGAATCAAGAGCTATGATCAATTAATACTTAAAATTGTTGTTATTCTAGCAGCTGCAGTACTATTTATTTATTTTTCTGGGTTCGATTATTTCATCAAAGCATATGAGCTAAAATTCCAAGGTGCTAGTTTTTCCTCTATGGGAACTAGATTTGATCAGTTCAAAGTTCTTATTGATGATTTATTTTATAATGTAGGAACAGGATTGTTTGGGCGCGGATTAGGAAATGTAGTTGATACGCAAACAGTAGTTCGAGATTATTCTGACTATATATACTATGAACTTCAGGCAGTATACTTTCTCAATCAAATAGGAGTTTTATTATTTTTGCTATTGATCGGGGTTAATATTTATTTGACAATTAAATTTATTCAGATAAATGAGTTGAGAGTTATTTATTTGTTATACATAACTTATGCATTAGTTAATCCTTATATGCTCGATACTAATCATCTAATTGTTATTTTTATTATGGTAAATTTAAGTTCAGTATCTCGTCAAGCCCAAGAGGGGGCGAAATTATGCAGAGTTTAACATCAGCAATAATCATCACTTATAATCCTAATGTTGATGTGTTAAAGTCTAATGTGACTAATCTATTGGCATCTTCTTTTATAAAAGAGATCATAATTGTAGATAATGGTTCACTGAATAGCTTAGACGATTTAAAAAATATTAAAAACGTTATGATCGAATACCTTGGTAGCAATCAAGGTATTGCGACTGCGCAAAATGTAGGGTTGCAAATAGTACAAAAGAATTTCTCACGATTTGCATTGCTTCTTGATCAAGATTCTGAAATAGAAAGTGAACTGGTGGGAAAACTTATTAATGGATTTCATGAGCTATCTCGTAGTGGTTACAAAATAGCGGCTGTAGGACCAAGACCATTCGATTTATTTGAAGATAAGAAAATGAAACCACGTATACAGCGTGATAAGGCCATCTCAAATAATTTTTCCATAACAAAACAAATAATTGCATCAGGCAAGTTAATTAACATGGATGCCCTAAGTAAAATAGGTATGATGGACGATGATTTATTTATTGATGGAGTCGACCATGAGTGGTGCTGGAGAGCTGGAAAGTATGGCTTTACAATAGCTATTATTGAAAATGCAGTAATGAGACATCGCCTAGGAGATGGACGAGGTAAGTTTCTAGGAGTTACTTATAAAATTGGATCGCCTGTAAGATTGTACTACCAATTCAGAAATATTTTACTGCTTAGCCGAAGGTCTTATGTACCGTTATATTGGAAAGTTAGGTGCCTTGTGGGCATGGTCCTTCGCTTTATTATTTTCTCCCTTAATGAAAAAGATTCCAAAATTAGGCGCTATTACATGATTAAGGGCATTGTTTCGGGGTTAAGGAAAGATAAGGGGATAATCGATAAAATGTACTAGTTAGTTTTATTTCAATATCTTTTCATTGCCCAATTTGGAGCAGCAATTGATGATTAAATTTACTGTCTTAATGTCCGTGTATTATAGGGAAAATCCACGATATTTAGATGAGTCTCTCAATAGTTTAGCTATGCAAACATGTCAGGCTGACGAAATAATACTAGTGATTGATGGTGGCATTTCTAATGAATTACAGGCAGTAATAAATAAATGGATTCAACTGTTACCTATTATAACTATACCACTAAAAAAAAATGTTGGGTTAGGGAAGGCTCTCAATATAGGGCTTAAACATGCGAGAAATAATTTAATTGCTCGCATGGATACCGATGATGTTTGTGTACCTGAACGTTTCGAAAAGCAAATAAAATATTTTGAAGAGAATGCTGGTACTATAATTCTTGGTGGCGCAATTGAGGAATATAGTGAAAATCTTGATAAAAAAATAGGTCGAAGATTTTCTTGCATTTCAAATGACGAGATCGTTGATTATTCAGTAAAGCGAAACCCTTTCAATCATATGACAGTAATGTTTAATAAGAGTTTCATTTTGGATGTCGGAGGATATCATCATCACTTATATATGGAAGACTATAATCTCTGGCTGAGATGTATAGCTTGTAGCGCTATCTGTCATAATTTAAGTGATACACTTGTGCTCGTACGTGCCGGTGATAAAATGATCGAAAGAAGAAGGGGGTGGTCCTATGTTAAAAGTGAATTTCAACTAGCTAGTTTGAAGTTTAAATGTATTCCAGAGAAAAAAACTCAAACTTTGATAATATCAGCATTAAGGATCTTTTCTCGAATTTTACCTCTCCAAATGCTATCAGCTATTTATAATGCGCTCAGAAGATCTGACTCATAATGTAAGGTGGTATAAAGCTTTTTGCTTCCCTTTATATCTTACCTTTTTTCATCTTCTGAGTTACCATCTTTGGCACATTCAAGCCACGCATACGTCGCGTGGTGACCAAACCTGACAGGAGTATGTAATGTCCAAGCAACAGATCGGCGTCGTCGGCATGGCAGTGATGGGGCGCAACCTGGCGCTCAACATCGAGAGCCGTGGTTATACCGTCTCCGTGTTCAACCGCTCCCGTGAAAAGACTGAAGAAGTGATTGCCGAGAACCCGGGCAAGAAACTGGTGCCTTATTACACGGTGAAAGAGTTTGTTGAATCCCTCGAAACGCCTCGTCGTATCCTGTTAATGGTGAAAGCAGGCGCGGGTACCGATGCTGCCATTGATTCTCTGAAACCGTATCTGGATAAAGGCGATATCATCATTGATGGTGGTAATACTTTCTTCCAGGACACCATTCGTCGTAACCGTGAACTTTCTGCTGAAGGTTTCAACTTCATCGGCACCGGTGTTTCCGGTGGTGAGGAAGGTGCGCTGAAAGGGCCGTCTATCATGCCGGGTGGGCAGAAAGAAGCCTACGAACTGGTGGCTCCGATTCTGACGAAGATCGCTGCAGTCGCTGAAGATGGCGAGCCTTGCGTGACCTATATCGGTGCTGATGGCGCAGGCCATTACGTGAAAATGGTTCACAACGGTATCGAATATGGCGATATGCAGCTCATCGCTGAAGCCTATTCTCTGCTGAAAGGCGGCCTGAATCTCTCTAATGAAGAGCTGGCCAGCACCTTTACGGAATGGAACAACGGCGAGCTTAGCAGCTACCTGATTGACATCACTAAAGACATCTTCACCAAAAAAGATGAAGAGGGTAAATACCTCGTTGATGTCATTCTGGACGAAGCGGCAAACAAAGGTACCGGTAAGTGGACAAGCCAAAGTTCTCTGGATCTCGGCGAACCGCTATCTTTGATCACTGAATCCGTTTTTGCGCGTTACATCTCCTCGCTGAAAGACCAGCGTGTTGCGGCTTCTAAGGTCCTGACCGGTCCGAAAGCGCAACCTGCAGGTGATAAAGTTGAGTTTATTGAGAAAGTTCGTCGTGCGCTGTACCTTGGTAAAATCGTTTCCTATGCGCAGGGCTTCTCTCAACTGCGTGCGGCGTCCGATGAGTACAACTGGGATCTGAATTACGGTGAAATTGCGAAGATTTTCCGTGCAGGTTGCATTATTCGTGCGCAGTTCCTGCAGAAGATCACGGACGCCTACGCGAAGAATGCAGGCATTGCCAATCTGCTGTTAGATCCGTACTTCAAGAACATCGCTGATGAATATCAGCAGGCGCTGCGTGATGTTGTTGCCTACGCTGTTCAGAATGGCATCCCGGTACCGACCTTCTCTGCGGCCGTTGCCTACTATGACAGCTATCGTGCTGAAGTACTGCCAGCTAACCTGATCCAGGCACAACGTGATTACTTCGGTGCGCATACCTATAAGCGTACTGATAAAGAAGGCGTTTTCCATACCGAATGGATGGATTAAATACATTGTCTGTCAGAAGCCCGGTCTAAAGACCGGGCTTTTTTTTATCCTGATTCTTATTGCATAATCTTCATCGCTTAATATTAACTTAATATTGTCCCTTTAGGATGATAAAGATAATCCTAATTGTATTAGGCTTCGTTGACACATTATTCGCTCAGACGCTAAAACAATAATAACGTGTCAGGATGTGAATACATCATGATGTCTAATTAAGTTAATTCTGAGAGTATGCAATGAAAATCACCATCTCCGGTACCGGATATGTCGGGCTGTCCAACGGTCTGCTAATCGCACAGCATCATGATGTGGTTGCGTTAGACATCATCCCCTCTCGTGTTGAAATGTTGAATGATCGGATATCTCCGATTGTCGACAAAGAAATTCAGCAGTTCCTGACGTCGGAGAAAATTAATTTCAAAGCCACACTGGATAAGCATGACGCTTATCGAAACGCAGATTATGTTATTATTGCGACGCCGACCGATTATGATCCGAAGACCAATTACTTCAATACTTCAAGCGTCGAGTCTGTCATTCAGGATGTGATAGCGATTAATCCAAATGCGGTAATGATAATTAAGTCTACCGTCCCGGTTGGGTTTACCGCTGCGATGGGTAAGAAATTTAAAACGCAAAATATTATTTTTTCCCCTGAATTTTTGCGTGAAGGTAAGGCGCTCTATGACAACTTATATCCGTCGCGTATTGTCATCGGCGAGCGCTCTGAACGGGCAGAGCGGTTTGCCGCTTTGCTTCAGGAAGGGGCGGTGAAGCAAGATATTCCTACGCTGTTTACGGATTCTACTGAAGCAGAAGCGATCAAGCTTTTTGCTAACACCTATCTGGCGATGCGCGTGGCCTATTTTAACGAACTCGATAGCTACGCTGAAAGTTTAGGTTTAAATACCCGCCAGATCATCGAGGGGGTTTGTCTGGATCCGCGTATTGGAAATCACTACAACAATCCCTCATTTGGTTACGGCGGTTATTGCCTGCCAAAGGATACCAAGCAGCTTCTGGCTAATTATCAGTCAGTCCCGAATAACATTATTTCCGCAATCGTTGAAGCCAACCGCACCCGTAAAGACTTTATCGCTGATGCCATTCTCGCCAGAAAACCAAAAGTGGTGGGAATCTATCGTCTGATCATGAAAAGCGGCTCGGATAACTTTCGCGCATCCTCCATTCAGGGGATCATGAAGCGCATTAAAGCTAAAGGTGTGGAAGTGGTGATATATGAACCCGTAATGCAGGACAAGACGTTTTTCAACTCGCGAATCGAACGTGACCTGACGCAGTTTAAACTACAGGCTGACGTCATTATCTCGAACCGCATGGCTGAAGAGCTCAAAGATGTGTCCGAAAAAGTCTATACCCGCGATCTTTTTGGCAGTGATTGATTAGTCAACTGAGGGGAAGGGAGTCCCTGATAATGGGTTAAAGACCTACCAGAATTTTCGCAATCCTACCAAATTTCCTATGGCATAAATTACGTTTCCCGATAAACTGTGGCGAGTTTAGAGCTTTCTTGTTTAGGGCAATGATGACAGTGGAAAATAACAACCTATCCGGGCGCAGCAACGAACCGGAACAGATTGATTTGATTGACTTAGTGATTCAGATTTGGCGCGGTAAAGTGACAATAATCATCTGCATTATTGTGGCTATCGCTCTGGCCGTGGGTTACCTGGCGGTGGCGAAAGAAAAATGGACCTCAACGGCGATTATTACTCAACCTGACGCTGGCCAGTTGGCAACGTATACCAATGCCATGAGTATCCTTTACGGTCAGGATGCGCCAAAAGTGAACGACGTTCAGTCCAGTGCTATTGGGCGTTTTAACTCGGCATTTTCCGCCCTTTCTGAAACGCTCGATAATCAGGAAGAACCAGAGAAGCTGACCATCGACCCGTCTGTAAAAGGCCAGCCTCTTCCATTGAAAGTTTCCTATCAGGCAACCTCGGCTGAATCCGCGCAAAAAACGCTGGCGCAGTACATTCAACAGGTTGATGAAGCGGTCTCCAAAGAAATTAATACTGACCTTGCGATGAGCATTAAAACCCGCATCTCTGATTTAGAGCATTCACTTGAAGCGCAGGAAAAGATCGCAAGAGAACAAAAAGCACTCAATATTGCACAGATCAACCAGGCTCTGTCCGTTGCAAAGCAGGCAAATATAAAACTTCCTAAGATTCAACTAACCGATCAAGTTTCTCCTGACACCATGTTTATGTTGGGTAGCGATGCGCTTTCATCGATGGTGAATAACGAAGCGACCCGCCCGTTAACGTTTTCGGATAACTACTACCAGACCCGTCAGAATCTGTTAGCGGTTAAGGCACTGAAAGTGCAGCCTGACAGTATTCATGCCTATCGCTACGTGATGAAGCCGACGTTGCCGATTCGTCGCGATAGCCCGAAAAAAGCGATCACTCTAATACTGGCGACACTGCTCGGTGGAATGATTGGTGCCGGCGTGGTGCTGGGGCGTAACGCGCTGCGTAACTACAAACCCAAAGCGCAGTAATATTACCCCCTCAAGAAAAACCGGGCCAGTTGAACTGGTCCGGTTTTTTTACGCCTTACGATCACTGATGGCGCTTGCGCAGGTTCTCAATGACCGTCGTCAGGTCGAGATCCTGATCCTGTAGCAGGACCAACAGGTGATACATCAAATCCGATGCTTCGTTGGTCAGTTCGAATTTGTCATGTACCGTGGCTGCCAGCGCGGTTTCGACACCTTCTTCACCCACTTTTTGTGCGATGCGCTTGGTGCCGCTGGCATACAGTTTCGCGGTATAGGAACTTGCCGGGTCGGCTGTTTTGCGTTCAGCGAGTAGCTGTTCAAGTTGATACAAGAACAACCACTGATGACTGGTCTCGCCGAAGCAGCTACTGGTGCCTTTGTGGCAGGTGGGTCCGACAGGATTCACCAGCACCAGCAGGGTATCGTTATCACAGTCTGGCGCAATGCTGACCACGTTCAGAAAGTTGCCTGACGTCTCGCCTTTGGTCCACAGACGCTGTTTGGTGCGTGAGAAAAAGGTGACTTTGCCGGTTGCAAGGGTTTTATCCAGCGCGTCTGGGTTCATATAGCCCAGCATCAACACTTCACCGGACACCGCGTGCTGTACGACGGCGGGCATCAGTCCGTCGGTCTTTTCCCAGTCCAGTTGGCTGCGTTGTTGCTCTGTTAACATATCCTGATCTCCACGCCCTGCGTTGCCAGGTACGCTTTTAATTCACCAATATTGATTATCTGTTTGTGGAAGACGGAGGCGGCAAGCGCGCCATCGACATCGGCATCGCGGAAAGCCTCGAGGAAGTGTTCCATGGTTCCCGCACCGCCGGACGCGATCAGCGGTACGCGGCAAACGTCACGTACCTTTTTCAACTGTTCGAGGTCGTAACCGTTACGCACGCCGTCCTGGTTCATCATGTTGAGGACGATTTCTCCGGCACCGCGCTTTTGCACTTCCTGTACCCAGTCAAGAGTTTCCCAGGTGGTAACGCGGGTGCGGCTTTCGTCGCCGGTATACTGATTGACATGGTACTTACCGGTTTCAGCGTCGTACCAGGTATCAATACCCACCACAATACACTGTACGCCAAAGCGATCTGCCAGACGGGTAATCAGCGTCGGGTCAGCTAGGGCTGGCGAATTGATGGAGATTTTGTCTGCACCAAACGAGAGAATTTTGGCCGCGTCGTCAACCGACTTGATCCCGCCCGCCACGCAGAAAGGAATGTCGATCACTTCCGCGACGCGCGAAACCCAGCTTTTATCGACCACACGACCATCGCTGGACGCGGTAATATCGTAAAATACCAGTTCATCGGCACCTTCATCGGCGTAGCGTTTCGCCAGCGGGACGATGTCGCCGATGATTTCGTGATTACGGAACTGCACGCCTTTCACGACCTGACCATCGCGAACGTCGAGGCAAGGGATTATACGTTTTGCCAGCATTGGATCGCCTCCTTAACGGTGAATTTGCCTTCCAGCAGCGCACGCCCGACGATCACGCCGCGCACGCCGGTTCCGCGCAGGGCCGCAACGTCATTGATGTCGCCAATGCCACCGGAGGATTGAAAGGCAATTTGCGGGTATTTTGCACAGACTTCTTCATACAAGGAGACATTCGAGCCCGCCAGCGTGCCATCGCGAGAAATATCCGTACAGAGCACATGTTTCAGGCCCACTGGCAGATAGGTTTCGACCAGTTCTTCGAGCGAAACGCCGGAGTTTTCCTGCCAGCCGCTCACCGCCACCTGTTTGTTTCCTTGCACATCTATGCGTACGTCGAGCGCCAACACCAGGGCATCAGCGCCAAAACGCACGAACCAGCCTTTCACCATGTCTGGCGACTTTACCGCCGTGGAGCCAACCACCACACGAGCGACACCCGCTGCCAGCAGGGCCGCAACGTCGTCTTCAGTACGTACGCCGCCGCCGACCTGGACTGGTACGTTCACGCCAGCTACCAGGGTTTTTATCAGCGGGATCTGTCGTTTCGCCGGATCTTTCGCGCCGGTTAAGTCAACCAGGTGTAACACCTCGGCACCCTGCGCTGCGTAATCCTGTAAACGCGGTAGTGGGTCGGTGCCATAATCGCGCTGCTGTGCATAATCGCCCTGATGGAGACGCACGACGGTGCCGTCGATCAAATCTAAAGCCGGAATAATCATCACATCTCCAGAAAGTTTTTCAGCAACTGTGCGCCAGCGGCACCCGAACGCTCCGGGTGGAACTGCACGCCAAAGAAGTTATCTTTTTGTACGGCGGCGGTGAACGGTTCGCCGTAGTGGCATTGGGCGATGGTCCACGGATTGACCGGCATGGCATAGCTGTGCACAAAATAGAAATACGCGCCGTCTTCAATGCCCTGGAATAACCGGTTGCCTGCCTGCGGGTAGACGCGGTTCCAGCCCATATGCGGCAGCGGTAAACCGAAATCGGTCATCTTCGGTACGTCCTGCTCGACGATGCCCAGCAGGTCGACGCCGTTCGTCTCCTCACTTCGCCGTCCCAGAATTTGCATTCCGAGGCAAATGCCCAGCACTGGCTGCGTGCAAGCTTTTATCAGCTCGATCAGTTCGCGCTCGCGTAACTGGTCCATTGCCGCCTGTGCCGTACCGACGCCGGGGAGAAAAAGTTTATCGGCCATTAACACCACGTCCGGGTCGCGGCTGACCACCGGATCATAACTGTGACGCGCGACTGCGGATTTCACCGAGTTCAGGTTGGCGCAGCCGGTGTCGAGGATCACCACGTTCATCACAGCACTCCTTTGGAGGAGGGAAGGGTATCACCCTCAACGCGAATGGCCTGGCGCAGGGTACGGCCGAAAGCTTTGAACAGACTCTCCACGCGATGATGGTCGTTTTTACCTTTCGTTTTCAGATGCAGCGTCACGCCCATGGTGTAGGAGAGTGATCGGAAGAAGTGTTCGATCATCTCGGTACTCAGATCGCCGACGCGCTGATAGGTGAACTCGGCACGGTATTCGAGGTGCGGACGCCCGGAGATATCCAGCGCACAGCGCGCCAGGCATTCGTCCATCGGCAGCACAAAGCCAAAACGGTTGATACCGCGCTTATCACCGAGCGCCAGTTTTAACGCTTCGCCCAGCGCCAGACCGGTGTCTTCCACGGTGTGGTGATCGTCGATGTAAAGATCGCCTTTGACGGTAATCTCCATGCGGAACCCGCCGTGTGTCGCAATTTGATCGAGCATATGGTCGAAGAAGCCGACGCCGGTGTTAATTTTGCTGCCGCCTTCACGGTCCAGCCACACTTTAACGTCAATCTGCGTCTCTTTGGTGACGCGCTCAACGTGGGCGTAGCGATCGCGTTTCGTCAGTTGCTCGCCGATTGCCGTCCAGTTCAGCGTCTCGCGATGGTAACGGAGCCCGGTAATCCCCATGTTTTCAGCCAACTGGATATCGGTAGCGCGATCGCCAATCACGTAGCTGTTGGCGCTGTCCATCGCCTGCTCAGCGAGATAGCGTTCGACCAGCTTCACTTTCGGCTTACGGCAGTCGCACTCATCTGCAGGCAAGTGTGGGCAGATCAGCACTTCATCAAACTGCACGCCCTGAGAGGTCAGGATTTGCATCATCAGATTATGCGGGCCGTCGAAATCGGCTTGCGGGAAGCTTTGCGTTCCCAGACCGTCCTGATTAGTGATCATCACCAGCTTAAAGCCCGCGTTTTGCAGCTTCAGCAGCACCGGCACTACGTCGGGCTCGAAGGCGAGTTTGTCAAAGCGATCCACCTGGAAATCGCTCGGCGGTTCGGAAATCAGGGTTCCATCACGATCGATAAAGAGATACTTCTGGCTCATACTTGCTCCGCACGTAAAGCGTCAATGACGCGCTGGCTTTCTTCACGGGTACCAACAGTAATACGCAGACAGCCGCTTAAAGAAGGTTGCTTGTTCTGGTCTCGTAAGATAATGCCCTGATCCCACAAAGATTTAAATACGCTACTGGAGGCGGTAAAGCGCGCCAGAATGTAGTTGGTTTCGGAGTCAAAAACCTGTTCAACACAGGCAATCTCTTTAAGCGCCTTCACCAGGTACTGACGCTCAAGCAGGATCTGCGCCACGCGTTCGCGCATAGCATTGACGCCTTGCGGGCTCAGCGCTTGTTCGGCAATGTCGGCAACAGGGGTAGAAAGCGGGTAGGGCGCGATCACTTTCAACAACAGGTTAATCACCTCCTCATTCGCCAGCGTAAAGCCGCAGCGCAGACCAGCGAGGGCAAACGCCTTGGACAGCGTGCGCAGAATGACGAGGTTAGGATACTCAGAAAGCCAACCCGCCAGCGTTGCCTGCGGGCAAAACTCGATATAGGCCTCGTCGGCGACCACAATGGCTTTGTCGCGCGTCAGTTCCAGCAGCGTGCGCAGATCCTGCGGGTTAATCAATTGTCCGGTGGGGTTATTGGGACTGCACACGTAAACCACCTTCACGCCATCCAGATTGTCAGAAATGGCCTGCATATCCAGTTGCCAGTCGGCGAGCGCCGGTACGGTACGGCATTCGACGCCAATGGTTTCGGCGCTGACGCTATACATCCCATAGGTGGGCGGGCAGAAGAGAATCGCGTCTTTCCCCGGTTCGCAGAAGGCGCGAATAAGCAGCTCAATGCCTTCATCTGCGCCACGACTGACCAGTACCTGCTCCGGTTTAACTCCGGCGTACTGCGCATAATTTTCAATCACCGCTTTCGGCTGGCATTCCGGGTAACGATTCAACGTTTGCCGGGTGAGTTGATATTCAACCGCTGTCGGGAATTCGTTGGCATTGAGCCAGACGTCGCCGTTGCCGCCCAGACGACGAGCAGATTGATACGGCGTCAGATTGCGGACGTTTTCACGGGCTAAGTCGGTGACGCTGAACGTGTTTTCAGTGCTCATGCTTGCTCCTTCAGGGCGTTAACGCGCAGGGTGACGGCATTTTTGTGAGCGGTCAGGCGTTCCGCCGCCGCCAGTGTCTCGATGGTTGAAGCCAGCGCGGAGAATCCCGCTTTCGACAGTTCCTGAACCGTCATGCGCTTCTGAAAATCCGCAAGCCCGAGGCTGGAACAGGTGGCGGTATAGCCGTAGGTCGGCAGGACGTGGTTAGTCCCGGAGGCGTAATCACCCGCTGACTCCGGCGACCAGTCGCCGAGGAACACCGAACCGGCACTGGTGATGTCATCAACCAGCTCGCGGGCATGACGGGTTTGAATAATCAGGTGCTCAGGTCCATAGAGGTTAGAGATGGCAATACACTGCGCCAGATCTTTCGTCACGATTAATCGACTGGCGCTGAGCGCCTGACGCGCCGTTTCTGCGCGCGGGAGTTCAGCCAGTTGACGTTCAACGGCTTCGGCAACGCGACGGGCGATGTCGGCATCCGGGGTCAGCAGAATGACCTGGGAATCCGGACCGTGTTCCGCTTGCGAAAGCAGATCGGAGGCGACGAAATCCGGCGTGGCGCCGCTGTCGGCAATTACCAGCACTTCGGACGGTCCGGCTGGCATATCAATCGCCGCACCGTCAAGACGCTGGCTCACCTGACGCTTCGCTTCGGTCACAAATGCGTTTCCAGGGCCAAAAATTTTGTCTACTTTCGGCACGGATTCGCTGCCAAACGCCAGCGCGGCAATGGCCTGCGCACCGCCAACATTAAAGACTTCCTGCACACCGCACAGCTGCGCCGCGTAGAGAATTTCATCGGCAATCGGCGGCGGGGAACACAGCACCACCTTCTTACAGCCCGCAATACGTGCCGGGGTGGCGAGCATCAGCACGGTAGAAAAGAGCGGGGCGGATCCGCCGGGAATATACAAACCGACGGACGCCACCGGACGCGTCACCTGCTGGCAGCGGACGCCTGGCTGGGTTTCCACATCAACGATCGGTAATTGTTGCGCGTTGTGGAAGGTTTCAATGTTTTGCACCGCGACAGCCATCGCCTGTTTGAGATCGTCGCTCAGTCGTGCGCTGGCGGCGGCTATCTCTGCTGTGGTCACCTTCAGCGCCGCAACCTCGGTTTTATCAAACTTCGCGCTGTACTCGCGCAGGGCGTCATCACCACGGGTTTTGACGTTATCCAGAATCTCGCTTACGGTGCGGGTGATGCTGTCAGACGCGGAAATCGCCGGGCGCGTCAGTAATTCACGCTGCTGCTCAGGGGAACAGGCGTTCCAGTTAATGATTGTGCTAAAGCTCATGGCCATCACTCCATCATCTTCTCAATTGGCAGCACCAGAATCGAGCTGGCGCCGAGCGCTTTCAGTTTTTCCATCGTCTCCCAGAACAGGGTTTCGCTGCTGACCATGTGCATCGCCACGCGTTGCTGATCGCCAGCCAGCGGCAGAATAGTTGGGCGTTCGGCGCCTGGCAGCAGCGCGATGACCTCTTCCAGACGCTCGCTTGGCGCGTGCATCATGATGTATTTCGATTCGCGAGCCTGGATAACGCCCTGAATACGGGTCAGCAGCTTATCGACCAGTTGCTGCTTGGCGTCGGTCATCTCACCGTCACGCTGGATCAGACAGGCTTTAGAACGGTAAATCACTTCGACTTCGCGCAGCCCGTTGGCTTCCAGGGTCGCGCCGGTCGAGACCAGATCGCAGATGGCATCGGCGAGGCCCGCGCGCGGAGCCACTTCCACAGAACCGTTCAGCAAGCAGGATTTAAAAGAGACGCCTTTCTGGTCGAGATAACGTTTGAGCAGGTGCGGATAAGAGGTGGCGATGCGCTTGCCATCCAGCGCGGCGGGGCCATCCCAGGCTTCATCCACTGGCGTTGCCAGGGAAAGGCGGCAACCTCCAAAGTCGAGACGACGCAGCGTAAAGTAGCGAGGATCTTCACCCTGGGCGCGGCGGTTCAGCAGTTCTTCTTCCAGAACGTTCTCACCGATGATGCCCAGGTCAACCACGCCGTCCATCACCAGACCGGGGATATCGTCGTCACGCACACGCAGAATATCAATTGGCATATTCTCTGCCATCGCAATCAGGCGCTGAGTGTGTAAATTAATTTTAATCCCACAGCGGGCGAGTAATTCGCGTGAGTCATCGCTCAAACGACCTGATTTCTGAATAGCTATGCGTAAACGGCTGTTGTCTAACATTCTCTTTTCCTCTTTATCCTGTCTGAACCTGTCTGAATTTCGCGCCAAAAAAAAGCCCCCGGAAGATGATCTTCCGGGGGCTTTCTCATGCGTTCATGCACCACTGGAAGATCTGAATGTCTCCCAGCACACATCGCCTGAAAGACTAGTCAGGATGATGGTGATGATGGTGATGTTTAAATTGAACGCGTGTCATAAAATTCTCGATGAATGCTTATTCATGTGATGCCTTTTAACCTAAACCACTTTAACGTCTTAAAGCAAGCGCTTTTTTTAATTCCTATTTATAGTATGAATTGTCAGTCTTAAAGCGCTGGCGTAGCCTTATAGACATAGTGCTGGAGTCAGGAGAAAACGGATGAAAAAGGTCGCAGTTGTCGGTTTAGGATGGTTAGGCATGCCGCTGGCGATGTCGCTCGCTGCCAGAGGCTGGCAGGTGACGGGGAGCAAAACCACCCAGGATGGCGTGGAAGCGGCCAGAATGAGCGGGATCGAAGGATATCCGCTACGGCTCGAGCCTGAATTGGTGTGTGAAACAGACGATCTGGATGCGCTGATGGATGTCGATGCCCTGGTGATTACCTTACCGGCTCGACGCAGCGGTCCGGGAGAGGACTTCTATTTGCAGGCGATGCAGGAGCTGGTGGACAGCGCGCTGGCGTATCGTATTCCGCGCATTATCTTTACCAGTTCGACCTCCGTCTATGGTGATGTCCAGGGGACGGTAAAAGAGGGAACCCCGCGCAATCCGGTCACCGCCAGCGGCCGTGTGTTAAAAGAGCTGGAAGACTGGCTGCATAATTTACCGGGTACCTCGGTTGATATCTTGCGACTGGCCGGGTTGGTAGGGCCGGGGCGTCATCCAGGTCGCTTCTTCGCGGGCAAAACCGCGCCTGACGGCGAACACGGCGTCAATCTGGTGCATCTGGAAGATGTGATTGCCGCCATTACGCTGCTGTTACAGGCACCGAAAGGGGGACACATCTATAATATATGTGCGCCTTCGCATCCTGCACGCAATGTGTTTTATCCGCAGATGGCGCGTCTGTTGGGAATGGAGCCGCCGCAGTTCCGCGATTCAGCGGATAACGGTAAAGGTAAAATTATCGATGGCAGCCGGATTTGTAATGAGCTTGGGTTTGAATACCAGTATCCCGATCCGCTGGTGATGCCGTTGGAGTAATGCATACCGCCAGCAGTTAGTCGCCATACAACGCAAGGGGGCGTGTATGAAACCACTGCTGGACGTGCTCATCATCCTTGATGCCCTTGAGAAAGAGGGCAGCTTCGCGGCGGCGTCCGCCAAACTGTATAAGACGCCGTCAGCTCTCAGCTATACCGTCCATCGTCTGGAAAGCGACCTCAACATTCAGATCCTCGATCGCAGTGGCCATCGCGCCCGGTTCACGCGCACGGGGCAAATGCTGTTAGAGAAAGGGCGAGAAGTTCTGCATACCGTGCGGGAACTGGAAAAGCAGGCGATAAAACTCCACGAAGGCTGGGAAAATGAACTGGTGATCGGCGTGGACGATACCTTTCCTTTTTCCCTGCTCGCCCCCCTGATTGAATCCTTTTATCAGCACCACAGCGTCACGCGCCTGAAATTCATTAACGGCGTGTTGGGGGGATCGTGGGATGCGCTGATCCAGGGCAGGGCGGATATTATTGTTGGCGCGATGCATGAACCTCCTTCATCCAGCGACTTTAGCGTTGCGCGCCTGGGTGAGCTGGAACAGATTTTCGCCGTTGCGCCACACCATCCGCTGGCTGAAGAAGCCGAGCCGCTGAGCCGCAGTACCATCAAACGCTATCGCGCGATTGTGGTCGGCGACAGTTCGCCTCTCGCTGCTGCAACGGCGACGCAACTGCTTGACGATCAAGAGGCCATCACCGTCTTCGATTTTAAAACCAAACTGGAACTGCAAATCAGCGGTCTGGGATGCGGTTATCTTCCGCGTTATCTGGCGCAGCGCTTCCTGGAAAGTGGGGCGCTGATCGAGAAAAAAGTGGCGGCGCAAATTCTCTTTGAACCAGTATGGATGGGGTGGAATGAGCAGACGGCGGGGCTCGCCAGCGCCTGGTGGCGGGACGCGATTTTAGCAAATAGTGCTATTGTGGGGATCTATAAAAAAGACGATAGCGAAAAATCAAACATTTAAGAAAAAATAGTTCGCGACAAGCTACTCATTCTCTTGTCTTTTCGCCTCATTTTAGTGCACAATGCGCCGCTTGCAAAAAATGACATTAACCGACGTTTTAATACGCGTCGGTTATTTTTTTGCATCAAACCAATCATTCATACAAAGAGGCCGGGCTTCGTACCGGATAGATATTTACTAAAAACCGACAGTTGTTGTCGCTGAGGAATCCAGAAGATGGGGCAATTTTTTGCTTACGCGACGGCATTCGCCGTAAAGGGGAATGACCATGTCGCATAACGCTACTCCAAAAACCTCTCGCGTGGAATTGCGTAAAACGCTTACGCTGATTCCGGTTGTCATGATGGGCCTTGCCTATATGCAGCCAATGACGCTGTTCGATACGTTTGGTATCGTTTCAGGCCTCACTGACGGTCACGTTGCAACGGCGTATGCCTTTGCGCTGGTCGCTATTCTTTTTACTGCGTTGAGCTACGGTAAACTGGTTCGCCGTTTCCCGTCCGCTGGCTCAGCGTATACCTACGCCCAGAAATCCATTAGTCCGACCGTCGGCTTTATGGTTGGTTGGTCATCTCTGCTGGACTACCTGTTCATGCCGATGATCAACATCCTGTTGGCAAAAATTTATTTTGAAGCGCTGGTGCCGTCCGTACCGTCGTGGATCTTTGTTGTCGCGCTGGTGGCCTTTATGACCATCTCCAACCTGCGCAGCATCAAGACCGTGGCAAACTTCAATACCCTGATTGTGATCCTGCAGATGGGCATTGTGGCGGTGATTGTTGGCCTGATCATCTACGGCGTTTCGAACGGTGAAGGCGCTGGTACGCTGACCAGCACGCGTCCGTTCTGGTCGGAAGGTGCGCACGTCGTGCCAATGATTACCGGAGCAACGATTCTGTGCTTCTCGTTCCTGGGCTTTGACGGTATCTCTTCGCTGTCTGAAGAGACCAAAGATGCAGAGCGCGTGATCCCGAAGGCTATCTTCCTGACGGCGCTGATTGGCGGCCTGGTATTCATCGGTGCCTCTTACTTCCTGCAACTGTACTTCCCGGATATCTCTCGCTTTAAGGATCCAGATGCCTCTCAGCCTGAAATCATGCTGTATGTGGCGGGTAAAACCTTCCAGTGGGGCGTGCTGATTTTCTCCAGCGTGACCGTTCTGGCGTCCGGTATGGCGGCACACGCAGGCGTCTCTCGTCTGATGTACGTGATGGGCCGTGACGGCGTATTCCCGACGCGCTTCTTTGGTTACATTCATCCGAAGTGGCGTACCCCGGCATGGAACGTGCTGCTGGTGGGGGCAATTGCGCTGATGGCGATTAAATTTGACCTGGTGACGGCGACGGCGCTGATCAACTTCGGTGCGCTGGTGGCGTTTACCTTCGTGAACCTGTCTGTGATTTCACAGTTCTGGATCCGCGAAAAACGCAACAAGACGCTGAAAGACCACTTCAACTATCTGGTGCTGCCGGTATGTGGCGCGCTGACTGTTGGGGCGCTGTGGATCAACCTGGAAGAGAGCTCTATGGTTCTGGGGCTGATCTGGGCCGGTATTGGTCTGGTGTATCTGGCCTGCGTGACCAAAAGTTTCCGCAACCCGGTTCCGCAGTACGAAGATATCGCCCAGTAATTCATAAGGTTTGTAGACCCGGTAAGCGAAGCGACACCGGGCAGGAAGCCGGAGTTAACCACTCCGGCTTTTTTTATGTCGCTGGTTTATTTCCCGTCATT
This sequence comes from Citrobacter sp. CtB7.12, assembly GCF_001297795.1. Classification (NCBI taxonomy): domain Bacteria; kingdom Pseudomonadati; phylum Pseudomonadota; class Gammaproteobacteria; order Enterobacterales; family Enterobacteriaceae; genus Citrobacter; species Citrobacter sp. CtB7.12. The sequence goes on along the minus strand of NZ_LIFT01000003.1, from coordinate 523,590 downwards.
ATTCATAACCATTAGTTCTAAATTAGAGAATTTCGTTATTGGTTCCCGGCCGCATGCTCAGGAATAATTTCCTGATTGATATTCTTCAGGCTAATGAATTTATGTTTTCAATGATTTTAAGCGGGGTTATCAGCGGCGCGCTGTTGGGCTTTGTGATGCAACGTGGTCGATTCTGCCTGACCGGCGGTTTCCGCGACATGTATATCGCTAAAAACAACCGTATGTTTTATGCGCTGCTGATTGCGATTTCCGTGCAGAGTGTCGGTGCCTTTGCGCTGATTCAGGCGGGAGTGATTCGTTACGATGCGGGCGCGTTCCCGTGGCTCGGTACCGTTGTTGGCGGTTATATCTTCGGGATTGGAATTGTCTATGCGGGCGGATGTGCCACCGGAACCTGGTATCGTGCGGGTGAGGGGCTGATCGGCAGCTGGATAGCACTGGCGACCTACATGGTGATGAGCGCGGTAATGCGTTCGCCCCATGCCAGCGGTTTAAACCAGACGTTAAAAACGTACAGCACGGAGCACAACTCCATTGCTGACACGCTGAACCTTTCCGTCTGGCCGCTGATCGCCGTTCTGCTGGTGGTGACGCTCTGGGTAGTCAGTAAAGAACTGAAAAAGCCAAAGCTGAACGTCGCCTCTTTGCCGCCGCGTCGTACCGGGCTTGCACATATTTTGTTTGAAAAACGCTGGCATCCGTTCGTGACGGCGGTACTGATTGGTCTTATCGCGCTGCTGGCCTGGCCGCTGAGTGAAGCTACCGGGCGTATGTTTGGGCTCGGGATCACCTCGCCGACGGCTAACATTCTGCAGTTCCTGGTGGCGGGAGACAGCAAATTCCTTAACTGGGGCGTTTTCCTGGTGTTGGGGATTTTCCTTGGTTCGTTCATCGCGGCGAAAGCCAGTCGTGAATTCCGCGTGCGGGCTGCCGATGCGGCAACCACGCTGCGCAGCGGCTTCGGCGGGATCCTGATGGGATTTGGCGCCAGTATTGCCGGTGGTTGCTCTATCGGTAACGGTCTGGTGATGACGGCGATGATGACCTGGCAGGGCTGGATTGGCCTGGTATTTATGATCCTTGGCGTCTGGACCGCGTCATGGATTGTGTTTGTTCGACCGCAGCGTAAAGCCCGTCTGGCAACCGCTGCGGCAAATTAAGCGTAAGGATTAATGATGGCGATTAAAAAACTGGACGTGGTCACACAGGTTTGCCCGTTCCCACTGATTGAAGCAAAAGCCGCGCTGGCTGAAATGGTGAGCGGTGACGAACTGGTAATTGAGTTTGACTGCACACAGGCGACAGAAGCGATCCCACAGTGGGCTGCTGAAGAAGGGCATGCGATTACAGATTATCAGCAGGTTGGCGATGCCGCCTGGAGCATCACCGTCCAGAAAGCGTGATAACAGGCCCTCCGCCGTGGCGCGGAGGGCGATTCTCAGACGATCTCTTCAGCGTACTGCCACAGTGCCTTCAGCAGTACCTGCTTCTCTTTATCATCCGCATATTCCTGATACAACATCTGCAACTCGTCGGCGTAGCGCTGCAAATATTCCGGCGTAAAGACCTGACGACGGTGCTCCAGCCAGCGCTGTTGCTCCGCTTCATCCAGCGTGCCGGGGAAATTACGCGCCCGATAGTTGAACAGCAGTTTCTCAATACGTGGATCGACAAAGGTGATGTCCAGCGCCGGCAGGTTTTGTGGGTCGGTTTCCAGCACAATTTTCATTGCCGCACGGTCAGCATCGCTAAAGAAACCATTATAAAGCTGGGCATCGACGTTGTCAGACGGCGTGAACGGCTCGGCTTCGGCAAAGATGGCGACCACTTTGTCACGCACCTGCGGATTTTCACGCAGGACTTTCAGATTATCGAGACAGTGCTGGCGATTAATCCCCAGACGGTCGGCATCTTCCGGGCGCAGCGTGTTCGCCTGCGCCAGCACCGGGCATTTGTTGATGTGCACCAGCTTCAGCGGCACGGCGGCGGTATCGCCCAGATCGGCTTTGGCGGTGTACAGACGTTCGCGCAGGGTGTCGCTGTCCAGCTCCAGCAACGGCGAAATATCACCGGCCAGGTCGACCATGATCACCGCATTACGGTTATCCGGATGCCAGGCCAGCGGTGCAACCCAACTGGTGTTGCCGCGCCATGCGCCAAACATGCCGGAAACATGCACCAGCGGTTTCATTTGCGGCACGTCAATCAGCGCGGCCAGCTTGTGCTTATTGCGGTGCGTATAGAGATACTCAAACAGACGTGGCTGCCGTGACTTCACCAGTTGCGCCATCGCAATGGTGGCATAGACATCCGCCATCGCATCGTGCGCGTTGCTGTGCTCAATACCGTTTGCTTTCGTCAGATGCTCCAGGCGAAAGCTGGGGAGGCCGTCGTCATTTTCCGGCCAGTTGATGCCTTCCGGGCGCAGGGCGTAGCAAGCGCGCATCACGTCCAGCAGATCCCAGCGCGAATTATCATGCTGCCAGCTCCAGGCGTAGGGATCGTAGAAGTTACGGTACAGCACGTTGCGCGTAACCTCGTCGTCGAAGCGCACGTTGTTGTAGCCAATAATGCAGGTCTTCGGCACCGTAAACAGGGCGTGGATCCGCGCGGCAAACGCAGCTTCATTATCACCTTTCTCTCGCGCTTCCTGCGGGGTGATTCCGGTGACCATCACCGCGCCCGGCTGGGGCAAATAGTCATCCGCCGGTTTGCAGTAAAAAACCTCAGGTTCACCGATGATGTTGAATTCGCTATCGGTACGCAGAGCGGCAAATTGCGCAGGTCTGTCGAGCGCCGGATGAATGCCAAAGGTTTCGTAATCGTGGAAGAGAAAGGTGGGTTGTTGCTTGCCGTCATTCATAAATAAGTGGGTTCCGTGACTTCTGGTTGCGCGCTGCCTGGACTGCACAGAGTACCAAAATTCGGCGTGGTAATCAGCCTGACTCACAGAGAAGAAAGACAGAAAGCGGCTGGAGATAAGGTGCAACGGATCAATCAAACAGGGATCAATGTGCGATAAGTCACATTTTCTTGCAATTATTCCCTGTTCGTTTATCAGAATTTCCGTAAAAAGGACGGCTCTTTTGAAACGTCTGAGGACATGCTGTTGAAACCCCGTCTGTTTATTACCGCTTCTTTACTCGCGATGCATCTCTCTTCTGCACTTGCTGCCGGTACGGCTGACTTTGCGCCACCGCCACCTGGCATTGAAGCCGGTTCATGGGTGCTTATGGATTACACCACGGGGCAAATTCTCACGGCGGGTAATGAACATCAACAGCGCAATCCTGCCAGCCTGACCAAGCTGATGACCGGTTACGTGGTTGACCGCGCCATTGACAGCCAGCGCATTACCCCGGACGACATTGTCACCGTGGGACGCGACGCGTGGGCGAAGGACAACCCGGTGTTCGCCGGATCCTCATTGATGTTCCTCAAAGAAGGGGACCGGGTGTCCGTGCGCGATTTAAGCCGTGGGTTGATTGTTGATTCCGGTAACGACGCCTGCGTAGCGCTGGCAGATTACATCGCTGGTGGGCAACCGCAGTTTGTCGCGATGATGAACAATTACGTCAAGAAGCTCAATTTGCGGGACACCCATTTTGAGACGGTGCACGGACTGGATGCCCCTGGTCAGCACAGTTCAGCTTACGATCTGGCGGTGTTGTCCCGGGCAATCATTCATGGTGAGCCGACGTTTTATCACATGTACAGTGAGAAAAGCCTCACCTGGAACGGTATTACCCAGCAAAACCGTAACGGACTGCTGTGGGATAAAACCATGAACGTTGATGGCCTGAAAACCGGGCACACCTCAGGCGCGGGGTTCAATTTGATTGCTTCTGCGGTGGACTGTCAGCGCCGACTGATTGCCGTGGTGATGGGCGCGAATAGCCCAAAAGGGCGTGAGGAGCAGGCACGTAAACTGCTGCACTGGGGACAACAAAATTTCGACACGGTGCAAATCCTGCGCAGCGGTAAGCAGGTCGGAACAGAGCGTATCTGGTACGGTGATAAAGAGAAAATCGCGTTAGGTACCGAACACGATTTCTGGATGGCGCTGCCAAAGGCGGAAATCCCGCACATCAAAGCGAAGTACATCCTGGATAAGAAGGAACTGGAAGCGCCGCTTGCCGCCCATCAACGGGTCGGGGAAATCGAACTCTACGACCGCGACAAACTGGTCGCTCACTGGCCTCTGGTCACGCTGGAAGCCATCGGTAAGGGAGGCGTCTTCTCCCGTCTGAGTGATTATTTCCATCACAAAGTCTGAATCGTACTGACAGAGACTGGCAGGAGTTCGGTTCCGCTCACATAATAACCACAAAGTGCTTGTGACGGCGGTTTAGTCTTCGTTATGCTGTATATAAATACAGTGTAACGATGGAGGCAACATGAATTACGAGATCAGAAACGCTGATAAGCGCACCGTTGCAGGTTTCCACCTGGTGGGACCGTGGGAGCAAACGGTGAAACAAGGCTTTGACCAGTTGATGATGTGGGTCGATGGCAAGCAGGTTGTGGCGCAGGAGTGGATCGCCGTTTACTTCGACAATCCGGATGAAGTGCCCGCCGAAAAACTGCGCTGTAGTACGGTCGTTTCCGTGCCTGCTGATTTTGTCATACCGGAAAACAGCGAAGGCGTGACGCTCAGCGAAATCGACGGCGGTCAATATGCGACGGCAGTTGCACGCGTCGATAATAATGATTTTGCCACGCCGTGGTATCAGTTCTTCAATAGCCTGATGCAGGACAAGGCATATGAAATGGCATGCAAACCCTGCTTTGAAGTCTATCTGAATAACGGTTGCGAAGACGGTTACTGGGATATCGAGATGTATATCGCGGTGCAACCTGCCACGAAGTAAGCCTAAAACCAGGCGGACCGGCGCGGAGCGACTACGCTTAGCGAGATGTCCTGTCCGCCACAGTGAACTTCTGCGCGTAAAAACAGGTACAATCATTTTTTGCTTTTTCCTGACGGAGTGCATGAGTGCGTGCCGACAAGTCACTGAGTCCATTTGAAATCCGCCTGTATCGCCATTACCGCATTGTGCATGGTATTCGCATCGCGCTGGCCTTCATCCTGACTTTTTTGCTTGTTCGTTTATTTAACATTCCGGAAGGGACATGGCCCTTGATTACGCTGGTGGTGATTATGGGGCCGATCTCGTTCTGGGGAAACGTGGTTCCCCGTGCCTGGGAGCGGATTGGTGGTACGATCCTCGGATCGGTGCTGGGTCTGGTGGCGCTGCGTCTTGAGCTATTCTCATTGCCACTGATGCTGCTCTGGTGTGCGGCAGCTATGTTCCTGTGTGGATGGCTCGCGTTAGGAAAAAAACCGTATCAGGCGCTCTTGATTGGCATCACGCTTGCTGTCGTCGTGGGTGCGCCCGCTGGCGATATGGAGACCGCACTCTGGCGCGGCGGCGATGTCATTCTGGGGGCGCTCCTCGCCATGCTGTTCACCGGAATCTGGCCGCAGCGCGCCTTCATTCACTGGCGCATCCAACTGGCGCACTGCGTGACGGCCTATAACCGGGTGTATCAGGCCGCGCTGTCGCCTAATCTGTTAGAACGTCCCCGTCTGGATAAACATCTGCAACAGCTATTAGGTGACGTGGTAAAAATGCGCGGACTTATTACGCCGGCGAGCAAAGAGACGCGCATCCAGAAATCTATTTTTGAAGCCATTCAGACCGTCAATCGTAATCTGGTTTGCATGCTCGAATTGCAGATCAATGCCCTGTGGGCGACCCGTGAAAGCCATTTCGTCATGCTCAATGCCCATACGCTGCGGGAAACGCAGCAAATGACCCAACAGGCGCTGTTGACGATTGCCCATGCCTTGTTCGAAGGTAATCCGCAGCCGATTCTCGCCAACAGCGAAAAACTGAACGAGACCGTTAACGAATTGCGCACGCTGATCCGTCAGCACGATGAACATCATGTGGCTGAAACGCCGATTCATGGCTATGTCTGGCTAAGCCTGGAAACCGCCCGTCAACTGGAGCTGCTGTCGCATCTTATCTGTCGCGCACTGCGCAAATAAAAAGCAGGTAAGGGGAATGCTGCCCTGGCTGCTTCGATTCAGCAAGGAATAAGGGTATGATGGAAACCAGAATGAAGCCATTGTCATTTGCGGCTGCGAAAAGTAATGTTAGCCCTATCGTTTAAACGAATCCGACTCTCACATTATCAGGGGTGTAAAAATGGAAACTACCAAGCCATCTTTCCAGGACGTGCTGGAATTTGTCCGTCTGTTCCGTCGTAAAAACAAACTGCAGCGTGAAATCCAGGACGTTGAGAAAAAGATCCGTGACAACCAGAAACGTGTTCTGCTGCTGGACAACCTGAGCGATTACATCAAGCCGGGGATGAGTGTTGAAGCTATTCAGGGCATCATCGCCAGCATGAAAAGCGACTATGAAGATCGCGTTGATGACTACATCATCAAAAATGCAGAGATATCCAAAGAACGTCGCGACATCTCCAAAAAGCTGAAGGCGATGGGTGAAATGAAAAACGGCGACGCGAAAGCGGAGTAACGTTTTGCCAGCAGTGAGGATCCGTCAGGCGATCCTCACTGTCGTTTTACGCCACCGCTGACCATTCGCAATAAATGCTGTTCCGGCCAGTGCTCAGTCAGTCTGTTCCTTGCCAGTAACCACTTAACGTAATCAACATCGTGTCGCTGTCTGTCGAGCATCAGTCCGACGACGCTGCCGCTGTGCGCCACGTTCACGCCGTATAAACCACACTCTTCAACCAGCGACAATAGCGCGTCGAAATCCGGTTTTGGCAACAGCATCTGGCTGGCAATAGCGCTCAGCGTCGCCGCTTCTCCCATACGATAAGGATTTTGCTCCGCACAGGCTTCCTGTACTTTTTCCCATGCCCGCTTCAGCGCCGGTGCGCCCGCATGTAAACCCGCCTGCCGGGGAATGCGATGATAATCCGCGGTGCGTAAAGTTTGCGGACTCTCCAGTACGAGAAGATCCAGCGCCGGTTGAGCATCGCAGGGGATTTGCGTCGATGCGTCGTTGTGGTCAAACAGCGTCAGTTGCTGAAAAACGGTGCTGTCCGTCGGTTCCAGCGAGACGCATAGTTGCGCGAGGGTGGACTCATCCAGCTGATGGCCCAGATGCTGCGCGGTGGCGACAGCGGTTGCGGCAATATCCGCCGTACTGCTGGCCATGCCTTTGGCAATCGGGATAGTTGAATGGATCGAAACACGGATATCCTGACTCAGGTGGGCAGGGTAGTCCCAGTGTTCAAGAAGTCGGTTGACCATAGCCCGCGAAAGAGGGCGCTCATCCGCCAGAGGGGAACCGGTGCTGACCTCGACGGTGCTGTACCAGTCAACCGGGCAGGAGACCAGTTTCTCGCTGCCCATTATCCAGCCCTGAATAAGTTCACCGCACGACGCGGGGCACTGCGCAACAGCCACGTTATCACCTTTCTGATCTGCAATCCTCGGCGCATAGTGTCATGGCGATTGCGCTATTACCATGATTTGCCGCAATTTGCGCGGCGCGAACTCAGGCCGACACGGCGATACTTTCTGATTCTGCGAGAGCAATCCGCATCACATCCTGGGCTATCATCAGCTCTTCGTTGGTGTTGATGACCGCCACTTTAACCATGGCGTTTTCCGCCTGAATAAAGGTCGCATTCCGCTGATTCTTCTCTTCGTCTACGATCAGACCCAGGAAGTGCAGATTCTGGCAGATTGCCGCTCTGGCGCGCGCTGAGTTTTCCCCGATACCTCCGGTAAACACCAGCGCATCCAGACCACCCATTTGCATGATATAGCTGCCAATCGTGGCGCGAATACGCTCTGCAAACAGTGACAGGGCGAGCGCGGCGCGGGGATTTCCGCCGTCAGCAGCCTGCTCAACGTCACGATAATCATGCGAGACGCCTGAAACGCCAAGCAGCCCGGATTCATTGTTCAACAGGTGGTTAAGTTGCTGTGGCGTTTTGCCTTCACGTTGCGCAACCCATGGCAAGATGGACGGGTCGATATCCCCGCTGCGGGTACCCATCATCACGCCGGACTGTGGGGTGAAGCCCATCGAAGTATTAACCGACTTACCGCCTTTAATCGCGCAAATACTGCTGCCATTGCCCAGATGGCAACACACGACCCGCAGCGCGCTAAGCGGGACGCCAAGTTTTTCGGCGAGCGTCGCGCTGACGTACTTATGGCTGGTCCCATGAAAACCGTAGCGACGGATGCCAAACTCTGCGTAATACCGCCACGGAAGCGGATAGAGATAGGATGGCTCTTCCAGCGTTTGATGAAATGCGGTATCAAACACAGCAACCGAAGGCACGTCGGGCAGCAACTGGCGAAATACGTTGATGCCGAGCAGGTTAACCGGGTTGTGCAAGGGCGCCAGTTCGGCAAGGCGTTCAATTTCCGCCAGTGATTCATCGGTCACGCGCGCAGAATCTTTAAACGATTCCCCGCCATGCGCTACACGATGGCCGACCCCCTCGATGTCCTGCAGGCTGGTAATAATGCCGTGGCTAATCAGCATTTCGAGAAGCAGGGTCACCGCCTCGCGATGATCGGCAACCGGGGTGGTTTGCTGCCATTTTTGATCCTGCGCTTTCAGGGTGATCCGGGCATCCGGCAGGCCGATACGTTCAATCAGCCCCTGACACAGCAAATCACCCTGCGGCATGTCCAGTAACTGAAATTTAAGGGACGAGCTGCCCGCGTTGATCGCCATTATTTTGTGAGACATGAAGATTCCTTTTGGTTCAGAAAGGCAAACAGTTCATCGAGTCCGGAATGGTTGACGGCGCTGGTCACGAACACACGTTCTGCGCCAGCCTGTTCCAGCCAACCTGTGACCTGCGCAATTTTCTGCGGGTCCGCTAAATCTGATTTGGTCACAACGCCGAACGCCGGTCTGTTCATTGGTGCCGTAAAACCGGGGGAAAAAGGTGACCACTGCGCATCGCTATTGAGCACGAGCGCAATGACATCCGCCTCGCAGGCACTCGCCAGCAGCGCGCTGTAAAGACAGCGGTTTTCCAGATATTCGCCAGGCGTGTCGATGGTTTCGGCAGACCAGACAATCGCCTGCGTTTTCTGATACGCGAGAGCCTCGCCGCGCAGACACTGCGTCAGCGAGGTCTTACCGCACTGGCTGGGGCCAATTAACATCATGCGCTGCATTACGCTATGTCCGCGTGATGGAACAGGTTGTAAAGCGCATCATTTCGCCGAGCGTGCGCGTAACCTGTTTGAGGGCGTATTCCACCGCCGAGACGTCGCCGGTTAACACCACCGCACCGGTGAAACGGTCAAGAAAGCCAATCTCGACCGCACCGGATTTCGTCGCGATGTCGCAGGCAATAATGGATGCTTCACTTGGCGTGATGGTGAGAATGCCAATCGCCGAGACGCTGTCCTGCAACCCCAGCTTCTTGAACAGGTCTTTGCCGGGATTCGCAATCAGATGCGCCAGCGTGACCTGTTTGCCGGGTACGTACTCCTGGATCATGCGATCCGTGGTCGGTTGCCTTTCCATCATCCCTCCACCATCTGACGCCACATCGCTTCGTGCGGGCGAGGGATCACTGAACGATAAACCAGCAGGCCTTTTTCACCCGCGCTCTCACTGGCAACCGCGACCGCGTTGTTGACATCGGAGACATCACCCGCGACCACCATGTAGCATTTGCCTCCGATACCGAACGCCATATGAACGCGCACGAGCGTAACGTTGGACGCCTTCACCGCCCGGTCAGCCGCGCTGATACAGGCTGCTACGCTCCAGGTTTCAACAATCCCCACCGCCTGACGTTTGTCCACGCTGTTCAGTCCGCTAATCGCGGGAAGCACGCTGGCATGAATATTGGGTAACACCAGACTGTCGACCAACATCTCGCCAGCGAGCGCATTTCCGGTCTCGATCGCCTGTTGTACTGCGCCGACGTCGCCGCCCAGCATGAGCAAAAACTTACCCGGACAAATGGTTTTGCTGACCAGCAGATCCACATTGGCGCTTTTCAGCATGGCATCGCCTGCTTCCATCCCTTTGGCAATGCTGGTGAGTTCTAAAATACCTATGGCCTGAGACATGGTTAACCTCTTACAACGATGATGGCCTGATCTGTTACCTCACAGACAATGCCGTCAATACTGGCGTGAACAGGCGCGCCGAGCGCACCTTGCGGAATTTCAGCGACGCACTGACCACGCGCGACACGCTCGCCTTTCTGAACGCAGGGCACCGCGCTGGCGCCGATGTGCTGGCGCAACAGCAGCGTCGTTCTCTCAACTACGGGCTCGCTGTCGACTAACGGCGCGTCCCGATACCACGGTGTCAGCCCCAGTTTGGCGATGAGTCGTTTTACCGGCACCAGACGGTATTTCGCCATCTCATCGGCCGGGTTGAGCGGCCCCTCGTAGCGCTGATTCTGTGCACGTAGCTCGCGCTTCAGCATCCGGTTAATCCGCATAGGTGAAATACCTACCGGGCAGGCCACACTTTCACAGACGTTACATTCAGAACAGGTGAGGGCGCTGAGCAACAGCTGTGGCGTGGCGGCCTGATGGAAATTGACTGCGCGCACCAGCAGATGCGGAGAGAGCTCGTGACCGATGAGATGCCTCGGGCAGAGATCGGTACACAGGCGACACTGTTCACAGACTGTTCTCGCCACCGACAGCACGGTGCGCTCATCCTGCATACGTCGCTGAATCAGTGGATGTGTTTTCGGCAAAACCAGCAGTCCGCCGGTGGTTTTCGTGACCGGCGCGTCCAGTGACGTCACCAGGCTTCCCATCATCGGTCCGCCGTTGATAAACCCGGGATCGTCGATGGTCGCGCCGCCAGCCATCTCCAGCACGTCGCGTAAGGACATACCGATGGGGACGGTCACGGTCTGTGGACGAGCAACGGCGCCGTTGATAGTGAGCGTGCGGCGCGTCACCGGATAGTGCTGTTCGACCGCGCGGGCGATATTCAGTACGGTTTGTACGTTATTGACCACCACGCCCACGCTGACCGGCAGCGCAGCGGGGGGAACGCGGCGACCCGTCGCCATCCAGATGGTCAGTACTTCATCGCCTGCCGGATAAACATCAGGCAGAATGTGCAGTCTGATCGCCGGAGGTAAAAGCGGCGTCAGGGCGGTAATCGCTGGCTGGTACTTCTCTTTCAGGGCGATGATCCCTTCGCAGGCGCCGGTGGCCTTCATTGCATACTGTACGCCGCGAATCAGACGCGCTGCCTGCTGCGCCATGAGTTGCTGATCGACTTTCAGCATCGGCTCGCATTCGGCTGCATTGACGAGAAAAATTTCCACCTGAGCCTGGAGTTTGACATACGTCGGAAAACCGGCACCACCAGCCCCCACAATGCCTGCCGCACGAACGCGTTCAACGAGCGTCGGCCCATCCAGGACGTCTGGTTTATCATTCAGGGCGGTATTCATAACAATTCCTCAAGCAGTTCCTGAATGGCCCCGACATCCGCCGCTCTGGGGTTGGTTTTCAGCGTCACGTCTGCCAGCGCGGCTTGAACCATTGCCGGAATGCGCGTTGACCAGTTCTGTTTTTGTTCTTTAAGCGCCACGGCAAGGGTTGGGATAGCACACGCTTTTTTCAGTTGCTCGATGTGCTGCACCAGCGCGTTCACGCTCGCCGTTTCATTGGCGCTGTCAGCACATAAATGACAGGCCTTCGCGAACCGGGCGTAACGTTTAGCCGCTCGCGGATCGTGCGCGTTGAAGCGGATCACCGACGCCAGCAGCAGGGCATTCGCCAGACCGTGTGGCAAATGGAACTGACCGCCTAACTGGTGGGCGATGGCGTGGTTCAGCCCCAGTCCAGCCTGGCTAAAGGCCATCCCTGCCAGCGTAGAGGCGTTGTGCATTTTGCCGCGTGTAGCGAGGCAGTCGCCTTTACGAACCGCGACAGGCAGATACTGAAAGACTATCTGAGCGGCTTTTTCCGCGAGTGCGTCGGTAAAGTCACTGGCGCGCGTGGACACATAGGCTTCCAGCGCGTGCGTCAACACATCCATTCCGGTATTGGCGGTAATGGCGGGTGGGACGCTGACGACCAGCATCGGATCAAGGATCGCCATGTCCGGGTAGAGCGCGTTATTGAACAGCGGATATTTAATGCCTTTCTCCGGATCGCTTATCACGCAGGCGCTGGTCACTTCCGATCCGGTTCCGCTGGTGGTTGGGATCGCCACACAGGTTTCAATATCAATATCAAATTGACGACTGAACCAGACAATGGCTTTCGCGGCATCCAGCGCGGAGCCGCCGCCGAAACCAATCACCACGTCGGGGCGCAGGGACTGCATTTGTGCAATCCCCTGAACGACGGTTCCGATAGTGGGGTCGGGCGTAATCTCACTGAAGATGCTGATCCGGTTATCTGCCGGTATCGCCTCGCGAAGCGTATCAATCAGCGGCGAACGGGCGAGAAAACCATCGCAGATAATCCAGATGTGCTTGTCCGTAAAGCGGCCAAGCACTTTCAGGCTTCCAGGGCCGCTGTACAAACGGGTTTGTAGTGAAAAAGTATTCATCACAACCTCATTAGCGGATTGAGAAACCGTTAGTCAGCACACAGCGACGGGAGCGGGCAAACGTGCGTGCCGACGTTGTCCCTTCACCCGTCGGCGTGGCGATGGTGAAGGTGGTAAAACCTTCGCCGCCGACGCCAATCCCCGCATAGGAGGGGCCGTTTTTAACGAAAATGGAGGTCTGCAGAGTCCGCGCCGCAAGGTTCAGGCGAGAGACATTCTGCGAATGCATAATGGCGGTGTGGTGTAATCCTTCTTCCACTTTCAGCGCCAGCGACAACGCGGCGTCAAAATCTTTCACCTTCACCACGGGCAGCATCGGCATTAACTGCTCGCTGGTTACCCAACTGTCGTCGGCGCTGACGACGCCAATCAGCAGGCGCGGCGCTTTTGCCGGGAGCGGAATACCGGCGGCTTCAAGCATAGCGCAAGGGCTTTTACCCACCAGTTTTTTATTGGCTACCCCCTCTGGCAGACAGGTTGCACGCAGCTTCTCTGTCTCGGCTGGACTCAACAACAGCGCGCCGAAACTTTGCATCTGCTGAATCAGTTGTTCAGCGACGGATTCCACCACTATCAGGCTTTTTTCCGCGATGCACGGCAGGTTGTAGTCAAATGACGCGCCGTTGATAATATCTTCCGCCGCTTTCACCAGATCGGCCGTCTCATCGACGATGCAAGGAGGATTCCCCGCGCCTGCACCAATCACTTTTTTTCCGCTCTTCATACCCATTGCCACAATGCCCGGACCGCCGGTAATCGCCAGCACGGCAATTTTCGGGTGCGCCATCATCTGCTGGGTGGCTTCAAACGTCGGTTCGGCAACGGTCACCACCAGATTGCGAATGCCGCAGCGACGAAACGCAATATCTTCAATCATGGCGATAAGTTTCAGTGACACGGCCTTAGCACCCGGATGCGGGCTGAAATAGACGCTGTTGCCCGCCGCCAGCATGCTGATGCTGTTGTTAATAATGGTTTCTGTCGGGTTAGTGCTGGGCGCAACGGAACCAATCACGCCGAACGGCGAATACTCAAACAGCACCATGCCGCCGTCGCCAGTGAGTGCCGTGGTGGTCAGATCTTCAATACCCGGCGTATTGTCCAGCGCCGCTTTGTTTTTGAGGAATTTGTCCTCTTTGTTACCCATTCCGGTTTCCGCAGCGCTCTCTGCCGCCAGCGTAGCCAGTTGTGGCGCCAGCTCTTCCCGGATAGCGCTAATAATGGCGCTGCGCGTTTTTAATGGTGATTGCTGATAACGCAAGAACGCCTGGTGGGCAGCATCGACAGCTTCACCAACAGACTGAAAGATGCCGTTCCCTTTGATTTCAGTTTTTGCGGGAGCCAGTTGCTCGCTCAAAATAGTGCGGATGAGGGTTTCCAGTTCGGTCGTATTCATTGATGTGTTCTCACGTTTATTGCCGCAATGGCAGCCTGTGCAATGTCCATGTCCTGTTCAACGCTTCCACCGCTGATACCAAGACCCCCAATAAGCAATCCATCACGCCATAGCGCGTAGCCGCCGCCAAAAGTGACGACTTTTCCCTGCATATGACTTTCCAGCCCGTATAGCGGCGCGCCGGGCTGAACTACTGACGCAAGTTCGTGCGTCGCGGTTTTCATCGCCACCGCAGTCCAGGCTTTTTTCGGTGCCAGTTCACTGCTGACCAGCAGGGCATCCGGCATCCGCCAGGTGACGGCTTCGGTGCCGTTAGCATCAACAATGCTGATGACCACCGGGACGTTTAAGACTTGCGCTCGCTCGACGGCGGCGCGTGTTAACTGGTGAAGATCGCCAAAGGAGAGCGACATCGCAGATTCCTTTTTGACAGGGGCGTGACCCGCTGCCAGATAGCGCTTCGTCACTTCCCGGATAATGGTGTCCTGATGGGCGTCGTGATCTTCCGCGCGCGCCAGTGCATACAAGCAGTCTGACAGGCGGTTGATATAGCGCATAAGCACATGCCTGACGGTGACCTCGGCCGCGAGTTCCACCAGACGGCGTTCGGCCCGGCGCGCCAGAGTGCGGGCAAAATGCAGGCGGCTTGCGGCTTCGCAACGGCCAGGCAAAATGAAACTGCGCAAGGGGGCAACGCGTCCCATCGCGGTGTCGATAGCCGCTTCCAGTGCGGCAATTTCCTCAGAGCTGATATAGCGCTGATCCGCAGACGGCTGCTCGCTTTCGCTGGCAAGTTCAGCGCTGAACCAGAAAATTTGTAGCTGAATGGCCTCCAGCAGCGCGCGATGCTGCGCGCTATGGGTGGCGCAGACGCACAGGCTCAGCGCGGCGTTAAGCTCATCGAGCGTGCCATACGCTTCCACGCGGGGGTGCGTTTTACTGACGCGCTGTCCGGTAAAGAGCGCGGTTGTGCCTGCATCACCTGTGCGGGTATAAATCGCCATAACTCCCCCTTACCGAGAAAGCGTGTCGACAATGCCGACAACGGCCAGATCGATGGCCTCATTCGGCCCGGAAAAAACATGTCTGGCGCTGGAGCCACTACTCAGGAGCACCAGTTCGCCAACGCCTGCGCCGACGGAGTCAACGGCGACTTCATCACCTGCCGTTGGGTTCGCCGGTAATTCACCGTCGGCACTCACGCGGCGTACCAGCAGAAGTTTTTTTCCGACCAACGAGGGCGATTTTTGCGTGGATACCACCGCGCCTGTAACACGTGCCAGATGCATGGTTCACTCCTGCTTCATCAATTGGATGTGGCGCGAGCTCGCGGTCTCGCGAGCCAGCGCGGTAACAACACATTTGCGATGCAGCACCAGCAACCCTGCAGGTAACGGGGCAACATCGGCATAACTTAACAGTCGGGTGGGGTGCAGCATGATAGGCTGCCCCTGTTCATCACAGAGAATCAGCGGCAGTCGGGCCAGTTTTTTTACCGGCACGGCGGGCAGTAACCGACGTTGCATTGAGAGTTGCACCCGCAGGCCAAATGCCAGCGCCTCATGGATCATGACGGCAGCGGCATGTGACGAATCGTTGTTGGCGATCTGCTCCAGCAGGGGCAGATCGACCTGTAAAATATGCACAGAGGCATACTGAGAAAACAGGGCGCGGGACGGTGTTTCCCGCAGTTGCGCGACGCTCAGCGTGACGGTGCTTTGCGCACGACGTTGCAGGCGGGAGACCACCTCCTCGACGATTCGCTGCAACAGATCGCCGTTCATCGCTCAGTCACCAGTGTGACGAAAGCATTGGGATCATCTGCCCCGGCGGCATTGGCCTCGTCCGTATCAATATGCATCTCCAGACGCATGTCGGGGGAAACGCGTACCGCAACGTTATCGAAGATCAGCCGACGATCGGTGCCCTCAATAGCGACACTGACGCTATCGCCGTGAGCAACGCGCAGGATCAGCGCATCCAGCGGCGACATGTGAATGTGGCGCTGGGCGACGATCACCCCGGAGGTGAGTTCGAGTTCGCCAAAGGGACTCACGAGGCGAATACCCGGCGTACCTTTGAGATTTCCGGACATCCGCAACGGCGCGGCGATGCCCAGCGTTCTGGCATCTGTGCGCGAAATCTCCACCTGGCTGGTGCTACGCAGCGGCCCCAGCAGGCGGACATTTTTCAGTTGACCTTTTGGTCCCACTAACGTGACGGTTTGCTCAGCCGCATACTGTCCCGGTTGCAGAAGCCCTTTTTTCTCACTAATAGGATGTCCCGGAAATAGACGGGCATAATCCTCAGCGTTAAGGTGGATATGACGGTTGGAAACGCCCAGTGGAATGGGGCGATCCCGTAATTCATTCAGCACTTTGCTGACCGTCGTTTCCAGAAGTTGCTTATCCATTACGCTTAACCTCGTTTACCTGAATGCAGGCAGAGCGACCGGGGTTCGCCTTTCTGGCGCTTACAGGCCGGGTCCAGACACAAATTGCAGCTGATGATCCCGTCTTCAGGCGCCGCTTCCGGTGCTGACTCTTCTACAACGACTTCAGTTTCAGGTTCTTCGATGGGGGCTGGCACGGATTCCGGTGCAGACACCGTTGCGGGTGCAGGCACAGGTGCCGGAGTGGCAGCCATCGCGCGAGAAAGAATGCCCTCGCCAGGTCTGGCGATCACTTTATGCGCGACCAGGCCATCTTGCTGTTCAGCGAGATGAGCACCGGTGATAATGGCAGACTGTACTGATGCCACATCACCGGTGATCTTGATCACCGTCCAGCCTGAACCGTTGGTTTTTTCAAGGCCAACCAGCGTGATGGAAGCCGCTTTCGCCATGGCATCTGCGCAACAGATGGCTAATGCCAGACCACTAACTTCGAGTAATCCCAGTGATTGCTTCACGCTGTGCTCCTTTTCGATAATGCTCAGGCCGATTTCGGTAAAATAGCCTCAACGTCGCTGTGCGGACGCGGGATAACGTGGCTGGATTTCACCTCACCCACGACGCTTGCTGCCGCACAGCCTGCATCAACGGCGGCTTTAACGGCGCCGACGTCACCGCGAACCATGACGGTCACCAGGCCGGAGCCGATTTTTTCGTAACCGACCAGTTGCACGTTGGCGGATTTCACCATGGCATCTGCGGCTTCAATCGCGCCGACCAACCCTTTTGTTTCAACCAGACCCAGTGCGTTATTCATACTGCAATTCTCCTGTGGATTAAGCATTGAGATCCCGGAAGGGGATCCCTTTGACTAACCTTGCCGCGTTGTTTCCAGTACTTCGCCGGTCAAGGCTGTTTTGGCGATACGTCAGCGTAAAAAGCGGCGCTGAAGTGGGTAAATTCTTGTAGTGCACGACCAGGGTTTCTTCATTGCAGGCGATGCCGACCAGCAGCGGAGACTGGCGGGCCGCCTGCCATGCGCTCTGAACGACTTCTCCCGCCGCCTGGTTTTGGATCACAAACGGAATGCCTTCTTCTTCAATGCCGAGCAGCACCTCTTTCCAGACTGAAAGGCAGTCGCCGATGGTCGAAATCACAATGGCAGGCGTGGTGACGCTACTGTCCATGGGCAAACTCCTTATGCCAGGAGAGGATGAGCCCCGTCGCAACCGCGTTTCGCGGGCCTTCGGTGCCGCGAATGTTTCCGCGTCCGGCCACCAGGCGATAATGCGCCAGGGCGTCCGTCACCAGTTGCGGCACTTCAAAGTCCAGCGAGGAGCCACCGACCAGAACGACAAACGGAATATCGCGGATATTGCCCGTCGGGCTAACCTGTCGCAGTGCGCGCAGGGCGTTGGTGACAAACACGCGCTCTTTGGCGCTGCGGCGAATGGCGCGAACTTTCTCCAGCGCGAGATCGCCGGGCAGGGGCACCAGTTCATCCGGCTTGACCACACAGACGCGGGCAAACACCGCAGGGGGAAGTGGCGTCGGGAAGAATTGAACGCTACCGTCTTCGTGGCGCAGATGGAAAAGGCTTTCGACTTTGGCTAACGGATGCTTTTTGATCTCTTCCGCCAGATAGCGGTCATCAAGTCCCAGCTCCCGGGCGATGATCATGGTAACCATGTCGCCAGCCCCGGCGAGGTGGGTGGCGATAATTTCGCCTTTGGGATTGATAATGGAGGCGTCGGTCGAGCCCGCACCTAAGTCCAGAATCGCCAGCGGACGCGTGGTACCTGGCGTGGTGAGCGCGCCCAGAATTGCCGCTTCGGCTTCTGCACCGCCAACCTGTACATCCACGTTCAGCTTTTCTTTGATTTCGCTGGCGATCATTGCCATCTGCAGACGGTCTGATTTCACCATCGAGGCGATACCGACAGCCTGCTCAAGAGAAAACTCACCGGCCAGTCCACCGGTGACACTGACCGGAACGGAGGTATCTACGGCCAGTAAATCCTGGATAAAAATTTCGTTGCTTGGTTTATTGGTCAGTTCAGCCATTGTCTGGCGAACGTGTTCCAGCATACCGCCAATATTGGTGCCCGCTTCACCGGTAACGTTGTCCAGTTTCGGGCATTCGCCAACTGCTTTCATAATGGCATCGGCGCCTGCCGCGACATCAACGCGTAGCGTGCGCCCTTGGGACTGCAGTTCAATGTTTCCGGCAGGAATGGCGCGCGCTTTAACATCGCCTGACGGGGTTTTCACCACCACGGCGGAACGGTTGCCAATCAGCGCTCGCGCCATCGGGACAATGTTTTTGGTCTCGTCCGCATTGAGATTAAACACCGTCGCGATGCCATAAGGATTTGACAGCGTTTCGATGACTTTACCGGGCACGGCGACCTCAATGGCGGCCAGCATTCCGAGCGGGATACGGTCGATGTACAGCACTTCGTCAACGATGGGCAGGGGTTTTTCCAGTCGGTTACTGACCAGAACGCCATCGTCCTGTTGCAAAATGACACCGGTTAACTGGTAACCGGCACGGACAGAGGCATTAATCATGGTGGCGACATCAGCGAAATCGAAAGCAGATGACACCACCAGAATTAACGGGGTATCCGCCGGTCGGGTGAGTAACTCTTCCGGCGTGATAGTGATCCCCACCCCCAGACCGACGCCGCCCGGTGTTTTCGGGTTATGACCGATCATGGTGGATTCGGTGATGATGGTTTCCGTGATGGTTTCCATCGCGACATCACCAATCACCGGGGTGGCTTCGTTGATACGGATAAGCGAGATATCGCTGACATTGATGCCTGCACGGTTAGCCGCAAGCGTAAGCGCCTCCTGAATCCCAAACACATTACGCAATGTGCCTTTTATCCCGGTGGTTTCTGCCAGCGCGCTACCGGTAATGGTGAGCGCGCCAGTGTCATCCAGCGTCGCCAGCGCGACTTCTGTGGATGAGTTGCCGATATCAATGCCAGCTATATATCTCATGACCTTTCCTTAGTCGTCGCCTTTCAGCTTCTTACGCTCGACGTACAACACCGCCGCTTCACGAACAAACGCGGCGCAGATTTTGGCCTGATAGCGGTTTTCAAGATCGTCCGCGATCGCGAGCAGTTCTTCTTTCGTTGAACGATAAGGACGCAGGGCGTTATAGATCTCGAGAATGCGATCGTCCGGCACCGCCGTCAGTTCTGCGGCGCGCTCAAAGTTCATCGCCAGGCGGTCACGTCCGGCATCTTTGGCAATAGCCGCCTGAATGCGCAGCGTTTCCGGTGTGATACGCATATCCTGCGCGGTCACTTTGTTGCTCAGAACGTTTT
This sequence comes from Citrobacter sp. CtB7.12, assembly GCF_001297795.1. Taxonomy (NCBI): domain Bacteria; kingdom Pseudomonadati; phylum Pseudomonadota; class Gammaproteobacteria; order Enterobacterales; family Enterobacteriaceae; genus Citrobacter; species Citrobacter sp. CtB7.12. The sequence goes on along the minus strand of NZ_LIFT01000003.1, from coordinate 503,889 downwards.
CGAGGGTGAACTCATCCAGCGTTTTGTTGGTGGCCGTTTTAACCCACTCAGGGTGCTTACTGGCGAGCGGATAGTCGGTCACTTTGGCGGTCTGGGTCGTAGTGCCCGAAGCTGCTGCCGGGGCAGATGTGTCGCCCTGCAGGCTGTTCATGCGGCTCAACACATCCCGAACCATCGATTCAATTGCATCGGTATTCATAAAGGGATCCTTATTAAAGCGCCACGCGCAGTTCCTGCGGGTTTTTGCCCGTCACGACGTACTTCGTCTCTTTAATGTGCAAGATGGCGGATTTAGCCTGATATTTCGGGCGCGCCATCTGGTCGTTCAGCGTCGGGACCGGCTGCGGTGATTCACGCTTGGCATAACGCGCGGCGTTTTTACCAATCTGGCGATAGGTTTCCAGCGTCAGCAGCGGAGCCTGCGGGAACAGCTCCAGGTTGGACAGCGGCGGCAGTCCCTGTTGATGGATGACCGTCGTGCCTTTTGACTGGATGCCGATAGAGATGCCGGAACCACTCAGACGGTTACCCTCAACGGCAACGAAGGCCACGTCGGATGATTTAAAGCAGCGAATTACACGCGCTTTAATACCTTCCTCTTCAATCCCGGCAATCACTTCGCGCAGAATGTTTTTATGCGGCAGACCGACGATGTTAACGGTCTGAGAGAGACCAAACGCCGGGCCGACCGCAATAATCACTTCGTCCTGTTGTGTGCCCTGTTTCGCCTCGCCAATTTCCGTCAGGAAACTGTCACCGGCCGGTGCAGCAGGCGCGGTTGACGTTCCCGGTGCACGAAATGAGACGGGCTTATCGCTGGTCTGCATTTCGGACAGCACGTCTTCGATAATCTGGCGCAGCAATTTTTCATTAATTTCCATTGTTCACCCCTTAGCCAAGCTCGTTGGGATCAAGTGCGCCAGGGATGTTTTTAATTTCTTCCCAGCGTTCGCCTTGCAGGCGATAACCTGTTGCCGGACCGGCATAATCGTTGACGTCATTGACGGCAGAGAGCACTTGTCCATCGCCGACGATGATGGCGGAGGTATGCAGATAGTCCCCGGTTAACTTGGCCTTCTGGATGTTGAGCATGTCCTGCGCGACATCGGTAAAGCCGCCCTGAGCCAGCGCTTTCACCACTTCCAGACCGTTGCGGTTCTTATTGATGATTTCCTGCGCAAACTTGATGTCCTCAACGATGTTACGTTCAGGCATATCTTTCGAACCGTGGGCGTAGGTTGCGGCTTCAACTTCTTCATCCGTAATGGGCGGCAGCCCCATGCCAGCGAAAACCGCCTGCAGAGCGCGCGCTGCTTTGTTACGAATGGCGATAACGTCTTCTTCACGTACCGGACGCAGACCACCGTCCACTTTCAGGTCGCGCTGGATAACGTTGTAGTCATCAAAGTCTTCCGCATCTTCGTTGGAGCCCGCGAACATGTTGTCGTAGTTCGGCACGGCGGAATAACCGGAAGAGATAAAGTCTGTCCCCGGCAGGAACTGCATCAGCAGACGCGCGGTACGACGCATATCGGAGTGGGTAAAGGTCTGGTCGTTACTGGAGGCGCATTCCAGATCCAGCGAGGAACAGATCAGGTTTTCTGCCAGTACCGCACGAATTCCTGATGGCACTGCGGACGGAACGCCGATGCAGCTTACGGAGCCGTTTTGCAGACCCTGTACGCCTGCCGCTTTGGTGATGTAAATGCAGCGCGCTTCGAGATACAGCATGGATTTGCCCTCGGCATAACCCATCTGTACTTCAGAACCTGAACCGGAAGTGAAGCGCATTTTCAACCCACGCGAAGCGTAAGAAGAGGCGAGGAAACCTTTTGACCACGGCGTGTCGTCGCCGTCAGTAAAGACCGGTTCGGTACCGTAGACGGAAATGGTTTCGGCGTAGCAGGTGTGTCCCAGCATACCGAGCTTCAGTTCGGTTGCCTCTTCCAGTGAACACTGGGTTAACACGCCGGGGCGGCCCACCTGGGAACCGACGAGCAGCGCAATGGCGTTGAACGGGGCATAACGCGCCACAGCTACTGTGGTCTCCTGCTCATCAAATCCGCGCCATGCACCTTCTGCGGCGTCGGCTGCAATCTGTACCGGGTTATCTTTGACGTTGGTGACGTGTGCCTGTTGGGATGGCGTGCGACGCGCGCGCATCTTTTGCATCGCCATCATCATCTCAACCACGTTCATGTGCGAAACCACTTCGACAATTTTTGCCGGGGTCATCGCCGTGGTCAGTGGCACAATGTCGCGACGTTTTACGTTAGGATCGCACAGCATGTTAGCGAGTTTTACGGAGTCCATCGCCATCACTTCTTCTGCGCGTGCCAGGTTGATGCCGTAACGGGCAATGAAGTGGTCAATCAGGTCAAACTGGCTGACCGATTTGCCATCGAGTTCGGTGACGGCGCCGTTAACGATTTTAATCGACGGCTTGGGATCGTTCGGGCTTTCCATCGCAATGAAGCCTTCTTCGATCCACTCCTTAACGAATCCGTCCTGATTGACAGGGCGTTTCGCCAGTGCTTCAAATCTTTTCGATCTCATGAATGAGCCTCACGGAGTTCAGATATAGGACGGGCGATCGTTTTTCGGTTCAGCACCGAGGGTCGCAAGAACGGTTTTACCGATTTCTCGCGCTGAGATAACCGCCTGACGCACTGCGCCAGAATCGCCGGAGATCACCAGGATCGCTTCGTTACTGAAGCTGGTGCCATGTGCCGGAGAGCTGTAGGCCACAACTTCAACGTTCGCGGCTTTCAGGGCAGTATCTGCCATTAACACGCCGACGGAAGCCGGAGCACCCACAATCACGCCGCAGGCACGGCCAACCGGCGCACCAAACGCTTTTTCCAGCGCGTAACTGGCGCGAGCGGTGTACTGCAGTTCGATGTGTCCGGCTTCGTTGCCATACACATCACCAAAGGTGCGATCGAGTTCTTTCAGCGCCACTTCAATTCCGCGCTTAACGTCGGAAACGTCGTTACCGCCGATAATAATGAGAGAACCGTGACCCGCGCCGCCTTTGGTATCGCGAGGGAGTTCAATGCTTACCACTTCGGTATTGGTGGCTTTGACCGCTTCGTCTGCCGCCATAATGTGCGGACCCGCGCCGGTACGCGCGCCCAGGATGCCAATGGAGCGATAGCGCTTCTCAAGCTTCATTGCTTCCAACAGGGCACTGTCTACGTTTGCAATCACCAGACCTATGGTGTCGCCAATCGCGGTGCCAACAAATTCCGTTAAACTGCAGCTCTTCTCTGCCATAGCCGTCTCTCGTTTTGGATGGGTTTTATCAGGGATACCCGCTTGATCAGGCGTTGCCACACGGGCAATGACCTGCGCCATGATCTGTTCAACCAGTTCATTGCTGCTCATGGGTTAATTCCCTTCGGTAAGATTTTTTCAACATCGGTATGAGGGCGTGGAATCACGTGTACGGCTTTCACTTCTCCCACGTTGCGCGCAGCAGCAGCGCCAGCATCGGTCGCCGCTTTTACGGCACCGACATCACCGCGAACGATGACGGTTACCAGCCCTGAGCCAATTTTTTCGTAGCCGACCAACATGACATTGGCTGACTTCACCATTGCATCTGCGGCCTCTATGGCTGCAGTTAAGCCTTTGGTTTCTACCATTCCTAATGCTTCTTGTTGCATAAAGACCTCGCCTGGGTTGTCCCGATATTCATGACTATAAAAAGAAGCGAGGAAAAAGAATGGCTGACTTGAAAGTCTGGGTGAAAAATTAGTGGGCTGTGAATGTGACAAACTTGCTTTGTTGTATTTTATCTATTTGTTTTTATTGGTTTTATTATTTTTTATTAATGTGATATTTTGGCTTTTGCTATTCCATATTTACATTTTGGAGGGTGACAGGGTTAATTTAATTTGCTATGCGGAAAATCCAATTTGTGACATTGATTGGAAAAGGAAAATCTTCAAATAACCAATTTTTGCTATCACGAATCGTCCTGGTTAATTACATTCAGGCACTCTACACGCTGCCTTTGAATAAATAGATGGCAAGAAATTGCTATAACAACACGATTTTTCCAGGTCTGAGAATGCGCAGTTTGCCAACAATTTTCAGCGGCCTCTTCCTATAGTAGTGCCGTTGTACTCTACGACCAGCAAGGGTCCGCTGGTAAGGACACGAACGCTTCTAAGAAGGTGTCACAATGAATGATTCACTGAAAGCGCAATGCATTGCCGAGTTTTTGGGTACCGGATTGTTTTTGTTTTTTGGTATCGGCTGCCTTAGCGCACTGAAAGTCGCAGGCGCCAGTCTGGGTCTCTGGGAAATTTGTATTATTTGGGGTCTGGGTATTTCGCTTGCGGTTTATCTGACGGCGGGAATTTCCGGAGCGCATCTGAACCCGGCCATCACAGTCGCACTCTGGTTATTTGCCTGCTTCCCGGGACGCAAAGTTCTGCCTTACATCATCGCGCAGGTCGCGGGAGCGTTTGGCGGTGCGGTGCTGGCTTATCTGCTTTACGGCAATTTATTTATTGAGTATGAAACTGCCCACAACATGGTTCGCGGCAGCGCAGATAGCCTCTATCTGGCCAGTATTTTCAGTACCTATCCGGCGGCTGCGCTAAGCGTGTGGCAGGCGGCAGGGGTCGAAATCGTCATCACCTCAATCCTGATGGGGCTGATTATGGCGCTGACCGACGATGGTAACGGTGTGCCTAAAGGGGCACTGGCGCCACTGCTGATCGGTATTCTGGTGGCGGTAATTGGTGCGTCCACAGGCCCGTTAACCGGCTTTGCCATGAACCCGGCGCGTGATTTTGGTCCTAAGCTGTTCGCCTGGATGGCAGGTTGGGGAGATATTGCGATGACTGGTGGACGCGATATTCCGTACTTTATTGTGCCGATTATTGCGCCATTGATTGGTGCGTGTGCGGGCGCGGCTATCTATAAGTACCTTATCGGTAAAAATTTGCCCTGTAATACGTGTAAAATCGAAGAGACGGACGCGTAATTTTGGCTGGCGTGGCTAATATCACGTCTTTAATTTCTTTTTCGTGATCTGCTTTCACGAACTGACTAAAAAGTCTCCCCACCCAGGGAGACTTTTGTTATTGTCCCTTGTACTTTCTGTCATTTACATACAAGGATGGGGATGATAAGAAGTAAATGTAAAATTTATGTTTTCATTATAACAATGGATTAACTGAGGGATTTTATCATGATTTCTGCGAGCACCCTGAACTCAGAACTCATTAATAAAATCGCACAGGATTTTGCGCAAGCGACCAGCCTGGCTGTTGTGGTTGTCAATATTCACGGTGATGAGATTTCTGAGCTGTTTAATTTCACACCTTTTTGCCAACTGATGCGTCAGCATCCGCAACACAGTACCCGGTGTCGTATGAGCGATCGCTGTGGGGGACTGGAAGCGTCAAAATCGGATCAACCCTGTATCTATCGCTGCCATGCCGGGCTTACTGATTTCTCTATTCCTCTCGTGATCGCAGGCCATCTTGTTGGATTCGTTCTGTGCGGCCAGGTGCGTTTACGTAACGATGATGGCGCCGATCTGCTCGATATCATGAAGGTTGACGATCGCTGGCAGGCCGATCCTGAACTGCTCAATGAGTTCAGTAATGTCCCGGAAATGGACTATTCTCGCGTGATGGCCTCGGCGGATCTGCTCAAACTCATTGTTGAAAACTGCCTCAAGAAGCAACTCAATTTCGTGGTGATCAAAGACAGCACGCAACCTGCTGAGCCTTCACGCCCGACCCGCGCCGCCAGCCCTCATGACAGCAAAATGAAAAAGGCGTTGCGCTATATTGATGCCCACTTGTCAGACGATCTTCGCCTTGAAGATGTGGCCTCGCATGTTTACCTGAGCCCGTACTACTTCAGCAAACTGTTCAAAAAATATCAGGGCATTGGTTTTAACGCGTGGGTCAATCAACAGCGCATGGCCAGTGCCAGAGAGCTGCTTTGTCACAGTGACTGGAGCATTGCCAGTATTGCCCGCAATTTAGGTTTTTCGCAAACCAGCTATTTTTGCAAAGTGTTCCGTCAGACTTATCAGGTTACGCCGCAGGCCTATCGGCAAAAAATAAATGAAAACTTGCCTGCTGAATCGGCATAAATAGCAATATTTTGCTATTGCCGATTTTTGATATTCCCGCGTAATCCGGTCATTTATAATGGTTAAGTGTTTTTAGTACAGCAATAAATTGTCATAGCGCAATAAAATATCGCTCTTAACGGAATAAACTTCACCAGTTTTTATTTCTGTGATGAGATACAGTGTCATTGTTAAGAGGTTTCATTATTCTCTTGCACGACATTTCATTCAGAATCGTTTTATTGCGGCGTTTTTTGTTGATAAAAAATGCGTAACGAATAAGTAACGAAAAGTATTGTTGTGATGAGGAGAATTCATTCTGTTCATCATTTAAGCCGACAGGTTTGACACATTTGTGTCTGGGAAGGGGGTGAAAATCCCCCGCAGCCCCCGCTGCTGTGATGCTGACAACCCCGTGAAGACCACTGATCGCAAGATTGGGAAGGACGGGCGAGGACGACGCTAAGCCAGAAGACCAGCCTGTCGGATACTACCAACAACTTCGGTGGGAAGTGGGTTGCTCAGATGCGTACAGTCGGAAGACTGGGTGTCAGTACATCCCTACCACCCTGAACAGGATCAGGGTCATGGCGGCAAAGCAGTACGCGTTTGTTCTGGCAGGTACCGGTAGCGGCTGTGGTAAAACCACAGTGACGCTGAGCTTGCTGAACGTGATGAAACAACGTGGTTTACGCGTCCAGCCCTGCAAAGTCGGCCCTGATTACCTGGATACCGCCTGGCATACGGCCATCAGCGGTACCGCCTCCCGTAATCTCGACAGTTTCATGCTCCCCGAGCCGGTGCTTAATGCGCTGTTCCGCGAACAGATGCAGGATGCAGATATTGCAGTGATCGAAGGGGTTATGGGGCTGTACGACGGTTACGGTACAGATCCTGATTATTGCAGTACCGCCGCGATGGCCAAGCAGTTGGGCTGTCCGGTCATTCTGCTGGTTGACGGGAAAGCCGTTTCTACTTCCATTGCCGCCACGGTGATGGGCTTCCAGCATTTCGACCCGACGCTGAACATTGCCGGCGTCATCGTTAACCGCGTCAACAGTGAGTCCCATTTCCAGTTGCTGAAAACCGCTATCGAGCACTACTGCGCTGTGCCGGTGCTGGGTTACGTCCCGCGCGTTGACGGCGTCGCGCTACCCGAACGGCATCTGGGATTGGTGACCGCGCGTGAGTCCGTCGTCAATCAACAATCGTGGCAGGATTTCGCCGCCCGGCTGGAAAGTACACTGGATATCGATCGGTTGCTGGCGTTAAGCCACCTTCAGGCATTGCCGCCAGGCGAATGGCCTGAACGTCCTGCGCCCAACGCCGGAGAAGGACTGACGCTGGCGATGGCTGATGATGAGGCCTTTAATTTTTATTATCCCGATAACGTGGCGCTGCTGGCGCGTACCGGCGTCAACATTGTGCGCTTCAGCCCGCTCCACGATCGCGAATTACCCGATTGTCAAATGGTCTGGCTGGGCGGCGGTTATCCGGAACTGCACGCGTCCGCGCTGGCGGCCAATACTACTATGCTGACAAGCCTGCGCGAGGCGCATCAGCGCGGTGTCGCCATTTATGCCGAATGCGGCGGATTAATGTACCTCGGCAGCCTGCTGGAAGATGCCGACGGGGTTGAGCATCGCATGGCCGATATCCTTCCCGGTCGCAGCAAAATGGGTAAACGGCTAACCCGCTTTGGCTATTGTGAAGCGCAGGCTTTGCAGCCCACGCTGCTGGCCGCGGAAGGCGATGTGCTGCGCGGTCATGAATTCCATTACTCCGATTTTTCCCCTGAAACCCCCGCTGTGCTGGCTTGCCGTAAAGTCCGTGACGGTCAGACGGTGCAGGCGTGGTCCGGTGGCTGGCGAACGGGCAACACCTTCGCCAGCTACCTGCACGTTCACTTTGCTCAGCGTCCATTAATGCTTAATCACTGGCTGAATGCCGCGCGGGAGGCGTTATGACGCTACTGGCATGGTGTGTGGCCTGGCTTCTCGATGTCGTGATTGGCGACCCACCAGACTGGCCGCATCCGGTGCGCTGGATAGGCAATCTGATCACTGCCGTGCAGCGGATTATTCGCCGCTACTGCCACAGCGACCGGGCGTTACGCATTGGTGGTGGGGTGATGTGGCTGGTGGTTGTCGGCTTGACGTGGGCGGTTGCCTGGGGCGTGTTACACCTGGCGGCGTGGATTCATCCATGGCTCGGTTGGGTCGTTGAAGTCTGGATGATTTTCACCGTGCTGGCGGGGCGCTGTCTGGCAACGGCGGCGCAAGAGGTTGAGCGCCCGCTGCGCGAAGGTAACCTTGCACAAAGCCGCGAAAAGCTCTCGTGGATTGTGGGGCGCGACACATCGCAACTTCAGCCAGAACAGATCAACCGGGCGGTCGTGGAAACCGTGGCGGAGAATACGGTTGACGGCATTATCGCGCCGCTGTTCTTCCTTTTAATTGGCGGCGCGCCGATGGCGATGGCCTACAAAGCGGTGAATACCCTGGATTCCATGGTGGGTTATAAACACGAAAAATACCGGGCGATTGGCATGGTCAGCGCTCGCCTGGACGACGTCGCGAACTACATTCCTGCACGGCTGAGCTGGCTGCTGCTGAGCGCGGCAGCGGTGTTGTGCCGTCGTGACGGCGCCCGGGCGCTCTGTGTGGGCTGGCGGGATCGCTATAACCACAGCAGCCCGAACTGTGCCTGGGCGGAGGCTTCCGTTGCCGGTGCGTTGGGCATTCGACTGGGCGGCCCGAATGATTACTTTGGCGAGCGCGTTGAAAAACCGTGGATCGGCGACGCGCAGCGCACTATTTCCATAGATGACATTTCCCAAACGATTCGACTGATGTGGGTTGCCTCAACGCTGGCTCTGGTGCTGTTCCTTGTGACGCGCTGGCTGGTAGTGGGTGTGGCCTGAGGATAAATGACAATGCAATACATCCAGCAACCCCAGGCGATTGAAGCCAAAAGTTTTGACATCATTGGCGAGATCATTCATGAAACGCGCCCGGAGTACCAGTTTGCCAGTCCGCTACATGAAGCCATCATCAAACGGGTGATTCATACCACCGCTGACTTCGACTGGCTGGATATTCTCTGGTTTTCGGATGATGCGCTGGAACAACTTTGTGCAGCGCTAAGTCGCCCATCGGTTATCTATACCGACACCACCATGGCGCTGTCGGGGATCAATAAAACCCTGCTGGCGAAGACGGGGGGCGAGTGTCGCTGCTATATCAGCGATCCGCGCGTGGTAGCGCAAGCGAAAGCGCAGGGTATCACTCGTTCAATGGCGGCTGTCGACATTGCCGTGACGGAAGAAGGCGAAAAAGTGTTTGTCTTTGGCAACGCGCCCACTGCGCTGTTTCGCCTGTTGGAAAAAGATGTAGCGGTAAGCGGCGTCGTCGGCGTGCCGGTGGGATTTGTCGGCGCGGCGGAATCCAAAGAGGCGCTGACGCACAGCCAGTTGCCCGCCATTGCCGCCCTCGGACGCAAAGGCGGCAGTAACGTTGCGGCGGCGATCGTGAACGCCATGCTGTATTACATGCAGGGGGCGCGATGAGCGATCAGTCTTTCGACGCGCCCGTCTGGCATAACGGCAAAGCGCTGCGCAAAGGTTATACCACTGGATCGTGCGCCACGGCGGCGGCAAAAGTCGCCGCGCTGATGGTGTTGCGTCAGCATCTGATCCATCAGGTATCGATTGTCACACCTTCCGGCGTCACTCTGTGTCTGAACGTGGAATCTCCACACATTGAAGGACAGCAGGCCATTGCCGCGATCCGTAAAGATGGTGGCGATGATGTCGACGCCACCCACGGGATGTTGATTTTCGCCCGCGTCACGCTGAATGACAGCGGTGAAATTGTCCTGTCCGGGGGCGAAGGCGTCGGCACCGTCACCCGCAAGGGGATTGGTCTGCCTGTCGGCAGCGCGGCAATTAATCGCACCCCGCGTCACACCATTGAGTCCGCCGTGCGTGAGGCGATAGGCCCGGTACGCGGGGCGGAAATCGAAATATTTGCCCCGGAAGGCGAAGAACGAGCGCAAAAAACCTACAACTCGCGTCTCGGTATTCTTGGCGGAATTTCCATTATTGGCACCACCGGTATTGTGACCCCCATGTCCGAAGAGAGCTGGAAGCGGTCGTTATCGCTGGAGCTGGAAATCAAACGTGCCGCCGGACTGGAGCGGGTAGTTCTGGTGCCGGGTAATCATGGTGAGCGTTTCGTCCGCGAACAGATGGGCATCGATACCAACGTGGTGGTCACCATGAGCAACTTTGTCGGCTACATGATTGAAGAGGCGGTGCGGCTGGGATTTCGCCAGGTCGTGCTCGTCGGTCATCCTGGGAAATTGATCAAAATTGCTGCCGGGATCTTCCATACCCACAGCCACATAGCCGATGCGCGAATGGAAACGCTGGTGGCGCATCTGGCGCTGCTCGGCGCGCCGCGGGAGTTGCTGACGCTGGTAAGCGATTGCGACACCACTGAAGCGGCAATGGAGCACATCGACGCGTTCGGCTTTCAGCACCTCTACAACCATCTTGCTGAACGCATCTGTCAGCGCGTGATGCAGATGCTGCGCTTTACCAAAACCCCGCCGACCTGCGACGCGATCATGTTTTCGTTTGATAACCAGGTTCTGGGTAGCAACCGCCCCGTCGACGCTATCGCCCGGGAGATGCAATGCTGACGGTCGTGGGGATGGGGCCAGCCGGTCTGCACCTGATGACGCCGGCGGCGCGCGCGGCGGTTGATGAGGCCGATGTGCTGGTCGGCGGTAAGCGCCATTTGCAGCAGTTCCCGGACTTTCGCGGCGAGCAGTTTGCGCTGGGCGCCAACATTCCCGAACTGCTGGCATGGATTGCGGCGCATCAGGATAAGCGGGTGGTGGTTCTGGCTTCTGGCGATCCGCTGTTTTACGGCATCGGTACGCGGATGGTGGCGCATTTTGGCGTTGCGCAGGTACGCATCATTCCAGGTATCAGCGCGGTGCAGTATCTGTGCGCGCAGTCGGGAATCGACATGAATGACATGTGGCTCACCAGTAGCCACGGGCGCAGCGTCTGTTTCGATACGCTGGCGCAGCATAACAAGGTGGCAATGGTCACCGACGGTCAGTGCGGGCCGCGTGACATTGCTGCACAACTGGTTGCACGAGGAAAGGGCGATCGCTGGATGGTGATTGGTGAAAACCTGGCGATGGAAAACGAACGGATCCACTGGCTGCGCGTCAGCGAGGTCCATGCCGAATATGAGATGAATGCAGTGGTGATCCTTGATGAAAGATGAGCTTTTCCTGCGCGGTGAGAAGGTGCCGATGACCAAAGAAGCGGTACGTGCGCTCGCTCTCGCAAAACTTGAACTGCACCGGGCCAGTCACCTGATTGATATCGGGGCCGGAACCGGCAGTGTGTCCATCGAAGCCGCGCTACAGTTTCCGTCGCTACACATTACGGCTATTGAGCGCAATCCGGCGGCGCTGCGTTTACTCGACGAAAACCGTCAGCATTTCGCCTGCGCGAATATCGATATTCTGCCGGGTGAAGCGCCAATGATGATGACCGAGAAAGCCGATGCCGTCTTTATGGGTGGCAGTGGGGGACATCTTACAGAACTGATCGACTGGTCTATGCGCCAGTTGCACGCTGGCGGACGCCTGGTGATGACCTTCATCCTACAGGAAAACCTCAACACCGCGCTGGCACATCTGCAACAGCGCGGTGTGCAGGACGTGGACTGCCTGCAAATGCAGATTTCGTCGCTGACCACGCTGGGCGCGGGTCACTATTTCAAACCGAACAATCCCGTTTTTGTCATCGCCTGCCAGAAGGAAGAACGCCATGTCTGAGACATTTGATCCCCGTTGTGTGTGGTTTGTCGGCGCAGGTCCGGGTGATCGGGAGCTGATTACGCTTAAGGGTTACCGGCTGTTGCAACAGGCGCAGGTGGTGATTTACGCCGGATCGCTGATCAACACCGAACTGCTGGAGTATTGCCCGGAGGGCGCGGAGTGCCACGACAGTGCGGAACTGCACCTTGAGCAAATCCTCACCCTGATGGAAGAGGGGGTGAAGGCCGGAAAAACGGTAGTGCGCCTGCAAACCGGCGACGTGTCGCTGTATGGCTCGGTGCGCGAACAGGGGGAAGAGCTGACCAAACGTGGTATCCCCTGGCAGGTGGTGCCGGGGGTCAGCGCTTTCCTCGGCGCGGCGGCGGAGCTGGGGGTTGAGTACACCGTGCCGGAAGTCTCGCAAAGCCTGATTATTACGCGACTCGAAGGTCGCACGCCGGTGCCAGAACGTGAACAACTGGAATCGTTCGCCAGCCACCAGACCTCAATGGCAATTTATCTCTCCGTCCAGCGTATCAACCGGGTTGCGGAACGGTTGATTGAGGGCGGTTACCCGGCGACCACACCGGTGGCCGTGATCTACAAAGCGACCTGGCCGGAAAGTCAAACTGTGCGTGGCACGCTGGCGGATATCGCCGATAAAGTGCGCGACGCCGGGATCCGCAAAACGGCGCTCATCCTGGTCGGGAATTTCCTCGGAGATGAGTATCACTACTCCAGACTCTATGCCGCGGACTTTAGCCATGAATACCGTAAAGCCTGAATCAATCGCGCTGTTTTGCCTGACGCCCGGCGGTGTAATGCTGGCTAAACGGCTGGCAGCGATGTTACCGCTGACCTGTTTTACCAGTGAAAAATTGCTGGAGGACGGTTTCTTACCGTTCGACGGCGGGTTCGCCCACGCCGCGCGCGACGCGTTTTCGAACTATTCCGCGCTGATTTTTATCGGGGCGACCGGCATCGCGGTGCGCGTGCTGGCCCCGCTGGTGAATGACAAGTTCAGCGATCCGGCGGTGGTGGTGATCGACGAGCGCGGCCAGCATGTGATCAGCCTGCTTTCCGGCCATGCGGGCGGCGCGAACGCGCTGACCCGTTATCTCGCCGGCATGCTGGGCGCCGATCCGGTGATTACCACTGCCACCGATGTCAATGAGATGGCGGCACTGGACACCCTCGCGTTTCAGCTCAACGCCCGTATGACCGACTTTCGCACCGCAGTAAAAGCGGTGAATCAGATGCTGGTGAGCAACCAGCGCGTGGGACTGTGGTGGGATGAAGAACTGGATGAAGACGTCCGCCACTGCGATCGCCGTGGGTTCATTACCGTTACCGATCTCCAGCAGTTGCCTGAACTGGATGCGCTGGTGTGCGTCACGTTACGTAACGAATTGCCGGATATTCCGGTTCAACACTGGAAACTGGTGCCACAACGGGTGGTCGCTGGCATTGGCTGTCGTCGCGATACGCCGTTCCCACTACTGGCTGCGCTGCTGGCGCGTCAGCTTGAAGCGCAGCGCTTTGATCCGCTGGCGCTGAAAGCCATCGGCAGCGTGTCGCTCAAGAAAGACGAAGAGGGGCTGATCCAACTTGCCTCCTGCTGGCGTGTGCCGTTTGAAACCTTTACCGCTGACGCGCTGCGTGAGCATGAACATCACTTTCCGGCTTCGCCGTTTGTTCGCCAGACGGTCGGCGTCGGAAGCGTCTCGGGTCCGGCAGCATGGCTGCTGAGTCATGGGCAATTGACCGGCGAAACCTTGCGTGAGCAGGGCGTCACTATCACTTTGGGAGTTTCACACTGATGTTAACCGTAATCGGAATCGGCCCCGGCTCACAGGCCATGATGACCATGGAAGCCGTTGAGGCCCTGCAGGCGGCAGAAATTATTGTGGGTTACAAAACCTACACTCACCTCGTCAAAGCGTTTACCGGTGACAAGCAGGTGATCAAAACCGGCATGTGCAAAGAGATCGAGCGCTGCCATGCGGCGATTGAACTGGCGCAGGCCGGACACAACGTGGCGCTGATCAGCAGCGGTGACGCCGGTATTTACGGCATGGCGGGGCTGGTGCTGGAGCTGGTCAGCAAACAGAAACTGGACGTTGAAGTGCGCCTGATCCCGGGGATGACTGCCAGTATCGCGGCGGCGTCGCTGCTCGGCGCACCGCTGATGCACGATTTTTGTCACATCAGTTTAAGCGATTTACTTACGCCGTGGCCGGTTATCGAAAAACGTATTATCGCCGCCGGAGAAGCGGACTTCGTCATCTGCTTCTACAACCCGCGCAGCCGGGGCCGTGAGGGACATCTGGCGCGCGCATTTGAACTGCTTTCCGCCAGTAAAAGCGGGCAAACGCCGGTGGGAGTGGTGAAATCCGCCGGGCGTAAAAAGCAGGAGAAATGGCTGACTACGCTGGGCGAGATGGATTTTGAACCGGTGGATATGACCAGTCTGGTGATCGTCGGTAACAAAGCGACTTATGTGCAGGACGGTCTGATGATCACGCCACGAGGTTACGTGCTGTGAGTTTTGGTGAGGTTCTGGTCATGGGCGGCACCAGCGATGCCCGTGCGCTGTGCCAGCAACTGGATGCCGCTAATGTGGCCTACACCCTGTCGGTGGCGACGCCGACCGGGAAACAACTGGCTGGCGATATCAAGGGGCAGGTGCGCTGTGGTCGGCTCGAGCAGGATGAAATGGTGAACTGGCTGAAGGAGAACGGAACGCGATGGGTGATCGATGCTTCGCACCCGTATGCCGAAGTGGTGAGCCGCAATATTCTGTGCGCCTGCGAACGGGCTGGCGTGCTGCTGAGCCGCTACCAGCGCCCGGAACAGCTTAGTGAACTGACGCATCCGCTGCTCTTCACTGTACAGAGCATTGCCGAGGCGTGTGACGTTGCACGACGTTTTGGCGAGCGCGTACTGCTGACTACCGGGAGTAAAGATCTGGCGATATGGCGCACAGGTTTACCGGAAAAAACGCTGCTCGCCCGCGTGTTGCCCGTCCCCGAGGTGATTCAACAGTGCGCCGATCTGGGCTTTGGCGTAGGCGAGACGTTCGCGCTGTGCGGGCCGTTCAGCGCTGAATTTAACGCTGCGTTTTATCGTCAGTGTCAGGCTGACGTCGTGATAACCAAGGCTTCTGGCGCAGAGGGCGGTTATCAGGAAAAGGTTCAACCCTGTCTGGATGCAGGTATTCCCTGCATCGTGATTACCCGCCCGGCGCCGCTGGTGACGGGAGATGAGTTACTGGAAAGTCAGGCCGCATTTGCGCAACGTTTGGCGCGCTGGCTGGCCGCTGCTTAAGGAATCAGAAAATGAAAAAAGCGCTTCTGGTGGTTAGCTTTGGCACCAGCTATCACGATACCTGCGAGAAGAACATTGTGGCCTGCGAGCGCGATCTGGCCGCCAGCTGTCCTGACCGCACCCTGTTCCGTGCCTTTACCTCTGGAATGATTATTCGCAAGCTCAAACAGCGTGATGGTATTGAGATAGATACCCCGCTGCAGGCGCTGCAAAAGCTTGCTGATCAGGGATATCAGGATGTGGCGATTCAGTCGCTGCACATCATTAACGGCGACGAATATGAAAAAATTGTCCGTGAAGTGCAGACTCTGCGTCCGCTGTTTGCCCGCCTGACGCTGGGCGTGCCGCTGTTGAGCAGCCATGACGATTACGCGCAGTTAATGCTCGCCCTGAAACAGCAGATGCCTGTCCCCGCCGCCAATGAGAAAGTGGTATTCATGGGCCACGGCGCCAGCCATCACGCGTTTGCCGCTTATGCCTGCCTCGACCACATGATGATGGCGCAGGGCTTCCCGGCGCGCGTCGGCGCGGTGGAGAGCTATCCGGAAGTCGATATTCTGATTGAGAGCCTGAGCAAAGAGGGGGTCAAAGCCGTCCATCTGATGCCGCTGATGCTGGTGGCAGGGGATCACGCCATCAATGATATGGCTTCGGACGACGATGATTCGTGGAAAACGCTGTTTACGGCGGCGGGGATCACGGCAACGCCGTGGCTGAGCGGTCTTGGCGAAAATCCGGCGGTGCGGGCGATGTTCGTCGCGCATTTGCAACAAGCGCTGAGCGTGGCGATGGAGGAAGCGGCATGAGCGGCAAACTGTACGCCCTGAGCACCGGCCCGGGAGCAGCCGATCTGATTACCGTTCGCGCCTCACGTATTCTGGGTTCACTGGATATTCTCTATGCCCCGGCGGGACGTAAGGGTGGCGACAGCCTCGCGCTTTCCATCGTGCGGGAGTACATCGGCACGAACACAGAAATTCGTTGCTGCCATTTCCCCATGAGCGCAGACAGCGCGGAAAAAGAGGCGGTCTGGGATGAAGTGACCGCAGCGTTGGTTAAGGAAGTGGAGGCAGGCAAACAGGTGGGATTTATCACCCTGGGTGACGCCATGTTGTTCAGCACCTGGGTCTTTTTACTACAGCGCATCGGGTGTCCTGACTGGCTGGAGATCGTGCCTGGCGTGACGTCGTTTGCCGCCATTGCCGCCCGATCCAAAACGCCGCTGGCGATGGAACAGCAGTCGCTGGCGGTGATCTCCTGTACCGCACCGGAAGCGGAGATCGCCCAGGCGCTACGTCAACACGACAGTCTGGTACTGATGAAGGTCTATGGTCGCTTTGCGCGGATTAAAGCGCTGCTGGATCAGGCCGGATTACTGGATTGTGCACTGATGATGTCCGAGGCCACGCTCCCTGGAGAGCAGTGCTGGCGGCATCTCAACGAGGTCAGCGACGATCAGCCGTTGCCTTATTTCTCGACCATCCTGGTCAACAAACAGTGGGAGTATGCAGAATGAAACTCGAACAACAGCTGAAACAGCTGTCATTCAGTGGTCTGGCTGCGGCGCTATTGCTGATGATTGTGCCGGAGCAGGCGTTCGCCATGCACATCATGGAGGGATTTTTACCGCCGATGTGGGCGCTGGCCTGGTGGTTGCTGTTTTTACCGTGCCTGTGGTACGGACTGGTGCGCCTGCGACATATCGTGATGGATGACAGCCATCAGAAAGTGCTACTGGCGCTGTGCGGGGCGTTTATTTTTGTGCTGTCGGCACTGAAGATCCCGTCGGTTACCGGTAGCTGCTCACATCCGACAGGCGTCGGGCTGGCGGTGATCCTGTTTGGTCCGGGCGTGGTGGCGGTTCTCGGCGCTATCGTACTGCTGTTCCAGGCGCTGCTGCTGGCGCACGGTGGCTTGACCACCCTGGGCGCTAACGGCATGTCGATGGCGGTGATTGGCCCGGTTGTCGGCTATATGGTGTGGAAGATGGCCTGTCGCGCCGGGATCCGTCGTGATGTTGGCGTCTTCCTCTGCGCCATGCTGGCGGATCTGGTGACTTACTTTGTGACATCTGTACAGCTTGGCGTGGCCTTCCCGGATCCCGAAGCGGGTGCGACAGGGTCTGTCGTCAAGTTTATGGGGATTTTCTGCCTGACGCAGATCCCGATTGCTATCGCCGAAGGCTTGCTGACCGTGATGATCTACGACCAGCTGACGAAACGGCAACTGATAACCGCGCAAGGACATTAACATGAAAAAGACGCTGATATTGTTAGCCATGGTGATTGCTTTGGTCGTGTTGCCGTTCTTTATCAATCACGGTGGTGAATACGGTGGCTCGGACGGTGAAGCGGAAAGCCAGATTCAGGTGGTTGCTCCGCATTATGAGCCGTGGTTCCAGCCGCTGTATGAACCGGCGAGCGGAGAAATTGAAAGCCTGTTGTTTACGTTGCAAGGCTCGCTTGGCGCGGCGGTGATTTTCTATATTCTGGGCTACACCAAAGGCAGACAACGCCGTGATGACCGGGCTTGATCGACTGAGCTATCAGAGCCGCTGGTTTCACGTCGCACCAGAGCGTAAGTTCCTGTTCTGGCTGCTGCTGATGACTCTGGCGTTTACCCTGCCCGCCTGGGGGCAGGGTATCGAGCTGGCGCTGATTGCCGGGCTGACCTGCTGGCTGCTGCGCATCTCCCTGCGCCGTTGGTGTCGCTGGATGGCGCTGCCGTTTGGTTTTCTGGTGGTGGGGGTGGTGACGATTCTGTTCAGCGTCAGCCGCGACCCACAAACGCTGTTGGTCAGTTTTCCGCTTGGCAGTTACTGGCTGGGGGTCACGGCGTCTGGGCTGCACACCGCGAACGAGACGTTCTGGCGGAGTCTGGCCGCGCTGGCCGCCACGTTCTGGCTGGTGCTTAACCTGCCGTTTCCGCAGCTGATTTTACTGCTCAAACGGGCGCGGATACCGCGTCTGCTGACGGAACAGATCCTGCTGACCTGGCGCTTTATTTTTATTCTGTTAGATGAAGCGATGGCGATTCATCGCGCGCAGACGCTGCGTTTTGGCTATCGTAGTCTGCCGATTGGCTATCGCTCGCTGGCGATGCTGGTGGGCGTTTTGTTTACCCGGGTGCTGATTCGCTATCAGCAAATGGCGGCGACGTTAGATATCAAATTGTATCAGGGCGATTTTCACCTGTAAGGAAAAGCATGCTTGCCACCACCGAACTCTGGTTTCGTTATCAGGATGCGCAGGTACTTAAAGGGCTGACGCTGGATTTTTCACAGCATGCCGTCACCGGACTGGTGGGAGCCAACGGCTGTGGGAAATCCACCCTATTTATGAATCTGAGCGGATTACTGCGACCGCAACAGGGCGCGGTATTGTGGCAGGGAAAACCGCTGGACTACAGCAAGCGCGGCCTGCTGGCCTTGCGCCAGCAGGTGGCAACGGTATTTCAGGATCCCGATCAGCAAATTTTCTACACCGATATTGACAGCGATATCGCCTTCAGCCTGCGCAATCTTGGCGTGGAGGAGGGAGAAATTGCCCGACGAGTCGACGAGGCGCTCACCCTGGTAGATGCGCAACATTTTCGCCAGCAGCCGATTCAGTGCTTAAGCCACGGACAAAAGAAGCGGGTGGCCATCGCCGGTGCGCTGGTGCTACGGGCAAAATACCTGTTACTGGATGAACCCACGGCGGGGCTTGATCCTTCAGGACGTAGCCAGATGATCGACATCATCAAACGGATTGTGACGCAGGGAAATCACGTGGTGATCTCCAGCCATGATATTGATCTGATTTATGAAGTCAGCAATGCCGTCTACGTTTTACGTCATGGCGAAGTGCTGGCGCACGGTGAGCCGGGTGAGGTTTTTGCCCGTACAGAACTGATTGAAGAGGCCGGGTTAACGCAACCCTGGTTGGTGAAACTGCACGCAGAGCTAGGTATGCCGCTGTGCAAAACCGAAGATGAATTTTTCCGTTGTATGCGACAACGCGCAATCAAGGAGGCGTCATGACGCAGGCCATTATGTTGCAGGGAACGGCGTCTGACGTCGGCAAGAGTGTTCTGGTGGCGGGACTGTGCCGCATTTTTTATCAGGATGGTCGGCGGACCGCACCGTTTAAGTCGCAGAATATGGCGCTCAACTCCGGCATCACGCCGGAGGGGAAAGAGATGGGCCGCGCGCAGATTTTCCAGGCCGAAGCGGCGGGCATTGTGCCAGATGTCCGCATGAATCCGGTGCTGTTGAAACCGACCAGCGATCGCAAGGCGCAGGTGGTGCTGATGGGACAGGTGGCGACCGATATGGATGCGGTCAGCTATCACGAATACAAGCCGCGTCTGCGCGAGCAGATCCTTTCCGTTTACACCAGTCTGGCGCAGGAGTTTGATGTACTGGTGCTGGAAGGGGCGGGTAGTCCGGCGGAGATCAACCTGCGTGACCGCGACATCGTCAATATGGGGATGGCCGAGATGGCGCAATGCCCGGTGATCCTGGTCGCCGATATCGATCGCGGCGGGGTGTTTGCCTCAATCTACGGTACGCTGGCGCTGCTGCATGAACACGAGCGTGCGCGGGTGAAAGGGGTGATCATCAATAAGTTTCGTGGTGATGTGGCGTTGCTTAATCCCGGTATTGAGCAGATTGAAAGCCTGACCGGCGTTCCCGTGCTGGGCGTGATGCCGTGGCTGGATGTCGATCTCGAAGATGAAGATGGCGTGGCGCTGCAAAAAGGGAAATACCTGCGCACGGAAAAACGCGACATCAACATTGCCGTGGTGCAGATCCCGCATATCTCCAATTTCACCGATTTTAACGCGCTGGCCGCGCAGCCCGATGTGCGCGTGCGCTATGTGCGTCATCCGCAAGAACTGGCGGACGTTGACCTGGTGATCCTGCCGGGCAGTAAAAATACGCTCGGCGATCTGGTGTGGCTACGTGAAAGCGGCATGGCCCACGCGGTTTTGCAGGCGCACCAACAAAACATCCCCATTGTCGGGATCTGTGGTGGCTACCAGATGTTGGGCGAGACCATTATCGATGAGGTCGAGTCAGGGCTGGGAACGCTACCGGGTCTGGGGCTGCTCGATACGGTAACGCATTTTGCCCAGCGGAAAACCACAACCCAGGTAACGGCGACGATGTCGTCGACACTGCCGGACTGGTTGTCTGCGGCGTCCGGGTTGCCAGTGCGCGGCTATGAAATTCACATGGGCGAAACGACGCTGAACGGCGATTGCCAGTCGGTGATGCAACTGCAGAAGCACGGCGAAAACGTCGCGGATGGTGCCGTCACCGCCGACGGACGAGCGTTTGGGACTTATCTGCATGGCTTGTTCGACAGTGATGATTTTACGCGAGCGCTGGTCAATGGCCTGCGCGTGCGTAAGGGGCTGACTCCCCTGGATCCCACCTTCCAATACGCGCAATATAAATCGCAGCAGTTTGATCTGCTGGCGGATGCGATGCGGCAACACATCGATATTGAGAAAATTTATACCATCATGCAGCAACATCGGGAGTCAGTATGATGATTCTGGTCACTGGCGGCGCCCGCAGCGGTAAGAGTCGTCATGCCGAAGCCCTGATCGCTGATTTCCAGCAGGTGCTGTACATCGCGACATCGCAGATTTTTGATGACGAGATGGCAGCGCGCATTCAGCATCATCGGGATGGACGTCCAGCGCACTGGCGTACCGCCGAGCGCTGGCAGCATCTTGATGAATTGATTAGCGCAGAGAACGCGCCGGATGAAGCAATTCTACTGGAGTGCATCACCACCATGGTCACTAACCTGCTGTTTGCTTTGGGCGACGACAGTGACCCCGATAGCTGGGATTACGCCGCGCTGGAAACGGCGATTGAGGCGGAGATCCAGACGCTGATCGCGGCCTGTCAGCGATGTCCGGCCAGGGTGGTGCTAGTGACCAACGAAGTCGGGATGGGGATCGTGCCGGAAAACCGTCTGGCGCGGCACTTTCGGGATATCGCCGGGCGTGTGAATCAGCGTCTGGCGGCAGCGGCGGATGAGGTCTGGCTGGTGGTATCTGGTATTGGAGTCAAAATTAAATGAGTAAGTTGTTCTGGGCAATGCTCTCTTTTATTACGCGTTTGCCCGTTCCGGGTCGCTGGTCGCAGGGACTGGAATTCGATCAGTATTCTCGAGGTATTGTGACTTTCCCGCTCATCGGTCTGCTACTCGGTGCGTTGAGTGGGCTGGTGTTTATGCTCTTTCAGCCCTGGTGCGGCGCACCACTGGCGGCGCTCTTTACCGTGTTAGCGCTGGCGCTGATGACCGGGGGCTTTCACCTCGACGGTCTGGCTGATACCTGCGATGGCGTTTTCTCCGCCCGCAGCCGCGAACGTATGCTGGAGATTATGCGCGACAGCCGACTGGGAACGCACGGCGGTCTGGCGCTCATTTTTGTCTTGCTGGCGAAAGTGCTGGTGATCAGTGAACTGTCGCTACGCGGCACTCCTGTTCTGGCCGCGCTGGCAGCCGCCTGTGCCGTTGGGCGTGGGACAGCCGTGTTGTTGATGTATCGCCACCGCTACGCCCGTGAAGAGGGATTAGGCAACGTGTTTATCGGTCATGTCACCGGGACGCAAACCTGTTTTACCCTTGGTCTGGCCGCGATTCTGGCGGCGGTTCTGTTGCCTGGAATGCAGGGGGTGGCGGCACTGGTCGTGACGATGGTGTCTGTCTTCCTGCTGGGACAACTGTTAAAACGGACGTTGGGTGGGCAAACCGGCGATACGCTGGGTGCGGCAATAGAACTTGGCGAGTTGATATTCCTGCTGGCTCTGCTGTGAGTCAGCCAACACAATGAGAACGCATATGCAAACGTTAACCTCTTTACTCCGCGAAATTCCGCCGCCAGACCGTGGCGCGATGACACGCGCGCAACAGCATATTGATGGCCTGCTTAAACCGCCCGGTAGCCTGGGTCGGCTGGAGGCGCTGGCGGTACAGCTGGCCGGTATGCCAGGTCTACACGGTGTACCGCGTGTCGGTGAAAAAGCGATACTGGTGATGTGCGCCGATCACGGTGTCTGGGATGAAGGGGTTGCCGTTTCGCCTAAAGTGGTGACCGCCATTCAGGCGGCAAATATGACGCGCGGCACGACGGGCGTTTGTGTGCTTGCCGCTCATGCCGGTGCAAAGGTTCATGTGATCGACGTGGGGATTGATGCTGAACTCATCCCCGGCGTAGTGAACATGCGCGTCGCACGTGGGTGTGGAAACATCGCCACTGGCCCAGCCATGAGCCGTACGCAGGCGGAAGAGCTACTGCTGGAAGTCATTCGCTACACACGCGAACAGGCGCAGCGCGGCGTGACGCTGTTTGGCGTTGGCGAGTTGGGGATGGCGAATACCACGCCTGCTGCGGCGATTGTTAGCGTCCTGACAGGCAGTGAGGCTGAAGCGGTGGTGGGAATTGGCGCTAACCTGCCGCTTTCCCGTGTAGGCAATAAAGTGGAGGTGGTTCGCCGGGCGATTGCCGTCAACCAGCCCAATCCGCATGATGGAGTGGATGTGTTGGCGAAAGTCGGTGGATTTGACCTGGTGGGCATGGCGGGAGTTATCCTGGGCGCCGCGTCCTGCGGTTTACCGGTGTTGCTGGATGGCTTCCTGTCCTATTCCGCTGCGCTGGCCGCCTGTCAGATTGCGCCGGAGATCAAACCGTATCTGATCCCATCACATTTCTCCGCCGAAAAGGGCGCACGGATTGCGCTGGAGCACCTGGAGCTCGAACCTTATCTCAACATGGGAATGCGCCTGGGGGAGGGGAGCGGTGCTGCACTGGCGATGCCGATTGTGGAAGCGGCCTGCGCGATGTACAGCAACATGGGAGAACTGGCGGCCAGCAATATCGTGCTGCCGGATGGCAAAGAAGCGTAATAAAGTGACCTTGCCTGGCCGGTAAACCGCGCAGTTTGCTGGTCAGCGTGAGAGAAGAGGTTAATCGCCTTTAAAAACGCTATAATTTGCCCACATCTGCCGCGACTGAGGAAAGGGAAATGTTGCCTCGTGTAAAATTGTTTTGTTCATTATTTATGCTGCTTGCAAGCCAGAGCGCGCTGGCTGTCAGCTATCCACTGCCACCTGAAGGAAGTCGTTTGGTTGGAAATCCGCTGACGATTACCGTTCCCGACAAGAATACGCAACCGCTTGAAGCATTTGCCGCTCAGTATGGGCAGGGGCTGAGTAATATGCTGGAAGCGAATCCGGATGTGGATGTGTTCCTTCCGAAGTCGGGTTCAACGCTGATTGTGCCGCAGCAAATCATTCTGCCTGCTACCGTTCGTCAGGGCATTGTTGTGAACGTGGCGGAGATGCGTCTTTACTACTATCCAAACGGCAGCAACACGGTTGAGATTTTCCCGATTGGTATTGGCCAGGCAGGACGAGAAACGCCGCGTAACTGGGTGACGAGAGTCGAGCGTAAGCAAGAGGCGCCGAGCTGGACGCCGACGGCGAATACCCGCCGTGAATACGCAAGCAGAGGAGAAAGCCTGCCCGCCTTCGTTCCTGCGGGGCCGGATAACCCGATGGGGCTGTACGCCATCTATATCGGCAAGCTGTACGCTATTCATGGCACCAACGCAAATTTCGGCATTGGTCTGCGCGTGAGCCAGGGCTGCATTCGTTTACGCAATGATGATATCGAACATCTTTTCCAGAACGTGCCCGTCGGCACCCGCGTGCAGATTATCGATCAGCCGGTGAAAACCACGACGGAACCTGACGGTAGCCGCTGGATAGAAGTGCATGAACCACTGTCCCGCAACCGCGCGGAATATGAATCTGACAGAAAAGTCCCGCTGCCGATCACACCTGTGATGCGTAGCTTTATGAGCGCTGAGGGTGTGGATACGAACCGTGTCAGCGAAGCGCTCGAACGCCGTTCGGGGATGCCCGTCAACATCAGCCACGGACAAACCCGCATTTAATGACGCCGGAATGGTGTTCTGAAAAGCAAAAAGCCCGCTAAAAAGCGGGCTTCTTAAATCTGGCTCCTCTGACTGGACTCGAACTTCATCTGTAGCTCCTGCTGTTAGTGGCTTTCAAAAAATGGTGTCTATTTTTACCAGCATTTTTAATGCTGTATCACTATAAAGTCAATTACTATCAATTGGTTATGACAACACGCCTCACTGAACGATTTTCCTGTGCTGCTACAAATTTTATCTCGTTTATTCAACAGATTACCGCTATTGCCCGATATGTTTCCTCCCGGAAAGATAAGTAAGGGCAGAAGAATACGTTATGACCAATGCTGAGATAGCCAGCCATCTTTATTCCCTTTCTCTATGCTGCCGGATGCGTTAACGTCAATGTAATGAACATCAACATTATTAGGGAAAAGAAAGACAAAAAGAGTGAATCGGGCAGACCAGATACAGCTTCTCGCTGGATAACAATAATACCAGCTTCCCCATCCGTCTTGCCAAGCCACGGCTTGATTCGACTGGCACAGGAACGAATTCAGTGATCCTCGATGGATTTGTTGAGCAGGGAATGATGGTCTTTGCTCAGGGCTATGATTCGAACGTATTAGGGATCACAGATGAAGGAGTAAAAGCTAAAGTCTGGAGCACAACAGATGGTGCTTGTGTAGGTCGTCGTGCCGTTGACGAGAACAAGGAATGGACGGAACCGGGTCAAGGCGGTCAGAAAGTAGTTCGCGTGTCGTATACATGGAAGCTGGTTGACGTTCCGAGCTGGGTGGATAAAAAAGCGTTTGCTGGTGTCAAAGGTATGAATGAACCAGCTCATGGCGCAATAAATCTTGTTAAAACCAGTAATGGTTGGAAAGCTAACTAAAAGGATGCTGGATAGTTAAATGCCCCTATTGCTCCGTAGAAGGTCAGAGCTGGGGCATGTTTGCGCAATTATTTGCTTCTTATTTTATACGCTTATCAAGGTGATACGTAAATTGCTTACCATCTGGATTAACTATGCCACGATCAATTAAAACATTAACTATTTTGTCGATCTCATCTTTATTAATTTCTCCATCGCGCCTTGTACTTTTTACCACTCCTCCCAGACCGGTGCGATTTTTTGGTTTATTATTTTTCATAGCAGAAAGTGCATTGATAACGCGAGTGATATGATTTTCACGTTTTATTGCAGTCGTAGCTGATTCAGTGGAATGGCTATCTGATAGCATGGATAGCACAGAATTTATATAAGGCTTATCATTTTTAGATATGTCCTGTATAGAATATCGTACAATTTTAGTACCAATGCTTTTGAGATAACTAATTAAAGGGTCGTATCCTTTATCATTAGAAATGATGATAAAAGAAGCCATTGAATTATTCTGTATTATTTTCCCTACAAAAAATGCGATGTGAAGATCTAGTGCATTTGAACCAGTCCCATGAATTTTCACATATTCAGCTCGATTCCCAATGGATTGTAACATGGACACGATTTCGTAATGGATCTTGTCCTGCTGATGACCCACGAAAATAATAAAATGTGTTTGGGGGTGTGTAATAAAATGACTAATAGATGGCTGAACGTTTTCATAGTCAACCATCACATAAGTTATTTCTTTTCCCTGAATAAAATTGCTCATATCCCTCCACCCATGGCTAGCAGTAGCTTTTGGTATGAAACGTTAAACCGAATCAGACATGCTCTTTCCAAACATGCATACTCAATATCAGTGTAAACATCATAGCATGCGTGAACATAATAGTTAAGCGAGATCGGTAACCTTCAATTGTGTGTTTTATTTGTAAAAGTTATGAATGGGGCGATATGAACATTTATGTGAATAAATATTGACATGAGATCAAGTGTTAAGAGAAATATCGATAAGAATAAACTTTTTTCTATTAATTTATTATGGTAAGTTGATTTCGATGTTTAGTATTTTAATTGTATTCTGAATGTCAAAGTAATTATGCGATGTTATCGTTGTTTTACATATTTAACAAGGGTTTTATTATTATGAATTTTAAAGTGATTACTTTAGCGTTGATATCTTCAGTTCTTCTTACAGCATGCCAAACGCAGCCTGTTTCAGTATATGATGCTCCAACAGCACCGCAATCAAGAGTCTTTAAATATCAACAAGCAGCACCTTCTACTTTGGTGGTAATTAGAGATAAAGGTATGTTAGGCATCAGGATGCTATGCTTCAATATTTATTAATGGACAAATTGTTGCAAAATTAAATCCTTATGAAAAGGCAAGTTTTCAACTTGATGAAGGGGATTGGATTGTAGGTGCATCGTTAGATGGTGCAGGGCTATGTGGATTGAATCCACCAAGAGTAGAACGGGAAACCAGAACTAAAGCTGGAGAAACTAAAGTGCTTCGTGTCTCAACTGGCAATTCTGGATTTATGGATATTCTTCCAACAACACTTTGAATATATGAATAATAGATTGCCCATTTTTTCAGTTAATGTGATAAGTGGGTAATTAAAGGTATAAATATAACAGATTAATGCGTAGCATTTATCATAAAACAATCTGCGTGATCTCCACTGATTTCATCACATATCATGATATTCCAACGTAATAAAACTAGAAATCTATGTTAACGACATGGAGGTGTAGCCAAACCCGCATTTAGAATGATTTCCACATCACATTATGCGTGTAAGATCATGGTTTCAAACTTGACGATTACAGAATAGCAGCGGTCGGTATAGTGATGTCTTGGAGCAATAATCTGGAGACGAATCAATTATAAAATACAAATAATGGGTATAGGCAGCACGAACGCTGTTGCTTTCCTTGTGGCTCATTTGAAGTTCTACAGCATCTTCTGACCATAGACCAGACTCAATTAAGGCGCTACATGCCAGTGTGCGAAAACCATGACCGCAGATGTCCTGCGCGGCGTCATAGCCCATTTTACGCAGCGCCTTGTTGATGGTGTTTTCACTCATGGGTTTGAATGAGTCATAACATCCAGTAGAAATTAATCCGGCATCGTTACCTTCTTCATAGGTAAGCTGGCGCTTTCAGTATCTTAAGAGCCTGCCTACAAAGGGGAACGAAGTGCTGACGTTTCATTTTAGCCCCACGAGTCGAGTGCTTGACGTTTTCAATCGCTTCCCGCTGTTCGGGGATCACCCATAACTTACTGTTGAAGTCGATTTCCGATCACCGAGCGAAACGAAGTTCGCTGGAACGAATGAAGATAAGCAGATTGAGTTTAATCGCCAGTGTAGTCAGTCCACACCCTTTGTAGGCATCAATACGTTCAAGCAGTAGCGGGCTCTCCTCCAGCTCCAGTGCAGGGCTGTGTTCAGTCTCGGACTCTGAACAGCGCCTTCCATATCATAGGCGGGATTATGACGCATAAGCTTTTGCTGGACAGCATGACGCAGGACCGCGGTGATGTATTGTTTAATCCGCATGGCAATTTCAAGGTAGCCAACTGTTTCCGCTTTTTTGACTGGCACAAGCAGGTCACCCGTATCCAGATCTGAAATGTTGCTGTCACGAATATCCGGGAAGACATAGGTTTCCAGCCGTTTCCATACGGTGTCGGCATAATCTTCTGACCATTTTGTTTTGGTGGTAAACCAGCTTTTGGCGACAACACGGAACGAACGGGTTTTATCCCGTTTCTCCGGAAGGACTTTTTTATCAGCCTGTTTTTTAGCGTTCGGGTCAATCCCCTGAGCTAACAGCCTCTTAGCCTCGTCACGGCGTTGTCTGGCATCGGCAAGCGATACAGCAGGGTAAACCCCAATGGAAAGCACCTTCTGTTTGCCATTAAAGCGGTAGCCTAACTGCCAGTATTTCGAACCGTTGGGATGCACGAGAAGGTAGAGACCAAATCCATCAGTGAGCTTGACGACCTTTTCCCATGGTCTGGCATTTTTACTTTAGTATCAGTAAGTGACATGACGGTTCCCTCCGCGTGCTGGTAAAACGCAAATCGAACCAGCTTTACCAGCAAAAGGGTATAGCTTCGAGTTGTTTTTAGTGAACGAGGGTGAACCTGAAGAAGGGGATAACCAGTTGATATAAATGCAGAAAGCAGACGTCAGTGAACGTCTGCTTCCCCTAATCTGGCTCCTCTGACTGGACTCGAACCAGTGACATACGGATTAACAGTCCGCCGTTCTACCGACTGAACTACAGAGGAATCGTGTGAACGGGGCGCATATTAGCGACGCCCACTGCCGTTGTCAAAGCCTGAATGCACCATCGCGATCGTTTGTCGAAATATTCCTCATTTCGTTGTTTATTCAGACGCAACGGGTGATTTTGTCAGCTTTTGATGTTCCGGGCGCGGGTATTTCCATAGCCAACGTCCGCTAACCATACGCCAGTAAAACAGCGCTGCACGTACCGCCCAGTCGAAGAACATTCCCATCCAGACCCCGACAACACCCCAGCCAAGTACAATCCCCAGCGTATAACCAGCAACCACTCGACAGCCCCACATTCCCAGCATCGATACCCACATGGCAAAACGTGCATCGCGCGCGCCTTTAAACCCTGAAGGTAAAACCCAGGATGCAGCCCAGATCGGCATAAACGCCGCGTTGAGCCAAATCAGGATGACAACCACGTCTTTTACCTCCTGATCGCGGGTGTAAAACGAGGCCATCAGCCCGGCAAACGGCGCGCTCAGCCAGGCGATGGCGGTCAGGCCAATCGTGGAAAGCCAGAACACGTGGCGTAACTGAATCTCTGCCTGGGCAATCTGTCCGTTTCCAAGACGTCTTCCGGTAATAATGGTGGATGCCGACCCCAGCGCGTTTCCTGGTAGGTTAATTAGCGCGGCAATGGAGAATGCGATGAAATTACCGGCAATGACGCTGGTGCCCATCCCGGCGACAAACATCTGCGTTAATAACTTGCCGCCGTTGAACAGTACCGATTCAATGCTGGCCGGGATACCAATCCCCATCACTTCCCAGATAATGGCGAAGTTCAGCGGTTTAAAATAACTTTTCAGCGGAATGCGCAGCGCCGGGTTAAAGCCAATCATCAGCACCCAGATAATGGCAACCGCGCCAATATAGCGCGAAATAGTCAGGCCCAGTCCTGCGCCGACAAAGCCGAGCCCTTGCCAGGAAAAAACTCCGTAAATCAGGATGCTACTGATAATGATATTAAGGATATTCATCCCACCATTTATCAGCAGCGGAATTTTCGTATTGCCCGCGCCGCGCAACGCGCCACTACCAATCAGAGCAATCGCTGCGGCAGGATAACTAAGGACCGTTAATTCCAGGTAAGTCAGCGCCAGCGCCTTCACTTCCGCTGTCGCTTCGCCTGCCACTACATTGATAATCTGCGCGCCAAAGTAATGAATCACCGCCGCCAGGATCACGGCAAACAGCGTCATAATCACCAGAGATTGCCGGGCCGCAGCACGGGCGCGTCGGCGGTCACGTTTACCGAGGCTAAAGGCCACCACCACCGTCGTCCCCAGATCGATAGCGGCAAAAAAAGCCATAATTACCATGTTGAAGCTGTCAGCGAGACCGACGCCCGCCATCGCTTCTTTACCCAACCAACTGACCAGAAACGTACTGAGTACGCCCATCAGCAAAACGCAGGTATTCTCCAGAAAAATAGGCACAGCAAGTGGGGTAATTTCGCGCCAGAAAAGTACCTTATAGCTCTTGCGTTTGGCATACCAGGGCGTGCGGGTGACGGCCTGACGTAGGGCAGCGGAGACGTTCAAAATGGACCTTAGAGAAGAAAGTTGAAACCTCATTTCAAATGATGAGGGAGAAACGGAAAAGCTGCAAAGTTTTTTGCCGATTAAATCTCCGCAATTGCAACAAATTGTTGAGAGAAGCGCCAATTAACCGTGCATGTCTGAAATGGGGTTTGACAAAAGATTTTTCGCCGCTAAGATAAGCCTCCACAACGATTCCTCTGTAGTTCAGTCGGTAGAACGGCGGACTGTTAATCCGTATGTCACTGGTTCGAGTCCAGTCAGAGGAGCCAAATTTAAGAAGCCCGCTTTTTAGCGGGCTTTTTGCTTTCTGCCTCTGGTTCTTCTTAACGGAATGGTGGCTCGTTGAAGGTGCGCAGTTTGCGGGAGTGCAGACGGTCGCCTTCAGCACGCAGCAGGTCAATGGCGCGAATACCAATCTGCAGGTGTTCGGAAATGGCCCCCTCGTAGAAACGGTTTGCCTGACCGGGCAGTTTGATCTCACCGTGCAGCGGTTTATCCGAAACGCACAACAAGGTGCCATAGGGCACTCGGAATCGGTAACCCTGTGCGGCGATGGTGGCGCTTTCCATATCAATTGCCACGGCGCGACTCAGGTTAAAACGTAGCGCTGAGGCGGAGTAGCGCAATTCCCAGTTGCGATCGGAAGTGGTCACCACCGTTCCGGTACGCAGACGCTGTTTGACTTCTTCACCGGGCATGCCGCTGACCATCTTCGTCGCGTCATACAGGGCGCGCTGTACCTCTGCAATGCTAGGAATCGGGATATCCGGCGGCAGTACCGCATCCAGCACCTGATCATCTCGCAGATAGGCATGGGCAAGCACATAATCGCCAATCGCCTGGCTTTCACGCAGGCCGCCGCAGTGACCAATCATCAACCAGACATCAGGGCGCAGAACCGCCAGATGGTCGCAAATTGTTTTGGCGTTAGACGGGCCTACGCCAATATTTACCAGCGTGATCCCCTGACCGTCGGCAGTGATCAGATGCCAGGCGGGCATCTGGTGTTTCTTCCAGGCCAGATCGGAAATGGCTTCTTCGGGCGCTTCCGTCTCAGCGGTGATCCAGATGCCTCCGGCGCAGGAAAGCGCAATATATGGGCTGTCCGGATCGAGAATTTGACTGCATCCCCAGCGCACAAACTCATCCACATAGCGGGTGTAGTTGGTGAACAACACGAACGGCTGAAAATGTTCCACCGGCGTGCCGGTATAGTGACGTAACCGGGCGAGTGAGAAATCGACCCGTCGTGCGTCAAAGTGCGACAGGGGAGAATACTCGACGGGATGATAGATGCCATCTGCGGTTTCATCACCAATTTGCGCCAGTTCGGTGGTTGGGAAATGGCGGGTTAGCCCAGCGCTCATTGAGCGGTCAAGTGTGAGCTCAGAACCGTCAATCACGTACGGATAGGGGATCTCATGCTGTGATGGCTCGACGGTGATCTGCGCGTCGTAGTCCTGATACAACAGCGTGAGCTGTTCTTCCAGATAGGGGCGGAACAGTCCCGGACGAGTGATGGTCGTGGTATAGCAACCTGCATGAGTAAAACGCCCATAAGCACGGGTTTTCGGGGGATTGGTGGCATTGCCATCCCAGGTAACAGAAAGCGATGGATAAACAAAAAGACCTTTACTCCGGGCGGTGAAATCGGGAAGTTCCCCCGTTTCAATGTACTTGCCAATGGCACTGCGTAGCGCCTGAACCGACTGCTCGTAGAGTGCATCAAGTTTTTCCAGCGCTTGTGCAGGCGTCAGGCTGGAGCCCTTACTCTTCATCTGTGTCTCCTTGTTCTACAGGTGTACTGCTCACCCGATAGTATGTCACCGGAATGTGAAACAAAAGTCAGAGTTTTAGAGAAAAGGCGAGAGCCGAATGGCCCTCGCAGAGAACTCAGGCGTGTTGCTTATCTTTCATCAGCAATGCGGTGGCGGCCGAAATCAGGCAGCCTGCCAGCAGGTATATAGCCACGCTGTGCCAGTCGCCACCGGAGAAGGTAACCAGCGCCGCGGCGATGAAGGGGGTGAATCCGCCGCCCACCACGCTGGCAACCTGATAACCCACGCCAGCCCCACTGTAGCGATATCCTGCACCGAACATGCCGGTGAACATCGGTTGCTGCACACAGACCACCATGTCATGAGCAATGTTAGCAAGCATGATCGAGAAGAACACAATCCAGAAAATCGACTGTGATTCGAGAGCCATAAAGAACGGAAATGCGCTTAGTGTGCCAATCAACGCACCGGTAATATAGACGCGCCGACGGCCAAAGCGGTCTGCCAGCCAGGCAAAGCAGGGGATGGTCAGGCAGCTTAACCCACCGACCAACAGGCCGATATTCAGAAAGAGCTCACGCGGCAGGCCGAGGTTTTGCGTCGAGTAATTCAGGGCGAATGCGGTAACGATGTACATAGTCAGCAGTTCGCACAGACGGAGTGCAATAATCTTTAAAAAGGCACCCGGATGGCGTACGAGCGCTTCCATCACCGGCAGGCGCTTTTTCTCTTCAGGCGCCTGCTGTTTCTGCTGTTCAAATTCTGCTGACTCTTCCATCCCGTTTCGCACCCATAACGCACCAAGCACCAGGACGATGCTGAACAGGAACGGAATACGCCAGCCCCAGCTCAGGAACTGCTCGTCGGTCGTCAGATAACTGATCAATGACACAAGACCTGTGGAAAGCAGCAGACCGACGCCGTAGCCCACTTGTACACCGCTGCTATAGAACGCTTTTTTGTTTTCTGGCGCGCTTTCTACGGAGAGTAATGCGGCACCGCCCCATTCACCGCCGACCGCAAATCCCTGAATCGCGCGCAGCAGTACTAACAGTACCGGCGCCCACCAACCAATAGCGGCGAATGAAGGAAGAATGCCAATCAATGCTGTGGCAATACCCATCATCCAGACGGTGAGCATCAGCATCCGCTTACGGCCTAAGCGATCGCCGAAGTGGCCGAAGATCACGCCGCCCAGCGGACGGAACAGGAAACCGACACCAAAGGTGGCAAATGCGGCAAGCGTACCCATTGCCGGGCTGACCTGCGGGAAAAACTCACGGTTAAAGACCAGTGCGGCGGTAATGCCATAAAGCAGAAAATCGTACCAGTCGACGACGGCACCGGCAAAGCTGCCCAGCGCGGCACGTCTGGCGCGATTAAGCGATGGGGTTTCCTCTACGGAGGGGGTGGAGATGAGGGTGGAATCCATAGTAATCCTGTCTGTACTGATTTTATTATTAGTATGGGAATAAGAGTCACACACATTGCGGCCAACCTATAAGTGGTTGTTATGAGACTACCGCGACAGACAGGAAGAGAAAACGATTTTTAATCCACAAAGGGCAGAACAGGAAAATGAAGCGGATATGGCGTCCGAAAAAGCAAAAAGCCCGCTAAAAAGCGGGCTCTTCAAAATTTGGCTCCTCTGACTGGACTCGAACCAGTGACATACGGATTAACAGTCCGCCGTTCTACCGACTGAACTACAGAGGAATCGTGTGAACGAGGCGCATATTAGCGACGACGATTGGGGTTGTCAAAGGGGGAAATGCGATTGTGCGTCTGTTTGCTGACAAAACCAGCAAAGCGGTGAACTTTCGGTCTCCGGTGGGCTTTGCCCCATTCTGGTGCGTGTCTACCCCGGATGGGGCAGATCGGAAACCGCTGACGAGAATCGATATTACCGATAACAATCATAAATGCTTATTTTACGGCGATTTAACACCAATTCCTCCTCTTATCCGAAACTGGCAAGCATCTTGCAATTCTCTCCTGACATCACTGCCAGCATGGGTTCTGGCATTCCGGACAGGAGGCAAAATGAACTTCAGACGATTGAAATATTTCGTGAAAATTGTCGATATTGGTAGCCTGACACAGGCCGCTGAAGTATTGCATATCGCACAGCCCGCGCTGAGTCAGCAGGTTGCCACTCTGGAAGGCGAGCTCAATCAGCAATTGCTCATTCGCACCAAACGGGGGGTGACGCCGACTGAAGCGGGAAAAATTCTCTACACCCATGCGCGAACGATCCTTCGTCAGTGTGAACAGGCGCAGTTAGCTGTCTGTAATGTTGGGCAAACCTTAACGGGACAGGTGTCGATCGGTCTTGCACCGGGCACTGCTGCGTCGTCGGTCACCATGCCGCTGCTACAGGCGGTGCGCGCAGAACTGCCCGAGGTACTGGTGTATCTGCATGAAAACAGTGGGGCCGTACTGAACGATAAATTATTGAGTGGTCACCTGGATATGGCGGTGCTCTACGAGCGTTCTCCACAGGCAGGCATTACCAGCCAACCTCTGCTCAAAGAAGACCTCTTCCTTGTTGGTACCCGCGATTGCCCGGGGCAGAGCGTAGACCTTACCGCTGTTGCACAGATGAATCTTTTTCTCCCTCGTGACTACAGCGCAGTCCGGTTGCGGGTTGATGAAGCCTTCTCACTGCGGCGTTTAACGGCGAAAGTCATCGGCGAGATTGAGTCGATAGCCACGCTGACCGCCGCGATTGCCAGCGGCATGGGCGTGACGGTGCTACCGGAATCCGCCGCGCGTTCTCTGTGTGGTGCGGCAAATGGCTGGATGGCGCGCATTACTTCGCCGTCGATGAATCTGTCGCTGTCGCTGAATATGTCAGCAAGAGGGAGTTTGTCACCGCAGGCACAGGCGGTGAAAGAGATCCTGATGTCGCTGGTGAGCAGTCCGGCACTGGATAACCGCGAGTTGCAGTTGGTCAGCTAGACGTTATTCCATGACGGAATAAGATGCAGGTTTTTATTATTTGTTATGCCGGACATCTGACTTTAACAATAGCGGCATGTCTGATGTATCCGGAGCAACAAGTGAATTTCCAGCAGCTAAAAATTATCCGTGAGGCAGCCCGTCAGGATTACAACCTGACGGAAGTCGCCAATATGCTCTTTACCTCACAGTCAGGGGTGAGTCGGCATATTCGCGAGTTAGAAGATGAGCTTGGGATCGAGATATTTATCCGTCGGGGCAAGCGTCTGCTTGGCATGACCGAGCCAGGTAAGGCGTTATTGGTTATCGCCGAGCGCATTTTAAATGAAGCCAGTAACGTACGCCGACTGGCGGATTTGTTCACTAATGACACCTCGGGCGTGTTAACTATCGCCACGACGCATACGCAAGCGCGATACAGTCTGCCGGGGGTGATCAAAGCCTTCCGCGAATTATTCCCGGAAGTTCGTCTGGAATTAATTCAGGGAACGCCGCAGGAAATAGAGACGTTATTACAAAATGGCGGGGCGGATATTGGTATTGCCAGTGAACGGCTGAGCAACGATCCTCTTTTGGTTGCTTTCCCCTGGTTTCGCTGGCATCACAGCCTGTTAGTGCCGAATAATCATCCATTGACCCTGGTTTCGCCGCTTACGCTGGAGTCGATTGCCCACTGGCCGCTGATCACTTATCGGCAAGGGATCACCGGGCGTTCCCGCATTGATGAAGCTTTTGCACGTAAAGGTCTGCTGCCGGATATTGTTCTCAGCGCGCAGGATTCCGATGTGATTAAAACCTATGTCGCGTTAGGACTGGGGATTGGTCTGGTGGCGGAACAGTCCAGCGGTGAACAGGAAGAGGGGGCGCTGACGCGACTGGATACCCGGCATCTGTTTGACGCCAATACTGTCTGGCTAGGACTGAAGCGCGGGCAACTCCAGCGCAACTACGTCTGGCGATTTATCGAACTGTGTAATGCGGGATTGTCCGTGGAGGATATCAAGCGGCAGGTGATGGAGCCTGATGACGTGGCGATTGATTATCAGATATAAAGCAAAAAGCCCGCTAAAAAGCGGGCTTTTTAAATTTGGCTCCTCTGACTGGACTCGAACCAGTGACATACGGATTAACAGTCCGCCGTTCTACCGACTGAACTACAGAGGAATCGTTTGAACGAGGCGCATAATACTGACCTCGCTACGGCGTGTCAACAGTAAAATTAGCACGCTTTTTCAAGTGGTTAATTAATCCCCAAAATGGAGGATCAGTGAACCTGCGCAGGGTCAAATGGGTCATCGTCTTCGTTATCACGAAGGCGTTGCAGAGGGTCCTGCTGATAGAACTGGCAGAAACGTTGCCACAGCGCGGGGAACCGTGGCGCAAAGAGTTCCGGGGCGCTGAAGAAATATTCTGACAGGACCGCAAAACATTCCGCCGGATCGCTCGCCGCATAGGCATCAATGCTCGATGCCGTTTCACCCACCAGATCAATTTCATCCTGAATATTGTTCATTGCGGCGTGCAGGTCATGCTCCCAACTGGCGACTTCCCGCAGAGGAATCAGCGGGATGCCGCTGGCGCGATCGCCATTACGCATGTCCAGCTTATGGGCAACTTCATGAATAATCAGGTTAAACCCGGAGGCGTCGAAGGAGTCCTGAATATCCAGCCAGTTCAGGATGATTGGTCCTTGCTGCCAGCTTTGTCCGGACTGAACAACGCGCTGGTTGTGGACCAGACCAATATCATCTTCCCATTCGTCATCGACGACAAAGGGCGCAGGGTAGATCAGCACCTCATGGAAGCCATCCAGCCATTCGATACCCAGTTCCAGAACCGGCAGACAGAAAAGCAGGGCGATGCGCGCGCTTTTCAGCGAGTCGAGTTCGAAACCCTGAAGGGCGACCAGCCTTTTTTGTTGCAGGAATCGCTCTGCCAGCGCAATGAGTCTGGCTTGTTCTTGCGCGGTCAGGGTCACAAGCAGGGGGATTGCAAGGGCTTCCTCCCACTGAGCAGACTCATTTTGTGCGGTGTCTTGTGCTTTCCAGGGCCACTTAATCATCGATTTGCTCGCAAACTCGTCACTTGAACAAAATTGAAGGGACAGGGTCTGTTAAAATGCCAAATTACCTGGCATGATGGCAACCATCAAAACGGAGAGATGCCGGAGCGGCTGAACGGACCGGTCTCGAAAACCGGAGTAGGGGCAACTCTACCGGGGGTTCAAATCCCCCTCTCTCCGCCACTATTCAAGCACTTACCCTTCCTGTTGTCAGTGACGCACGTCCCGTTGAGTAAAACGAACAGAGATATAACGCCGAAGTTCCCTTCAGCGCCATTATGTTCGTCACATTTTCAATGACGATCACGAACAGCCAGGAAGCCTGGAATCACAGATTGCCGGTTCCACCATCTACCAGTAGTTCCGTACCTACGGTATAACCCGACTCATCAGATGCCAGATAGAGCGCGGCCTTCGCCAGTTCCGTTGGCGTACCCATGCGTCCCAGAGGCACCAGGCTGGCAATGTCACTTTGCAGCGTGCGCTGCGCTTCTTCACTAAGTCCCAGCTTATTGAGCGCGGGTGTGGAAACTGGGCCTGGGCTTAAGCCATTAACGCGTATTCCCCGGGGTAAGAGTTCTGCCGACAGTGTGCGTGCGAGCGATAATAATCCGGCCTTACTGGCGGCGTAAACGCTGCTGGTTGGCAGACCAATATGCGCGCTGACCGAGCCGCAAAGGATCACGGAAGAGGGATTACTCAGAAGTGGCAGCAGTGCCTGCAGCAAAAAGAAAGGCCCCTTTAGATTGATTTGCATCAGGCGGTCCCACTTTGCCTCATCCCACTCTTCGATCAGTCCGTGCGTGACGTCACCCGCATTGACGAAAATGGCATCCAGCCCCGGCCAACGCGAAGCGAGGGTTTCTGCCAGCCCTTTTTGTGCCTGAATATCCCCGGCATCGGTGGCAATCACCCATGCGCTGTCACCCAGAATGCGTTGGGCTTGAGCGAGCGTGTCGGGATTGCGCCCTGTGACAGCGACATGCGCGCCTTCAGCAATAAACTCCTGCGCAGTTGCCAGACCAATACCACTGGTCCCGCCTGTAATGAGCGTATATTTACCTGTTAAGCGACCCATTTTACTTCTCCTGAATTGTCTCTGGAGAATGCACTATAGAAACGTTAGTATCTAAAGGAAACCAGGTACCAAATGGATACTAAAGAGGCAAGAGGTGTGCTATGGCGGAATCAGCCGACGGTGTAACGGAGAAAAATGTTCAGCATCAACCCTGTCCGATGACTCGCTTCGTCAGTCTGGTCTCCGGAAAGTGGGCAATACCGATTTTATACCGTCTGATCGTACTGAATGCCCCGGTGCGTTTCGGCGAGTTATTGCGGGCTGCAGCCCCCATTACGCAAAAAGAGCTGACAAAACAGCTGCGTTTATTTGAGTTACGCGGACTGGTGTCACGTACAGTTTATCCGGAAATTCCACCGCGCGTTGAGTATCAGATAACGCCATTGGGATTGACCATGCATGGTGCACTGGCGCCTCTGGCTGACTGGATGCGGGAAAATGGTGACAAGCTCAATACTGAGTGACATTTCAGGCACAAAAAAGCCCGCCGGAAGCGGGCCTGGAATTATTCTGGCGATTAGAACTGATACACTAAGCCCACAGCAACGATGTCATCGGTCGCGATGCCATTGTCTGCATAGAAGTGGTCATCGTTATCCAGCAGGTTGATTTTGTAATCAACGTAGGTGGACATGTTTTTGTTGAAGTAGTAAGTCATACCTACATCAACATATTTCACCAGATCTTTGTCGGTGTAGCGTGGGTTACCATCACCATCATGATCCTGACCACCCAGTTCCTTCCCTTTAGATACCAGGTAGGCGATAGAAGGGCGCAGACCGAAATCGAACTGGTACTGTGCAACCGCTTCAAAGTTTTTGGTCTGGTTGGCAATACCGCCATTGGTTTCACCTTTACCGCCGCCGTAATAGGTCATGTTGCGAGTTTCGGCATACATTGTGGCCAGATAGATATTGTTCGCGTCATATTTCGCGCCAATGGTCCAGGCTTCAGCTGTTTCACCACCGGCGTAGTTGTTGGCACGAGAACGATCGCCATATCCACGAGAAACCTGATCATCCGTGCGGTCAGATGAAGAATAGGCTGCACCCAGGCTTAAACCGAAGTCAAAGTCATAAGAGGTGGACATACCGAAACCGTCGCCGTTTTCCTGGGCCAGTTTACGATATGTGCTATTGCCTGAGCCTTCCTGGCCAAAACTTGCGCCTTCATTGTTGCCCTGATACTGCAGCGCGAAGTTCAGGCCATCAACCTGACCAAAAAAGCCTTTGTTACGGTAGGTGGCTACGCCGTTAGTACGACCCAGCATATAGACGTCGGTCTGGGTGTAGGAGTCACCACCAAATTCCGGCAGCATATCAGTCCACGCTTCGACGTCATAAACCACACCGTAGTTACGACCATAGTCGAAGGTACCATTCTGACCGAAACCTAAACCCGCGAAGCCCAGACGCGTTGCGGAATCGCCTTTGTCACCTTCGGTGCCGCTTGCGTTAATGTTATATTCCCACTGACCGTAACCAGTCAGTTGATCCATGATCTGGGTTTCACCCTTGAAGCCCAGACGCACATAGGACATGTCGCCATCACTGTCAGTGTTGTCTGAGAAGTAGTGCAGTCCATCCACTTTCCCATAGAGGTCCAGTTTATTGCCGTCTTTATTATAGACTTCAGCAGAATGGGCTGCGCCAGCAATCAATAATGCTGGAACGAGCATTGCCAATACTTTTCTTTTCATTATGTATTCCCTTATGATAATAATCTTCATGAATAAGTGCTGCTTTCCAGAAGAGCACGTCTGGATACTATTCCAGGAGTTCATTTTATTTTAAAAATAACATGTAACAATTGTATTTTAAATATTTCTAAATGTTTCAATGTGGGTATTTATAATTCATATTGTATGATAAATATAAAACAAATTCATTATCTTTATGGTTTAATATCAAGTATTTATGCTTTTTTGTTTTGATATTGATGACTTGGATGTTTTCCAGATGACAATCGTACCCATTTGCCGAATGTGATAATTAAAAAAAACCGGCATAAATGCCGGTTATAAAAAAATGATTAAATGATAAAAAGGCTAATAACACGTTTATAGTGCCATGATTAATATAAAACAAAAACCAGATTGATGGGTTGGCGTTTTATTTGTTTATGATATGAGTAAATAAACAGGAGTCTGGATATTTTTGAAAATAAACGGAAATAACAGAGTGTTTTGTGACATAACTAAAATTGCCCTGGATCAATACATCTGCAAAATCAATGATTCGTGGCTATATTGTGACGCACAGAACAGAAAAATGTGACTATAATCACAAAAAAGAGCAAAAAAAATCTTTCGAGTTACGTCACAAAAATGGAGTTTCCTTTGAGCAGTATGGAAGAAAAAGCAACGCGGAGTCTGGGCGGTAAACTAGCATTGTGGGTGTTTTACGCTTTCTGCGTCTATTTTGTCTGGGCCATGCTTCGTTATGCCTGGGTGATCAGCCACATCCAGTCAATTCCGGTTGCCGGATTTGAAAGTTCGCTTGGCTCAACCAGCGGAAAATGGATGGGGGCTTTGCTGGGGTTTCTGGTACTTGGGCTGGTGGGGCTGATTCTTGGCGGCATCGCCTGGTATACGCGCCCGCGTCGTCAGCCAACGTGAAGCTGCCGGAGAAACTTGCTACTGTAGCCTTTCTTAACGTACGGGAGGCACTGTGGATCTTCAGCACTGGCAATCACAATTTGAAGCATGGCTATGCCATCATCACACCCGGCAGGACGCCGCGCATGATATTTTTCACTTCCGCCGCGTCTGGGCGACATCCCGACAGTTGATGGAGGGACAGACGGTCGATGAGCTGGTCGTGCTGACCGCGTGTTATTTTCATGACATTGTCAGCCTTGCCAAAAATCATCCGGATCGTTATCGCTCGTCGGTCCTGGCGGCGGCAGAAACCCGCCGTATCCTCATCCGTGATTTTCCCGCTTTCCCCGAGTCGCAACTGGCCTCGGTTTGCCATGCGATTGAAGCCCACAGTTTTAGCGCAAATATTGCCCCCCTCACTCTGGAAGCGAAAATTGTTCAGGATGCCGACAGGCTTGAAGCGCTGGGCGCGATTGGGTTGGCGCGTGTTTTTGCCGTTTCCGGCGCGTTAGGCGTGGCGCTTTTTGATGGCGAAGACCCCTTCGCCGAGCGGCGAGCGCTCAACGATAAACAGTTTGCCCTTGATCACTTCCAGACCAAATTACTGGCGTTGCCCGACACCATGCAAACCGAGCGTGGCCGGGAACTGGCCCGGCATAATGCCGGCTTCCTGGTGAACTACATGGCAAAACTGAGCGCGGAGCTAAAAGGGGAGTACGAATCTGTCGATCCGGCGGTGATCCGCACGTTTAGTCCCAGCCACTCGTGAGGCCAATTTTATGTTAACCTGACGCCACTCTTTTTTGGTCGGTTAACGATATGCAGCAAAATCTTTCAGTAACAGGTTCGCTGGTTCCCGCAACAGACAGCAATGCAGACGTTGCGCAGGCGTTATTGGCGAAATTGTTGGAAATTTATGATGTTAAAACGCTGGTGGCTCACCTGAATGGAATCGGCGAGAACCACTGGAGTCCGGCCATTTTAAAGCGCGTAGTGGCGAATGCCTCCGCCTGGCACCGATTAAGCGAACGAGAGTCGGGGTTTTTGCGTACCCTGTTGCCCACGCCGCCAGCGCACCATCCGCACTATGCCTTCCGCTTTATCGATCTCTTTGCCGGTATTGGCGGTATCCGTCGCGGATTTGAGGCGATAGGCGGGCAGTGTGTGTTTACCAGCGAGTGGAACAAACATGCGGTGCGTACCTATAAAGCTAACTATTACTGCGACCCGGCCAGCCACCACTTTAATGAAGACATTCGCGACATCACGCTCAGCCATCGCGAAGGCGTCAGCGACAGTCAGGCGGCGGACCATATTCGTCAGCATGTGCCGCAACATGATGTTCTGCTGGCAGGCTTTCCGTGCCAGCCGTTTTCCCTTGCCGGGGTGTCGAAGAAAAATGCGCTGGGACGCGCCCACGGTTTTGCCTGCGATACTCAGGGAACACTGTTCTTTGACGTTGTGCGAATCATCGATGCCCGCCGTCCACCGATTTTTGTTCTGGAAAACGTGAAAAACCTGAAGAGCCACGATCAGGGCAAAACGTTCCGCATTATTATGCAGACGCTGGACGCTCTGGGTTACGACGTTGCCGATGCAGAGGATAATGGCCCGGACGATCCGAAAATCATCGACGGCAAACATTTTTTGCCGCAGCACCGGGAACGCATCGTGCTGGTCGGGTTTCGTCGCGATCTGAACCTGAAGCGCGATTTTACCCTGCGTAACATCAGCACGCGTTACCCGCCGCGGCGGACGACGCTGGCGGAATTACTGGAACCAGTGGTTGAAGCCAAATATGTGTTGACGCCTGTACTGTGGAAATATCTCTACCGCTACGCGAAAAAACATCAGGCGAAAGGTAACGGTTTTGGCTACGGCATGGTCGATCCCGCGAATCCGAATAGCGTGACGCGAACGCTTTCCGCGCGCTATTACAAAGATGGTGCTGAAATTCTGATCGACCGCGGTTGGGATTTCGCCACCGGGGAAGTGAATTTCGACGATCCGCAAAATCAACAGCATCGTCCACGTCGCTTGACGCCGAGAGAGTGCGCACGACTAATGGGCTTCGAGTCGCCGCAGGGATACCAGTTCCGTATCCCTGTTTCTGACACCCAGGCCTATCGCCAGTTTGGAAACTCGGTGGTCGTGCCCGCGTTCGCCGCCGTGGCGAAATTGCTGGAAGAGAACATTAATGCGGCGGTCGCGTTACGGCAGCAAGAGAGCGCTCATGGCGGACGTTCACGATAAGGCAACGCGCAGTAAAAACATGCGGGCCATTGCAACCCGCGATACGGCTATCGAAAAACGACTGGCTGGGCTGCTGATGGAGCAGGGGCTCGACTATCGCGTTCAGGATGCTTCACTACCCGGTCGTCCTGATTTTGTGGTGGATGAGTATCGCTGCGTCATTTTTACCCACGGCTGTTTCTGGCACCATCATCACTGTTATCTGTTCAAAGTGCCCGCGACGCGCACCGATTTCTGGCTGGATAAGATTGGTAAAAACGTGGCGCGCGATCGCCGCGATATCCAGAATTTACAGGAACTGGGCTGGCGGGTGCTGATCGTCTGGGAATGTGCGCTACGCGGACGGGAAAAGCTTAGCGACGCTGCGCTGTCAGAACGTCTTGAAGAGTGGATCTGCGGCGGCGGCGCGCCCGCGCAGATCGACACTCAGGGGATGCATTTACTGTAACGTTTTTTTGTTTTCCATCGCGTCAGGCATCGGTTTGGCCGGGAAAAGGTATTTCCCCAACGTGACCAGAACGACCGCAAAGACAATGACCCCCAGCGCCAGCCATTCAATCGGCGCCAGACGTTCACCTCCCAGTCCCGTCCCCAGTAACACCGCAACGACCGGATTCACATAGGCATAACTGGTTGCCAGCGCGGGGCTGACGTTACGGATCAAATACATATAGGCATTGATGGCAATGATGGAACCAAACAACGCCAGGTAGCCGACCGCCAGCAAGCCTGACAGCGACGGCAGCGCGGTCAGTTTTTCACCGCTGAGCAGTGAGGCACACATCAGTACGATCCCGGCGGCGAGCATCTCTATTGCGCCGGCCATCATCCCCACCGGTAGCGTAATACGCGAACCGTAGACGGAGCCAAACGCCCAACTGATCGAACCGATCAGAATTAATATCGCCCCCCACGGATTGCCGCTCAGATTACCACCGCTGTTGA
Organism: Citrobacter sp. CtB7.12; assembly: GCF_001297795.1. Classification (NCBI taxonomy): domain Bacteria; kingdom Pseudomonadati; phylum Pseudomonadota; class Gammaproteobacteria; order Enterobacterales; family Enterobacteriaceae; genus Citrobacter; species Citrobacter sp. CtB7.12. Next base: position 460,249 of record NZ_LIFT01000003.1, on the reverse strand, counting down.
GCATCACGATCCCCGCCAGCCCAATCGCAATCCCCAGCCATTCGAGCCTGCGGGTTTTAATGCCAAAGAAATGGCTAAAGCACAGAGTGAATAGCGGCACCGTCGCCACCACGACCGCCGCGATCCCGGAAGGGACGTTTTGATGCTCCGCCAGGGTAACCAGACCGTTGCCGACGGCCAGCAGTAAAATACCAATCAGCGCCGCGTTAAGCAGAGGACGAAGCGGCGGCAGTTTATGGCCGCGCAGTAGTAAAAAGGCGGTTAACAGTCCCCCGGCGGCGAGAAAGCGCACGCCAGCCATCATCAGCGGCGGCCAACTTTCCACACCGATACGGATGACGAAATAGGTGGAACCCCAGATGATATACAGCGCGAACAGCGCGCTGAAAAGCGGTAACAACTGCCTGAAACGCATAATCCCTCACGTGAAAAACGCTAACAAGCGACATAGTAAACGCGAAAACTATCAGGCTGGCGAGCGATATAATTCATGCGTCTTGTTAAAAAAATGTTGACGAATAACACCAGTTTCGGCCTCGCGTGTTTTACTCCATACTTAACGCTTCAAGAATAAAAAAATGAGGGAATAATTTTGGCAGGAAGTAGCTTACTGACCTTACTCGATGATATCGCCACGCTGTTGGATGACATCTCGATGATGGGCAAACTGGCCGCGAAGAAAACCGCTGGTGTACTGGGGGATGACCTGTCGCTTAACGCGCAGCAGGTGACGGGGGTAAGAGCAAACCGCGAGTTGCCGGTGGTCTGGAGCGTTGCGAAAGGCTCGCTGGTTAACAAAGTGATCCTGGTGCCGCTGGCGCTGCTCATCAGCGCCTTTATTCCCTGGGCGATTACGCCGTTGTTGATGATTGGCGGCGCCTTCCTCTGTTTTGAGGGCGTGGAGAAAGTCCTGCACACCTTCGAATCGCGAAAACACAAAGAAGATCCGGCTGAGCGACAGCGGCGGCTGGAAGCGCTGGCGGCGCAGGATCCGCTGGCGTTTGAGAAAGATAAAATCAAAGGCGCAGTGCGAACCGACTTTATTCTTTCAGCAGAGATCGTGGCGATTACGCTCGGGATTGTGGCCGAGGCGCCGTTGCTCAACCAGGTGCTGGTTTTGTCAGGCATCGCGCTGGTGGTGACCATTGGCGTTTATGGCCTGGTTGGTCTCATCGTTAAGCTGGATGATATGGGGTACTGGCTGGCAGAAAAAACCAGCGTGCTGGTGCAGACATTAGGGAAAGGGCTGCTGGTTGTCGCGCCGTGGCTGATGAAATCACTGTCGGTGGTGGGTACGCTGGCCATGTTCCTGGTGGGCGGGGGAATTGTGGTACACGGTATTGCGCCGTTGCATCATGCCATTGAACAGTTTGCCCAGCAGCAAAATGCTGTGGTGGCGTTGATTTTACCGACGCTGCTGAATCTGGTATTGGGGTTTATCATCGGTGCCATCGTTGTGCTGCTGGTGAAAGCCGTTGCCAGAATGCGCGGGGTTGCGCACTAAAAGTCTTCCTCAGAATGAGGCAAAACCGGACATCCTCGTCTAAGGTGAAAACGTTCACTGGATACAGGAGGTAACATGGTTTTTTTGGTCAGTGAGGAAGTGACTGTGAAAGAGGGCGGTCCGCGTATGATTGTCACCGGCTATTCCAGCGGTATGGTGGAGTGTCGGTGGTATGATGGGTTTGGCGTCAAGCGAGAGGCATTCCATGAGTATGAACTCGTCGCTGGCGCTACCTGTAGACGGTGTGATGAAGCCTGATGACAAAACGCCCGGCGGATGTCGGGCGTTTTCTTAAAAAATGCGTGACGGCAACAATACGTAACGTACTGCGTTATGCCAGGATTAGGAAAGCAACAGCGAGTAGGGAGTGGGCAGAGTGCCGCACGAAGCAACGATGGAAAACGGGGGCTGGCTGAAAACGTTGGCGCGGCGACTCGGCCCTGGCCACGTCGTGAATCTCTGCTTTCTGATTGTCATGTTTTTTTCGACTCTTCTGACCTGGCGGGAAGTGGTCGTCCTGGAAGACGCCTATATCTCCAGCCAGCGTAATCATCTGGAAAATGTCGCCAACTCGCTCGACAAGCAGTTGCAATTCAATGTGGATAAACTGCTGTTTCTGCGTGACGGGATGCATGAGGCGCTGATCACCCCGCTGGGGTTTTCGGTCTTAAGAGATGCGGTTACCCATTTTGAGCAGTTGCGTCATTCACGCGTCTGGCAACTTGAGCTGGATAAGCGACGGACGCTGCCGCTGAATGGCGTTTCTGATGCGTTTGTAAGTCAAACTCAGTTGCTCTCGCGTGACGATCAATCGCTGAATAACGAGCTGACCGCCGCGCTGGAAGTGGGCTATTTGTTGCGTTTAGCGATCATCCGTACATCGATGTCGCAACAGGCGATGTATGTTTCGCGCGCGGGCTTTTACGTCTCCACGTTACCGACATCGCTGTCCAGCGATATTACTACCCGATATTACGACTACGTGATCCAACCCTGGTTTACCGAGCAGTCGCAGCGAAAAAACCGCATGCGCGGCGTACGCTGGTTCACCACGCCGTCACCCGATCTCTCTTACGAGCAGCAGCGCGTGACCGTGAGCGTACCGCTGGATTATCACTTTTACTGGCTTGGCGTGCTGGCGATGACCATCCCCGTGTCGGCAGTCGAACGGTTTATGGATGAAGCCATCGATAAGGACGTGGAGGGGGTGTATCAACTCTATGACAGCAAACTGAAGCTGCTGGCCGGTTCCTCGGCGGAATTGAGAAACGCGAACACCTTTGATGAGCGCGAACTGGCGATGCTCGCGCACGATATCGAACAGGATACCGTAGGCGGTTTGCGCATGGGGAGCCGCTACATCAGTTGGCAACGTCTGGATCATTTCGATGGCGTACTGGTGCGGGTACATACCTTAAGCGAAGGGGTACACGGCGATTTCGGCAGCATCAGTATTGCGCTGGCGTTACTGTGGGCGCTGTTCACCGCGATGCTGATCATCTCCTGGGTGGTCATCCGTCAAATGGTCAGCAATATGTTTGTGCTGCAAAGTTCACTCCAGTGGCAGGCCTGGCACGATACGCTGACCCGCTTGTATAACCGCGGCGCGCTCTTTGAAAAAGCTAAGCACTTGACTCAGCGTTGCCGAACGCAAAAACAACCGCTGTCGGTTATTCAGATCGATCTGGACCACTTCAAAAGTATTAATGATCGCTTTGGTCATCAGGCCGGGGATCGGGTGTTAACGCATGCCGCAGGCTTAATCAGCGGGACGTTGCGTACTTATGATGTTGCAGGGCGAGTCGGCGGGGAGGAGTTCTGTGTGGTCCTGCCGGAAACGTCTCTGGCGCAGGCGGAGCAGATAGCTGAGCGCATCCGCCTGCGGCTGAATGAGAAAGAGATTCTGGTGGCGAAAAGCGCCACGTTGTGGATTAGCGCCTCACTCGGGGTGAGCAGTACCCAGGAGACCGGAGACTATGATTTTGAGCAGCTCCAGTCACTGGCGGACCGTAGACTCTACCTGGCAAAACAGGCAGGCCGTAACCGGGTCTGTGTCTCGGATAAAGGCTAAGGCGTGGCGAAAAAATGGGTCATGCCTTCGTCCCAGCCTTCCGGTCCCTCTCGCTGCGTGCGGTAAACCTGCACGGTGCTGTCGGGGCGTAAAATTACCCCTTCGCGACTTAAGCCTTTCACGATGACGGCGTAATCCATCGCCTCCAGCAGTGGCGCGTCATTCGGGCCATCACCCAGTCCGACGGTGACCGGACGTCGCTTCCACTGGCGCTGATAGAGATCAATCAGCCCGTTTGCAGCCTGATCTTTTCCAGCGCTGGCATCCAGGACATGCCAGAATCGCGCGCCCTGAACAAACTGTAATCCCAGGTCGTTTAGCTGTCGGGTGAAGTCGGCCATTCGATCATCGCTGTCGCGCCAGATCAGCGTGACTGAGGCTTCATGCAGGCGCGTTAAGCTGGCCTGGGCATGTGTCAGGCCAGTCCACTCGGCGATGGTGGATTCATCGACATCATCAAACGTCGTAAATTTAAACGAGGATCGGGTACGAAGTTTGTTAATCACGGCGCTAATTTCAGCATGTGAAGCACCGGCTATCTGTCGCGGGAAGTCAGGATGCGTCTGCCAACGGCTGTCCAGTTCAACCACGGCGCCATTCTCAGCAATCAGCGGCAATCCCTGTAAACCGAGTAACTTCTGGATGTGCAGCATTTCCGCTGCCGTTTTGCTGCTGCACAGGATCAGCGGAATATTTTTCTCACGCAGTCGGGCGAGCCAGGCGGCGGCAGGCTGCCAGTCATAAGTGTGACTGTCCAGCAGCGTGCCATCCAGATCGGTAAAAATCAGCAATGGAGCGTCGAGTGAAAGCATTTTTATTCCTGTCACGTGGGTCGCCGTATTCTGGATAAATCCTAAAAACAGGGTGTTTGGCCTGAAGGGGAAATGGGATCGATCCCGTCATCAGGCGCGCTGGCAGCCGGTCCGTTCCAACCATTAGAAGGATTAATCATTTGTCTGAAAAATATTTGCTTGTCATACAAAAAAATTGCGGATAAGGTTTAGCGTACATCAGATTTCCTGGTGTAACGAATTTTCAAGTGCTTCTTGCATAAGCAAGTTTCATCCCGACCCGTTAGGGTCGGGATTTTTTTCGCTGCAGCTCATCGATTAATTTCCGTCACGCTAAAATCATGGATGTCGAGCTCAAACGCCTCGGCCAATTCATGCCATGTATGATACTCACGGCCATCCACACTGACTCTGTCCGGGTCGTTTCCGCTACGATGGATCTCACTCTCGCTGATTTCATTAATCGCCGCCAGCAACGCGTCAACATCGACGCTGACTTCACGTTTTGCGGTATCGCTGTACTCTTTCGCGGTCTTCATTTCAACCTCGTCATTCACCGTGCCACAGACTAAGTATAGACCGTTGAGAAAACCCGCAATCGAACCGCTCAGACGCTGTCAGTCAGCGGTTTTTGTTCTACACTGGCACAAAGCCACAGGAGGATAATGATGAAGGTGAATGATCGGGTCACAGTCAAAACGGACGGCGGTTCTCGTCGTCCTGGCGTGGTACTGGCAGTGGAAGAGTTTAGTGAAGGCACAATGTACCTGGTTTCGCTGGAAGACTACCCGCTCGGCATCTGGTTCTTTAATGAGTCAGGGCATCAGGATGGTATCTTTGTGGAGAAGGCAGAGTAGGATTGCGACAGCCGATGTAAACCCGGCTGGTGGGACATCCACCAGTCGGGACGTCTCATCGCATGTTAACAAAGATACCGTTGGTCACGTTATCGGTTAGTCTGACGACATGATAGATAACCTGTTTGTTATGCGTCTTTATCTTTCGTTTTATATTCCCCTTATGGGATGACACCGTTTTTGCCTTGATATTCATTTGATCCGAAATTTGAATTGTTCCCTGGCCTTCCATCCACATGCGCAGCATGCTGGACTCAGTACGACTTAATGATAACGTCGGTAAATTTATTACACTGGCGGAATCCGTCTCTTTTTTCAGAATATCGCCAAGGAGATCGTCCAGGGATTCTGGCTTTATTGACTTTGAACTGATCAATAAGTTTTTTCTGACTAACAGATATTCATCAAAATGCACATTGGCAATTGCCATAAAAACAATAAATAACGTATTGGGATGCTGATTAATGATTTGCTTTATATGCTGACTGTTGGCTGGGTCATGGATAAAACAGTCTTCATTAATAAACACCACAGAAGGTTGGTGTGTATCACAAGCGATGTCGAGTTCTTCAACGGTCTCAATGTCGTTGATTTCCCTTTTTTTCACCCCTCTGCTTACCAGATACCCGGTCAAACCTAGCCGGGTGTAACTGCATAGATCCATAATAATCGTTGACATGGCTTACCCTCACTCAATGCGTAACGATAATTCCCCTTACCCGAATATCTCACACAACTTAACGGAACCGAATGCTTCACCTAATGAGACGCGTTTGCGGTTTTCAGGCGGACTTACTATCCCGTAAAGTTACGTATAATTTGCCTGGAATTGTCTTAAAGTAAATGTTGCGTTATGTGAGTGAGATAAAAACAAATAAAGCGCGTGAGAGTTATCCTGGTAGATGTTTTTACTGAATGACTTTAGGATAATCCTTAGAATAACAAGATAAACATTATGGACTATTATTAACGGGCAATTCACTAACAATATCAGCTAATAAATTGAAAATTTCGCTAAATAGGTGTTCACAAAACGGCGCAATCAACGGCATTAATGCCGCGATTAACGCGATGCCCACGGTCAGGGTAAGCGGAAAACCAATCACAAATACGGATAATTGCGGTGCCATACGATTTAGTAATCCCAGTGCCAGGTTCAGCGTTAGCAGCATGGTGATGACCGGCAGCGCCAGCATCAACCCGTTGAGGAAGATCAGGCTGCCCGCTCTGGCCAGCGCCAGAAACGCGTTGCTGTTCACCGGATTACCGCCAATGGGCAGGGTGTGGAACGTGTCGACCAACAGCGAAATCAGCCACAGATGACCGTCAAAGGTCAGGAACAGCAGCATCGCCAGCATATCGATGATTCTGGCAAGCACCGGCATATTCAGATGGCTTGCCGGATCGACAAAGGTGGCAAAGGAAAGCCCCATCTGCAGACCGATAATCTCACCCGCTGTACGCACCGCCGCAAAGGCAAACTGCATGGTAAAGCCGAGCGCGATGCCGATCAGAATTTGCTGCATCGCCAGCCATAACGCATTAAACGAAAAAATCGGCACGTCGTTAGGCGGCAACGAAGGGGCAATGACGAGGGTAATGATGATCCCCAGCCCCAGCTTTACCCGTTTGGGGACGGCACGTTCACTGAGGATCGGAGCGGTAGTAATCAGCGCCAGTACGCGCAGCAGCGGCCAGAAATAGAGGCTCAGCCACTGCAGCCATTGATCGCTGGTTACCTGCAACATCCGTCGTTTTACCCGATGATGTATGGCAGGTTGGTGAACAGCGTGCGCACGTAATCCAGCAGCAAATTCAGCATCCACGGACCGGCCACGATAATCGCCGTAAACACCGCCACGATTTTCGGGATAAACGACAGTGTCATTTCGTTAATCTGTGTGGCGGCCTGTAAAATACTGATGATAAGCCCCGTCACCAGCGCGACCAGCAGCAGGGGGGCGGCAAGCGCGAGGGCAACTTTCATGGCCTCGGTGCCAATCATCATGACCGATTCGGGTGTCATTTTTCGCCTCTAACTGTAGAAACTTTGTGCAAGCGAACCCACCAGCAGTTGCCAGCCATCAACCAGCACGAACAACATCAGTTTGAACGGGAGGGCAATGGTTGCCGGGGGAACCATCATCATCCCCAGCGCCATCAGCACGCTGGCGATCACCAGGTCGATAATCAGGAAAGGAATGAAAATCGTAAAGCCGATCTGGAACGCGGTTTTCAGCTCGCTGGTCACATAGGCGGGAAGCAAAATGCGCATCGGTACCGCTTCTGGCCCCTGAAGCGGACCGCTGTTTGCCAGACGGGCGAACAGGGCCAGATCGGCTTCGCGGGTCTGGCGCAGCATAAATTCACGTAGCGGCTGTGCGCCTTTGTCCAGCGCTTCCTGCATCGAGATTTTCTCTTCGCTGAACGGTTGATAGGCCTCAACATAAATCTTGTCGATGACCGGCGACATGATGAAAAAGGTCAGGAACAGCGCCAGTCCCAGCAGCACCTGGTTTGGCGGTGCGGACGGTGTACCGAGCGCATTACGCAGCAGACCGAAGACGATGATGATGCGGGTGAAGCTGGTCATCATCAGCAAAATAGCCGGAATAAAGGTCAGCGAGGTGATGAAGACCAGCGTCTGTACGGGGAGCGACCAGCTTTGTCCGCCGCCGGGCAGCGGTTGGCTCACCAGTCCAGGAAGTTGCGCCAGCGCGGCGGGGCTGATTAGCCATAGACCGGTCAGCGTAAGGGATAACAAACGGCGCATCAGGATCTCCCGGAACGCTTAAGCAAACTCTTCATCATGGCCTGAAAATCGGCAGGAGCAGACGGCGTCTCTTCTGGCACGACAGGGGCTGGGGGGAGGGTATGCAGCACATTGATGGTTGACGCCGTGACGCCAAGCACCAGCCGTGCATCCTCAACATCCACAATCACCACCCGCTCGCGCGGACCCAATGAGGTACTGGCGGAGACTTTCAGGCCGCGCGTACTGCCGCCTTTCGGCGCAAAACCCAGGCGCTTGATTACCCAGGCGGCTACCAGGATCAACAGGATGATCCCCAACAGCGCGCCGCTTACCTGCATCAAAGGCGAGCCCGGTGCGGCAGAAGGCTGTTGAACGGTGGCCTGGGTTTTCATGATTAACGACTCAGACGACGCATACGCTCGGACGGTGTGATGATGTCGGTAATGCGTACACCGTATTTATCGGCCACGACCACCACTTCACCCTGGGCGATCAGATAGCCGTTGATCAGGATATCCAGCGGTTCACCCGCCAGGCCGTCCAGCGCCACCACGGAACCCTGCGTCAGACGCAGCAGCTCCTTAATGGTCATCCGCGTGCGGCCCAATTCAACGGTCAGTTTGACCGGAATATCCATGATTAGATCGATATCCTGTAGCGTGCCGCTGACATCGCCACCGCCAAGCTGCTGGAAAACGGCGTCGGCCGCACTTTTGCTGGTCGTGGTTTTTTGCTCGTTCAACGCGTCAGCCCACAGATCGTCCAATGCGCCAGTGTTCTCATCAGACGGATTATTCATGTCACTCATTTGGGCTGTTCCTCATTCAGCGAATTCAAAATCGGGTTAATCAAATGTTCCACGCGTAACGCATACTGGCCGTTAACCGTGCCGTATTGGCTGGTCAGTACAGGTACACCGTCCACATGAGCAATAATGCGGTCTGGTTTTTCTATTGGCAGCACATCGCCGGGTTGCAGTTTTAATATCTGAGAAAGGCGCAGCGGAATATCGGCAAAGTTCGCCACCAGCTCCAGCTCGGAGTGTTGAACCTGACGCACCAGATTGTCGCGCCAGTTCTGATCTTCATTGCGGGAGTTTTCCAGCGGCGGGTTCACCAGCAGTTCGCGCAGCGGTTCAATCATGCTGAACGGCAAACAGATGTTGAACTCACCGGTCAGGTTGCCAATCTCGACATGGAAAGGGGTATTGACCACGATATCGTTCGGTGACGTGGTGATGTTGGTAAACTTCACCTGCATTTCAGAACGCACGTATTCCACTTCCAGCGGATTGATCGCCTTCCAGGCGTCGCTATAACCTTCCAGCGCCAGTTTCAGCATGCGGTTGATGACGCGCTGTTCGGTGTGGGTAAACTCGCGGCCTTCCACTTTCGTCGGGAAGCGGCCATCACCGCCAAACAGGTTGTCGACGGCGATAAACACCAGGCTCGGCGAGAACACTACCAGACCCGTACCGCGCAGCGGCTTCAGGTGGATCAGGTTCAGGTTGGTCGGTACCGGCAGGTTACGAGCAAACTCGTGATACGGCTGAATGCGGATCGCGCCGACGGTGATATCCGGACTACGACGCAACAGGTTAAACAACCCCATCCGGAACTGACGGGCAAAACGTTCGTTGATGATCTCCAGCGCCTGCAGACGCTCGCGCACTACGCGACGCTGGGTATTGGGATCGTACGGGCGAATTTCGCTTTCGCCCGCGATACCCGGAGTCGGCTCGTCTTTCGTGTCGCTGTCGCCATTCAACAGCGCATCGATTTCAGCCTGAGAAAGAATACTGTCGCCCATGTCTTTACCGCAGAATGAAAGCTGTATACAGCACGTCGGTGACGTCCTGTTTGGGTTGTCCGGCAACGAGCGGAGGGGAAAGCGTCTCTTTAATCGCCGCGATCAATTTTTGCTTACCTTCTTCGGTAGACAGTGCGTTGGCGTCCTGACGAGAGAACAGCAACAGCAGACGGCTACGGACTTCTGGCAAATATTCGTTCAGGCGCGTGCGCGTGGCTTCATCCTTCAGACGCAGCGTCACGCCGATATACAGAACGCGATCCGCATCGCCCAGATTGACGGTAAACGTATCCAGGGCGAAGAACACCGGCGCAGGCGGCGGCGGTGGCTCATTGGCCGCCGGAGTGGGATGCTGCTGCATACGCCAGTAGCTATAGCCTGCGATGGCGCAGGCGGCAAGGGTAATGATTACCAGCAGCGGGATCCAAATTGAGCGTTTGCTCTTTTTGCTAATCGCGGAATCAGTCATCTGATACGGGCTTCCTGTTTCGGTACAGCTTATCGGCTGATTATCCCGTGTCCTGACCACGGCAAAGCGTGGAAAAGACGCGGATAATCATGCTACCTCTGGCGTTAGGCGAAGATATCGACGGCGCCATTACCGCGTGCGGCGGACTGGAGCGAAGCGGGAACCGCCAGCTCGCTCTCGTCATCAACCATGAGCCGATCCTGTCCCTGCGTGCGAGCCGTCTGCTGCTGTTGGGATGAGGCGTGCTGCTGGTCGGCGAAACTCTCGCTGCTAATGCTGCTTTGTCCCAGTTGAATGCCACTTTCCGCCAGTTGCGTGCGCAGCGTCGGCAGGGCGGCTTCCAGCGCCGCGCGAACGTGACTATGGGCTGAGACCATCTGCAATTGTGCCTGGTTATCATCAAGCTTAAGCGAGATTTGTACCTGACCCAGATCTTCCGGATGCAGACGCAGTTCCGCGCTCTGCTGACCCTGACGGGTAAACAGCGTGATGTGTTGACTCAGGGATTGCTGCCACTCATGGCTACCCAACGGTGCGCTCAGAACCGGTGCGGCGCTGGTGGGCAGCGGCTGTGAGGCGGAATGCGGGGTTGCGGTCATCGCGATGCCTGGCGTCACGGGTGAAGGCGTACTGTCGATCTCCGCGTTAGCGGCAGCGGCAGCCACCACAGGCGTAGTGACCGGCTGACCTTTAGCGCTTTCCGCAGCGATCACCGGCGTGGCATTGTCCGTTTTGCTTTTTTTCGCATCGTCATGGGTCAACGGACTGGTCGCGGCCTGCGCGAGCGAACGGGGATCGGTGCTCAACGTGGTGCTCAGCACACGCCCTTTTTCACCGGTAGTTACCGGCGGTGTCGTCATTCCCGGTTGACCCGGCAGCATGGCGAAAAGGGCGCTGAGGTTGGCGAGATCGTCATCGCTGAGAGCCGTGGCACCTTCATCTTTCTGCGCGGACTGGCGCAGGGCCGCGAGCGCACTGCTCTTTTGTGTGGGCGTCAGGGCGGACAGCAGGGCCTGCGCATCGCTCAGTCCTTTTTGCAACTCTTCAGACTGTCCTTCTTTGGCCGCTAACAGGTCGGCCAGTTTCACGGTCTGCGAAGCGTCACCGTCCTGTGCCAGCAGGCCTTTTTGCAGTTTGCCGCTGGCGGCCTGTATATCGGCTAACGTCAGCGGCGCGTCTTTACTCTGTGCGTCGCCTGCGCCTAATGCGCCTGCCAGCAGGGTCAGAAAATCCTGGGCGGAATCCGTCGCCTTACCGGACGACAAGCCGGTAATAAGGTCAGTGTCCGTGGTGACCCGTTGGGGTAAAGTGATCATTCTGGTTTCCTCATTGCTGCACGCTGCGCAAATTCATCCATTTTTTTCTGATCCAGGCGGTTTTCAGCCAGTAAGGCCGCCGCGTTCTGTCTGTCTTGTAAGGTTTGCCAGGCCTGAAGCCGTTGTTTTTTTTCACGCCAGCTGTTCAGCGCCATATCTACTTTTTGCGTCCACTGCGTTAACTGCTGGCGGTGTTGTTCCACCGCTTTTTCCAGGGTCTGAATAAATTGCTGATAGTTAATCCAGCGATTACTGGCAATCCCCTGACTCATATCGTTGTTGAGGTTGCTGCGATATTCATTCTGGTAGTCAAGCAGCATCGTGAGCTGTTCTTCCGCCTGCTGAAAACCGCGGCGCATTTCACCTAACAGCAGCGCCGCGTCATCCACCTCTTTTTCGGCGAGATCTTTGAGTGTTGCCAGTGCACCATGTTCAGCCATGACCATTACCCTCTTGCTTCATCACACCGTCGGGAAAATCAGATCGAGCGCCGACAGAGAATCCTCCCAGTCAGCGCGTTCGAAAATACCTTGCTGCAAAAACGCCTCCAGTTGTGGCCACAGCGCGATGGCTTTATCGAGCATCGGATCGCTGCCTTTGGCATAGGCGCCGACGCTGACGAGATCGCGGTTGCGCTGGAAGCTCGACAGCAACTGCTTGAAGTGACGTACTTTGGCGTAGTGTTGTTCCGTTATCAGCGCCGTCATCGCACGGCTGATCGACGCTTCAATGTCGATAGCGGGGTAGTGTCCGGCCTCCGCCAGACGTCGCGACAGCACAATGTGACCATCAAGGATGGCTCGCGCCGAGTCGGCAATCGGGTCCTGCTGATCGTCGCCTTCGGTCAGTACCGTATAAAAGGCGGTGATGGAACCGCCGCCGTGGATCCCGTTACCTGCGCGTTCAACCAGCGCCGGAAGTTTGGCGAAGACCGACGGCGGATAGCCTTTGGTGGCCGGTGGTTCACCGATCGCCAGCGCGATTTCACGCTGGGCCATGGCATAACGGGTCAGGGAATCCATGATCAGCAGCACGTGCTGACCGCGATCGCGGAAATCTTCGGCGATACGGGTGGCATAAGCGGCACCCTGCATGCGCAGTAAGGGCGACACGTCCGCCGGTGCGGCGATCACGACCGAACGCGCGCGTCCGTCGGCACCGAGAATGTTTTCGATGAAATCCTTCACTTCGCGGCCACGTTCGCCAATCAGTCCAACGACGATGACGTCGGCGCGGGTATAGCGCGCCATCATGCCAAGCAGCACGCTTTTCCCGACGCCGGAACCGGCGAACAGCCCCATACGCTGGCCGCGACCGACGGTTAACAGGGCGTTGATCGGGCGAACGCCGGTATCCAGCACATGCTCAATCGGCGTACGCTGCAACGGGTTAAACGGCTGGGTAATCAGCGCTCCGGTTTCCGTGGTGTCGGGGGAGGGAAGGCCGTCAAGCGGTTTGCCGCTGCCGTCGAGCACGCGACCTAACAGCGCCGGACCCAGCGGCAACTGTTTACCGCTTTGCAACCCTTCACCGGCGATGTTTTTGGCGTAGACACGCGCGCCGGGCAGAATGCCTTCGACCTCTTCGAGCGGCATCAGAAACAGGCGCTGACCGTTAAAGCCCACCACTTCACTTTCCACTTCGCGGGTTTCCGTTCCGTCCTGGCGTTCAATCACGCAGGTCGCGCCAAGCGGCAACTGCAACCCGGTGGCCTCCAGAACCAGGCCGGTGGCGCGGGTCAGTCGTCCGTAACGACGAACGGCCGGAAGCTGCGCCATTTTGGCTTCGAAATTATCCAGCGTCGTCAACCAGCGAGTCAGGCGTGAGGTCATCAGATCACTCCCGGCGCGGCCAGACGACACAGTTCTTGCCAGCGGGTCGCCACGCTGGCGTCGAGATCGCCTTCATCCGCAGAAACTTTGCAGCCGCCATGGTGCAGGGTCGGATCGCCACGCAAACGCCAGCCGTGCAGGCTGAGGGTGGCACCGAGCATCTCTTCAACGCGCTGTAAATCATCCGGATGGACGCGCAGCTGCGGTTTGCCGCTGAACAGGGGCTCCTGTTGTAAGAGCTGTTGGATCTGCTTGATTAAGGCGGAATTATCCACCGCGGGCGTCTGACCAATGACCTGACGCGCGGCTTCCAGCGCCATCTGCATCAGACGCGAAGCGATTACGCTGTCCAGCGCGTCCAGCGTGTGCTGGAATTCGCTGACCAGTTGTTGCATCCGTGCATGAAGCGGCGCCTGCTGGGTGCGTGCCTGCACCTGGCCCTGTTCAAGCCCTTGTGCCAACCCTTCCTGATAGCCTTGTTCATGACCGGACTTCCGTCCTTCCGCCAGTCCCGCGTTGTAACCTTGCTCGTGGGCCTGAATTTTCAGCTGGGCTAACTGTTGCTCAAGCTGTTGTTCCGCACTGATCTCGGGTTCGTCCTCTTCAGACACGGGGTCATCGTCGTGCTCCATGGGCACAAATTCAGCCAGCGGCGGCGCGAGATCGTCCGGGGTCCAGATTTTCCACGGCAGCTCGTTAGACATAAGTATCCTCGCCGCTGCCAATCATCATCTCGCCGGTCTCGGCCAGACGACGCACAATCAACAGAATGGCCTTCTGCTCGTTTTCCACTTGCGACAAACGCACCGGGCCACGGTTGGCGAGGTCGTCGCGCAGGATATCTGCCGCACGTTGCGACATATTGCGCAGGAACTTCTCGCGCAGCGGCTGTTCCGCGCCTTTCAGGGCGATCAGCAGCGACTCGGAATCCACTTCCTGCAGCAAACGCTGGATGCTGCGGTCGTCCACATCGACCAGGTTTTCGAACAGGAACATCTCGTCGATAATTTTTTGTGCCAGCTCGCCGTCGAATTCGCGCACAGCGGTAATAACCGCTTCTTCTTGCTGCGTTTTCATCAGGTTGATAATTTCTGCCGCCGTTCTCACGCCGCCCATTTTGCTGCGCTTGAGGTTCTGACCGTCGAGCAGGCCGTTGAGCACTTCGGTCAGTTCCGCCAGTGCGGCAGGCTGTACGCCGCCGAAGGTGGCGATACGCAGCATGACATCGTGACGCAGACGTTCGTCGAACAGCGCCAGGATATCCGCCGCCTGACCGCGTTTGAGGTGCACGAGGATGGTGGCGATAATCTGCGGGTGTTCGTCGCGGATAAGGTCGGCGGCGCTTTGCGGCTCCATAAAGTTGAGCGTTTCAATGCCGCTGGCGGTATCACGGGTTTCAAGAATATCTTCCAGCAGGCTGGAGGCTCGCTCTTCGCCCAGCGCCTTCACCAGTACCGAACGCAGATATTCGTTGGCATTGATGTTCAGGGCGGCGAACTGCTCGGCTTCCTGCTCAAACTCCGCCAGCACGTCGGTCAGCTGTTTGTTGGAGATCTGGCGGACGTTCGCCATGGCGGCGCTCAGGGTCTGCACTTCGCGCTGGGAGAGGTGTTTGAACACTTCCGCCGCGCGATCTTCGCCAATGGTCATCAACAGGATGACGCTTTTATCGGTACCGGAAAGAGCATTACTCATGATCGTTATTCATCCACTGGCGAATGACCAGCGCCACGACGCGCGGATCGTTATCTGACATTTCGCGAATGCGCTGGCTCATCACTTCGGCGCCCAGGCGCTGATTAGCCCGACGCTGCTGAGTCTGCTCATCTTTACTGAGGCGAACCTCAACGGCTTCTTCGGTCTCCTGACGGAGTTGCTCGCGTTCCTGCGCGGCTTTCGCCTCTTCAGCGCGACGGGTCAACTGCGGACGAATCGCTTTGCGCCACAGGATCCATGCCACCAACAGCACCAGCAACCAACGTCCGGCCGAGATCAACTGTTCGATAAACAACGGCTGTTTCCAGAACGGCAGTTCGCCAGCGTTGTCATCGGTAGCGCTGAACGGTGAGTTGACCACGTTCAGGGTATCGCCGCGCTTGTCCGAGAAGCCCATTGCTTCACGGGTCAAATCTTCAATCTGCTTCATTTGATCGGCAGTGAGCGGCAGCGGTTTGCCATCCGGCAACGTTTTGTAGTTCACGACCACGGCGACGGAGAGTCGCTGTATATCGCCGACGTTCATTTTTGTGTGGCGAATGGTGCGGTCAACTTCATAGTTGCTGGTTTCGTTGCGTTGGGTATTACGTGGACCAGCACTGGCGCTGGTGGCCGTCTGCTGCTGCGCGTTCTGTCCATTTTGTGCATTCTGCGCATTTTGCTGATTCGCTGGCGGCGTGGTGATCGGCGCCGTATTGGCTGGGGCAGGCTGGTTGGACAGCGCACCCGGTACGCCACCGGGCAGACCGGAGCCAATTTGCTCGCTTTCATTCAGTTGACGCGAACGCAGCACGGCCTGAGAGGCATCGCCGTTTGGCCGATACTGTTCTTCTGTCTGCTCTTTATTGGCGAAATCCAGCTGCGCGGTGACCTGCGCGTGGACATTCCCGTTACCGACAATCGGTGACAGGATCGATTCGATACGACGCTGGACACGGCCTTCCACGTCGCTGGCGTATTTCAGCTGTGCGTCGTTCAGATCGCGACTGCTGGTATTTGACTGCGTGAGCAGATGACCAGCCTGATCGACCAGCGTTACATTGCCCGGCGGCAGACCGGCTACCGCGCTGGAAACCAGATGGACGACCGCAGTGATTTGACCTTCATCCAGCGCACGCCCCGGTTCCAGATTGACGGTCACCGAGGCTGAAGGGGATTTCTGTTCACGCACGAACAGAGACGGCTTGGGCATTGCCAGATGTACGCGGGCGCGCTTAACCGGGCCAAGGGTTTCGATGGTGCGTGCCAGTTCGCCTTCCAGCGCACGCTGGTAGTTAACCTGCTCGCTAAACTGGCTGATGCCGAACTTTTCCTGATCCAACAGCTCAAAGCCCACCGCCCCCCCTTTCGGCAGTCCTTGTTGGGCAAGACGCAGGCGCAGTTCATGGACTTTGTCGGCGGGAACTTCAATCGCGCCACTGCCTTCCGAGAAGCGGTACGGGATGTTCATCTGGGTCAACTGGGTGACGATCGCGCCGCCATCCTGATCGGATAAATTGCTGAATAACGTACGATAATCAGGCGCTTTAGCCCACAACACCATCGCCACAATAATGGCGACGGCCGCAGAGCCTGCCACAATCAGAGGAATTTTGGGATTCGCACGCAGGCGATTAAGCCACTCGAGAGGTTTAGATTGGGTTGCAGCCGATGCAGTCGCGTTCATCTCGCACCTCGTGACTGCTCGTGGACGGCTTTATTTGCAAAGTGGAACAAGACTCACTCCCGGGTCAGCAAAATCGAAAAATTGACGGTCTCATTATTTGCGGTTTCGTTTTTTTCTATGCGGCAAAAACCGGGGTTTTTTATCGTTATTTAGCGCCTTTATCTTATTGACAAACTGGTAATCTCTGCTGCGTAGAAAACCATCCAGAGGATTATCATGTCAGCGATTCAGGGGATTGAAGGGGTTATCAGCCAGCTCCAGGCGACGGCGATGAGCGCCAGGGCGCAGGAGACACTGCCGCAACCGACCGTGAGTTTTGCCGGTCAATTGCACGCGGCGCTGGACCGCATCAGCGATACGCAAACTGCTGCCCGCGTACAGGCGGAAAAATTCACGCTGGGTGAGCCGGGGATTGCGCTCAACGATGTGATGACCGATATGCAAAAAGCCTCAGTTTCCATGCAGATGGGAATTCAGGTGCGCAACAAACTGGTGTCGGCCTATCAGGAAGTGATGTCCATGCAGGTTTAGGTTTGAGTGCCGGATGGCGCTGGCGCTTATCCGGCCTGTGATTCCCTGTAGACCGGATAAGGGGCCGTTGCCTTCCGGCAATCAGTTACTTCTGAATCAAATAACGAATTGTCGGCCCATCTTGCTGAATATCGAGCACGGTGTAGCCATGGTTGCGCGCATCCAGCGGAATGTTATTGATGGACTGCGGACAGTCGCTGACCACTTCCAGAATTTCCCCTTTCTTCAACTGCGGCATCGCTTCCAGCGTCGCGACGGCAGGGTAAGGGCAGGGCTCGCCGACCATATCAAGGCGATAATCAGGAACAATGTTTTTCATGCGGATTCCTTAGCAGGGGTCAGCCCGGCACGACGGAAGAAATGTTTTTCCCAGCCGATGATTAACATCAGGGCGGCAAACAGCAGCAGATAGGTCACCAGCAGGCCGCCGAGCGGACCGAAGGTGTTGAGCAGGTTAATTTTATCCCAGTTGGTGGCCAGCGCAGGGGCGAAGTCATCCCAGTAGTAGGCCAGAATCGTTGAGCCGATGACGTTACCGAGACCCACCCACCAGTAGTGTACCTGGCCTTCCACCGCGCGGTACATCCAGCCGGTTTCACACCCGCCTGCCAGCACGATACCAAAACCAAACAACAGCCCGCCGATTACTGCATTCGGGCCCGCCCACATGATTTTGGCTTCCACGCCCAGTTGTACGTAGCTGAAAATACCGATTGCGCTGACGCCCATCCCGAAGATGATCGCCTTTGCCATATGGGTGCGTCCGGTGATCCACAGATCGCGGAAGGCGGAGGTGAAGCAGATTTGCGCGCGCTCGATCAGCAGACCAAAACCCACGCCGAACAGCATCGCCAGACCCAGCTTCGGCTGGTTCATGGCGGTCAGCAGCGCCCAGCCAATCATGCCGATAAACACCAGCATGCCGAGGCGGAAACGACGGCGCGCCTGATCCGGTTTCTGCGTCAACGGCGACGCAGCGGAGACTTTCTGCATGTTGACCGGAATGCGGAATATTGGCAGCAGGGTAAAACGTGCGCCAAACCAGGAACCGATGGCGGTTGCCAGGGCAAAGAACCAGGCGTGCAGAGAGAATTGAGGAATACCGGTAAAGAATGCCGCCAGGTTGCAGCCCATCGCCATACGCGCGCCGAACCCGGCGATGATCCCGCCCAGCACTGCCTGCATGATGCGGATGCGACTGCGCGGCATGCGTAGTTTGACGTTGTTGGCCCACAACGCTGCCGCGAAGCAACCGCCGAACATACCGAGGATCATCATCCCGTCGATGCGAGTGAGCGGGGTGCCTTCCAGGTGGATCAGCTTGTAGTAGCCCCATTCTTCCGCATGGACGCCAAACAGTTGCAGGATTTGTCCGCCCCAGCGGGTAAATTCACCCGTGACGGCCCAGAAGGTGCCAGTGATGCCAAAATAATACGTAGAGAGAATACCCGCTGCGATGACCGCAGGGATGGGCGCCCAGAATTTAACTAACCAGGCTTGTTTGAATTGTTGCCATGACATGTGTTTTGCCTCTGAACTCAGAAGGTGTGAAACAAGAAAGCGGATAGTACACCACGGCGGCAATTTTGCCTGGTACTATTAAGCGGTAATCCCAAATGGATCAAAGTTCTGCTGGCACCGCGAAAGGCTGGCGACCGCAGGCCTTTAATGCCACAATCCTCTTTTCTTCGCATGCAGGATGAATGATGAAAAAATGTGCAATCGTTGGGGCGTTACTGATGTTAGCGGGATGCGCCGAGGTGGAAAACTACAATGATGTGGTCAAAACGCCTGCGCCCGCCGGGCTGGAAGGGTACTGGCAGACTAACGGGCCGCAGCGCAAACTGGTGAGCCCGGAAGCTATTGCCAGTCTGGTGGTGACCAAAGAGGGCGATACGCTCGATTGTCGCCAGTGGCAGAGGGTTATTGCGCTGCCGGGTAAGCTAACGATGTTGTCCGGTGACTTAACCAACGTGACGGTCAAACGTGAACTTTATGAGATCGAGCGGGAAGGGAACACCCTGGAATATGATGGGATGACCCTGCAACGCGTGGACCGTCCAACGGTGGAGTGTGCCGCCGCGCTGGAGAAATCCCCGCTGCCAACGCCATTACCGTAAACAATTGTCCCCGACAGTTTTCCCTGTCGGGGCGCTTCATCAGATCACCTCTTCAATGACCCATACGCTGACGCTGCCGCCATTGCAGTAAAACGTGGCTTCGCCATTTTCGTCAGTGATGACGATCTCCTCGCGGTTTCCCAGATAGTCGCGCCAGGTTTTATTGCCGTAGTTTTCACCCAGCGTAAGCGTTTTTTCACCGTCGTCGCCATTGGATAACACCACCACGCATCCGGGATCGTCGTCCGTTCCGCTACGGCTGAAAGCAATGCAGTTGGGGTGATCAAACCAAAGCGTCTGAATGCCGTGGGCGAAACGCTGGCGGGCAAGAATGAGTAAGTCGAGTTGTTCAATGATCGGCATGTCGATGGTATAGGTTTCTCCGTCGCCTCCGGTATCTTCATAGTGCGCGCCATAGAGATCGGGATAGAAAATCGACGGTACGCCATTTTCCCGCAGCAGGATGAGCGCGTAGGCCAGCGGTTTGAACCATGCTTCAACGGGGGCTTCCAGCGCTTGCAACGGCTGGGTGTCATGGTTGGCGACCAGCGTCACGGCGTGAAACGGATCGGCTTCTACCAGCGTGCCGCTGAAGATCTGGCTCATGTCGTAATCACGTCCCTGACGCGACGCTTCATGAAAATTGAGCTGTAGCGGGGCGTCAAACAGCATCGTTTTGCCTTCCACCTGGTCGATATAGGCTTGCAGCTTGTCCACTTCGTGCGACCAGTATTCGGCGACGATAAACAGCGGCTTCGGCGCGACCTCCTGAACATGCTCGATCCACTCTTTATAGAACCAGGCCGGAATGTGCTTGACCGCATCGAGGCGAAAGCCGTCACACTGCGTTTGTTCCATCACCCAGCGCGCCCAGTATTTAATCTCCTCAGTGACGGCGTGATTACGAAAATCGATATTTTCACCCATCAGGTAATCGAAATTGCCCATTTCATCATCGACCTGCTCGTTCCAGCCCTCGCCGGTATAGTCGTTGACGATTTTAAAAATGCCATCTTCGTCAGGGTTTTCGATGTGGTCGATGCCGCTGAAACATTTGAAGTCCCAGATGAACTGCGAGTACTGACCGCCTCGCGCCGGAAAGGTGTAACGCGTCCAGGCTTCGCATTCGATGATCTCATCGGAAATTTGCGTGCGATCGTCTTCGTTGACCCGCTGTACGCGCAGGGGTTCTTTCTCGTCTGCACCCATTTTGTGATTCACCACCACGTCGAGTAGCACCGCGATGTCGTTTTTCTTCAGCGCGTCGATAGCCGTAAGAAGCTGCGCCTTATCACCATATTTGGTGGCAAGGGAACCTTTTTGGTCAAACTCGCCGAGATCAAACAGATCGTAAGAGTCATAGCCGACGGAATAGCCGCCTGACGCGCCTTTATAGGCGGGCGGTAACCAGACCATGTTGATACCGATATCATTGAGGCTGTCTGCGCGCTCTGTCACCTCTTGCCAGAGTTTGCCACCTTCAGGGTAATACCAGTGGAAGAACTGCAGTAACGTGGGGTTTTTCATCTTCCGAGCTCCAGAAGTCTTGTAGACGACCTCTGGAGTATGGAAGATTTTTGCTAACGTAGCGGGAATTATTGTGGAGCAGGGGGAGCGTCGGGTACCAGCAGCATGCCAGAAAGTCGACCATAAGCATTGTTGAGCGACTGCTGACGCGTTGACTGGCCTATCAGACCACTAAGCTCATCGAGCCGTTGGCGCAGTAAACCTTTCAGGCATTCTTCGTTATCCAGCGTCTGTTTGATATAACTGGCCACGATATCCTGAATGCTGCGTGTCATGCCCGGTGGAGTTTGCGTTTCAACGACCGCTTCAATACTTTGCAGATAGGTGACTTCCTGTTCCAGTAAAAGGTCCCATTCACCCCGCTGCGCAAGTTCGAGCAGCGACTGACTGAGCAGCGCAATGCGCTGCCAACGGTTGATAAACTCCACGGCTGAGGTCATTAACGAGACTCCTGGGAAGATGCTTTCGGTGAGATCTGTTTCCAGGCTTCCGCAATGTTGCCGAGTAACCCTTCCACTTCTTCAATGGCTTGACTGTCATTGCGTAAATTAGCAAGTAATAAACGACGGATCATATAGTCATACAGCGAAGAGAGATGGTCGGCGAGTTCGCCGCCATTCTCCTGATCCAGTCCCGCTTTCAGACCATTATCAATGATATTGATAGCCTTACTCAGCGCTTCCCCTTTGGCGGTAATATCACCTTGCTCTAAAAACAGGCGAGCGCGCACCAGGGCGCTGTTT
The DNA here is from genome assembly GCF_001297795.1 of Citrobacter sp. CtB7.12. Taxonomy (NCBI): domain Bacteria; kingdom Pseudomonadati; phylum Pseudomonadota; class Gammaproteobacteria; order Enterobacterales; family Enterobacteriaceae; genus Citrobacter; species Citrobacter sp. CtB7.12. Next base: position 438,542 of record NZ_LIFT01000003.1, on the reverse strand, counting down.
GCGCCATCAAACAACATTTCGATCAACTGGTGCGGACTCGCACTCATCACGCCGCTTTCCACGCTGATTTGCGCATAAGCTTTGGTACCGCTCGCGGTATACATGTTTACCTCTGGTTATCAGGAACTGGTCATCGCAGTAAATTGCTGGTTCAGGTAGCTACTGGTGTTATTCAACTTGCTCATCATCGTATCCAGTTGCGTAAATTGAGCCTTATACCGCGCAATGGTATCGTCGATACTGGCACTGACGGAAAGATACTGTTTAGTCAGTTTTTTCAGCGTGGCATTGATGCTGTCCTGGGCGCTGTCGATGATGCCATCATCGGCCAGGTAACCTTTCACCAGCGAAGCCACTTTGGTCGTAATTCCGGTCTCTTTGCCATCACCGACTAACAGCTGTTGAACATCCACGCTATTATCGGTTAGCGCTTTTTTCAGTTTTTCATCATCAATTTTCAGCTTACCGGTGGTGCCATCCTGGGTAATGCCCATTTGCGATAACGTTTGGAATTTCCCGTCATTGGCGCTGGAGGAGAATTGACCACGGATACCGGTCTGGATGGTGCGAACGGTGCTGTCACCGAGGAGTGCGCCGTTGCTGGCGTCCTGCTCTTCTGCGCCTGCATCAACCGACGTGTATTTCGTCAAGGAGCCAATGGTATCAACTAAAGAGTTATACGCATCCACCCAGGCTTTGATCGCGGTGGTGGATTTATCATTACTGTTCGACACGGTAACGGTGACATCTTTGACTTCCTTCGTCAGGTTCAGTGTCAGGCCCTGTGGCGCATCCGTTACAGTATTGCTGCTACGAACAATATTGATCCCGTTAACGGTAAGCTCCGCGTCTTTCGCTTCAACAATTTGTTCAACATTACTATTCGGGCTGTTGGGATTGTTGAAGCTGATAAATTGATTGAGTTTCTCATCGCCTGAGACGGAAACACTCATCTGATTGGCCAGTCCCGTGTTAGAGGAGGTCAGAACCAGTTGGTAATCGTTATCTTTAACCTTAACAATGCTGGCCGTCACCCCACCGTTGGCATTGTTAATCGCATCACGCATTCCTTCCAGCGAAGTTTGATCTTTGGTCAGTTTTATTTCTAATGGTTTCTCTTTGCCGTCCTGCTTAATAATCAGCGTCCGCTGGGCATTGTCGTTACCTTGCGCCGCTTTACTGTCCGTTACCGTAGAGGTGGTACGAATAGATTGGGCCTGGGCTAATTGGGTCACGTTAATTTTGTAGATCCCGGCAGCCGCTCCTGCTGTTGTGCTCACCGTGAGATCCGTTGAGTTGCTTACCGCCGTGGTGCTTTTAAAAAGAGTCGCATCATTGAGTGCCGTGTTGGCGGTCTGGAATTTTTCCAGTGAGCTTTTTAACGTTCCAAACGCCGTCAGTCTTGCTGTAAAACTGCTCTGCTGCTGGGTGATAGGTTTCAGGCGTCCCTTCTCAGCCGTGGTCAGGTTCGTCAGTAACGTATCCAGCGGCAGGTTTGAACCCACGCCTAATGAAGTAAAAGAAGCCATGCGTAATCCCTTTTAATTGCAAACAGTGGTTAGCCACCTTATCGGCAATCTGGCGGCAAAGTTTAATAATAAATTTGGAGAAATAATGGCCGGAATAGTGTGCAAGAAGACGGGTTATTCAAAGGCTAAGAAAAAATGGGGGGAAACTAAAAATTCTCTAAAGTTCGAAATTCAGGTGCCGATACAAGGGTTACGGTGAGAAACCGTGGGCAACAGCCCAATAACATCAAGTTGTAATTGATAAGGAAAAGATCATGGCACAAGTCATTAATACAAACAGCCTGTCGCTGTTGACCCAAAACAACCTGAACAAATCTCAGTCTTCCCTGAGCTCTGCGATTGAGCGCCTGTCTTCCGGTCTGCGTATCAACAGCGCGAAAGACGATGCTGCGGGCCAGGCGATTGCTAACCGCTTTACGTCAAACATTAAAGGCCTGACTCAGGCTTCTCGTAACGCCAACGACGGTATCTCTGTTGCTCAGACGACGGAAGGCGCACTGTCTGAAATCAACAACAACCTGCAGCGTATCCGTGAATTGTCTGTACAGGCAACTAACGGCACTAACTCTGATTCTGACCTGAACTCCATCCAGGACGAAATCACCCAGCGTCTGAACGAAATTGACCGCGTTTCTGGTCAGACTCAGTTTAACGGCGTGAAAGTGCTGGCTTCTGACCAGACCATGAAAATCCAGGTGGGTGCGAACGATGGCGAAACCATCGAAATCGCGCTGGATAAAATCGATGCGAAAACCTTAGGTCTGGATAGCTTCAGCGTGGCGCCGGGTAAAGTTCCGACCTCTGCTTCTGTGAGCCTGAAAAGTCAAGCAGCACCGGCATTGACCAACGTTGTTGCTGATACCGGCGCAGTTAACGGGGCTGCAGGTGCCGCGTTTGGTGCTGACTTCCGCGATGGTACCAACGGTGCTATCACGGCCTATTTTGGTGCCTCAGCTGTTGATACCGGTGATACTACCGATGCTTTGGGTGCTGCTGCTAAAGTATACAAAATTGAGGTGGATGGCCAGACGCACTTTGTCGCTCAGGCCGGCGATGCTGCGACTGCTTCCTATACTCTGCTCCAACAGGATGGCACGGGCTATAAGAAAGTTCAGACACAGGTTAGCGATGGTGCTGGCAGTACTCAAGCTGCTGATGTTCAGTTGGCTAAGTTTGGTGGTCGCGTTACTGCTTTTGCAGAAGAAGCTTCCGGTAATGCCGTAGCTGTGGATGTGTCTAACAACAAAGCAGGTAAAGCCCTGGCATTCAACGATTCTCCGATGTCTGTTTACTCTGACGGCAAAAACCTTGATGTTCGTCAGGTTCTTGACAAAGATGGCAACGCAGTTGCGAATACTTATGCAGCAAAAACTGCTGACGGCAAATACCTGGCTGTAAACGTTGATACAGCGACTGGCAATACTTCTGTCATCAAAGATGCAGATGGTAAGGCTGTTGAGTTCGCTTTAGGTTCAGATGGTAGCGCGAGAGCGATTGTTCGTGATGGCGAAAAAACCTACGGTGTAACGCTGGGTGCTCTGGGTAGTAACGCGCCGACGGCAACTGTTGATAAAACGAAAGAACTGACTGCCAGCGACCTGAAATCCATTAGTACCAACAATCCACTTGAAAAACTGGATGCTGCGCTGGCTAAAGTTGACAAACTGCGTAGCTCCCTGGGTGCGGTACAGAACCGTTTCGATTCTGCTATCACCAACCTGGGCAACACCGTTAACAACCTGTCTTCTGCTCGTAGCCGTATCGAAGACGCTGACTACGCGACTGAAGTGTCTAACATGTCTCGTGCGCAGATCCTGCAACAAGCAGGTACTTCTGTACTGGCACAGGCTAACCAGACGACTCAGAACGTTCTGTCTCTGCTGCGTTAATTTACGCTTCTTGCGCAAACCCCGCTCCGGCGGGGTTTTTTCGTTCTGGCTTTACCGGTAACCCCTAAATAACCCCTCATTTCACCCACTATTCACCCGATTAAAACCCCTGCAGAAACGGATAATCATGCCGATAACTCATTTAACGCAGGGCTGTTTATCGTGAATTCACTGTATACCGCTGAAGGTGTAATGGATAAACACTCGCTGTGGCAGCGTTATGTACCGCTGGTGCGTCACGAAGCGTTGCGCCTGCAGGTGCGTTTGCCCGCGAGCGTAGAACTGGACGATCTGCTACAGGCGGGCGGTATCGGGTTATTGAATGCAGTTGACCGATATGACGCTCTGCAAGGAACGGCATTTACCACTTACGCAGTGCAGCGTATTCGTGGGGCGATGCTGGATGAACTACGCAGCCGCGACTGGGTGCCGCGTAGCGTTCGGCGCAATGCCCGCGAAGTGGCACAGGCGATGGGGCAACTGGAACAGGAATTAGGGCGCAACGCGACGGAAACTGAGGTGGCGGAGCGGCTGGCGATTCCTGTAGAAGAATATCGTCAGATGTTGCTTGATACCAACAACAGCCAACTCTTCTCCTATGACGAGTGGCGGGAAGAGCATGGCGATAGTATCGAGCTGGTGACAGAAGAACATCAGCAGGAAAACCCGTTACAACAGCTCCTTGAGAGCAATTTGCGCCAGCGCGTGATGGATGCCATTGAAGCCCTTCCGGAACGCGAACAACTGGTGCTCACGCTCTATTACCAGGAAGAACTCAATCTCAAAGAGATTGGCGCGGTTCTGGAAGTCGGAGAGTCACGGGTCAGCCAGTTGCACAGTCAGGCCATAAAACGGTTACGCACGAAGCTGGGTAAGTTATAGCGAACGACGTTGTCGGCGCTGAAAAATGCCGCACAACGTATTGACTACCAGGAGTTCTCATGACGGTGCAGCAATCAAAAAGACGGCCTCTAAGCCGCTACCTCAAAGACTTTAAACACAGCCAGACGCATTGCGCCCATTGCCACAAGTTACTGGATCGCATCACGCTGGTGCGCAAAGGGCAGATCGTCAATAAAATCGCCATTTCCCGCCTCGATACACTCATGGATGAAGCCGCCTGGCAGCAGGAGCAGAAAGAGTGGGTGGCGCTATGCCGTTTCTGCGGCGATCTGCACTGCAAGACGCAGAGCGATTTCTTCGACATCATTGGTTTTAAACAATTCCTGTTTGAACAGACCGAAATGAGCCACGGGACCGTACGCGAGTATGTTGTCCGTCTGCGCCGTCTCGGTAATCATCTCAGCGAGCAGAAAATTTCTCACGATCTGCTCCAGGACGGTTACCTTGATGAAAACCTGGCGCCGTGGCTGCCGGAGACCAGCACCAACAACTATCGCATCGCGCTGCGTAAGTACGCACAATATAAAGCGCATGCTCGCCCCGAGCAGCAACAGAATTCCTCCCTCCGGATGACTTCTGATATATATTAAAAATGAATAAGATGTAGCAGAGTGATTTATGTCGTTACCCATAAACGCTCTACACTACGGGCATTCATAACAACATTCGGGGTAAATATGAAATTAGCACTTCTGGGGCGCCAGGCGCTGATGGGCGTGATGGCTGTGGCGCTTGTCGCGGGAATGAGCGCAAAAACGTTTGCAGATGAAGGTCTGTTGAAGAAGGTTAAAGATCGCGGCACGCTGCTGGTGGGGCTGGAAGGCACCTATCCGCCGTTCAGTTTCCAGGGCGATGACGGTAAATTGACCGGCTTTGAAGTGGAATTTGCCGAAGCGCTCGCGAAGCATCTGGGCGTGAAAGCCACGCTGAAACCGACCAAATGGGACGGGATGCTGGCCTCTCTGGATTCTAAACGCATCGATGTGGTGATCAATCAGGTCACCATCTCCGACGAGCGGAAGAAGAAATATGATTTCTCTACCCCTTATACCGTCTCCGGTATCCAGGCGCTGGTGAAAAAAGGCAATGAAGGCGCGATTAAAACTGCAGCCGATCTGAAAGATAAGAAAGTGGGCGTGGGTCTGGGTACTAACTATGAAGAGTGGTTACGTCAGAACGTCCAGGGCGTTGATATCCGGACTTATGATGATGACCCGACGAAATATCAGGATCTGCGCGTAGGCCGTATCGACGCCATTTTGGTGGATCGTCTGGCGGCGTTGGATCTGGTTAAAAAGACCAAAGATACGCTTGCGGTCACCGGTGAAGCCTTCTCCCGTCAGGAGTCAGGCGTTGCGCTGCGTAAAGGCAATGAAGATCTGCTGAAGGCGGTGGACGCAGCGATTGCTGAAATGCAGAAAGACGGCTCGCTGAAGGCGCTTTCTGAGAAGTGGTTTGGCGCGGATATCACCAAATAGTCCGAACGATATGAAAAAAAAGGCGCTTTAATCAGCGCCTTTTTTATTTCATGCGTTTGAACGTGCATAATAAAAAGAACATCACAACAACGAATAATCGGAGGCTTTATGCCACTGCACAACCTGACACGCTTTCCGCGCCTGGAATTTATCGGTGCGCCGACGCCGCTGGAATACCTGCCGCGCTTTTCTGACTACCTGGGACGGGATATCTTCATCAAACGCGATGACGTCACACCGATGGCGATGGGCGGAAATAAGCTGCGCAAGCTTGAGTTCCTGGCCGCAGATGCGCTGCGTGAAGGCGCTGATACGCTGATCACGGCAGGCGCGATTCAGTCTAACCACGTGCGTCAGACGGCGGCGGTCGCCGCGAAGCTGGGACTGCACTGCGTGGCGCTGCTGGAAAACCCCATTGGCACCACGGCGGAAAACTATCTCACCAATGGCAACCGACTGCTGCTGGATCTGTTCAACGTACAGGTTGAGATGTGCGATGCGCTACATGCACCGGATGCCCAATTGCAAGAACTGGCCACCCGAATCGAAGCGCAGGGCTTTCGTCCCTACATTATACCGGTCGGTGGTTCAAACGCGTTGGGGGCATTAGGCTATGTTGAAAGCGCGCTGGAAATCGCTCAGCAGTGTGAAGGCGCGGTGCAGCTCTCTTCGGTGGTGGTAGCATCTGGCAGTGCAGGAACGCACGCCGGGCTGGCGGTTGGGCTGGAACAACTGATGCCGGATGTGGATCTGATTGGCGTAACCGTTTCACGCAGCGTAGCCGATCAAAAACCGAAAGTGGTGGCGCTGCAACAGGCTGTTGCCAGAGAACTGGAACTGACAGCGGCGGCGGAGATTTTGTTGTGGGATGACTACTATGCCCCAGGCTATGGCACGCCAAATGAAGAGGGGATGGAAGCCGTGAAGTTGTTGGCGCGTCTGGAAGGGATCCTTCTCGACCCCGTCTATACCGGAAAAGCGATGGCCGGACTGATTGACGGAATCAGCCAGAAACGCTTTAAAGACGAAGGCCCGATTCTCTTTATCCATACTGGTGGGGCGCCTGCGCTGTTTGCCTACCATCCACACGTGTAATTTCGGATAAGCTCATGCAAGAAAGTATCCAACTGGTTATTGATTCCCTGCCGTATCTGCTCAAAGGGGCGGTGTTTACGCTGCAACTCAGTATTGGCGGGATGTTCTTCGGCCTGCTGCTGGGATTTATCCTCGCGCTGATGCGCCTGTCGCCGCTGCTGCCACTGCGCTGGCTGGCGCGTTTCTATATCTCTATTTTTCGCGGTACGCCGCTTATCGCACAACTGTTTATGATCTACTACGGTCTGCCGCAGTTTGGTATTGAGCTGGATCCGGTGCCGTCCGCAATGATTGGCCTGTCGCTCAATACGGCGGCCTATGCCGCGGAAACGCTGCGCGCGGCGATTTCATCGATTGACAAAGGACAGTGGGAAGCGGCTGCCAGTATCGGGATGACGCCGTGGCAGACCATGCGTCGCGCCATTTTACCGCAGGCTGCCAGGGTAGCGCTGCCGCCGCTGAGCAACAGTTTTATCAGTCTGGTGAAAGACACGTCGTTGGCGGCCACCATCCAGGTGCCAGAATTGTTCCGTCAGGCGCAACTGATCACCTCGCGCACGCTGGAGGTATTCACCATGTATCTGGCGGCATCGCTGATCTATTGGATCATGGCAACCGTGCTGTCTTCATTGCAGAACTACTTTGAAAATCAACTGAACCGCCAGGAGAGAGAGCCAAAATGAGTGCGATCGACGTAAAAAACCTGGTCAAGAAATTTCATGGGCAGACGGTGCTGCACGGCATCGATCTGCAAGTGCAGGCGGGAGAGGTGGTCGCGATCATCGGTCCCAGCGGGTCGGGAAAAACGACGCTTCTGCGCAGTATTAACCTGCTGGAACAACCGGAAGCGGGTACGATCACCGTGGGTGATATCACCATTGATACGGCGCGATCGCTCGGTCAGCAACGAACGCTGATTCGCCAGTTGCGCCAGCATGTGGGCTTCGTGTTCCAGAGCTTCAATCTCTTTCCCCATCGCACGGTACTGGAGAATATCATTGAAGGTCCGGTTATCGTGAAAGGCGAGGGCAAAGAAGAGGCGATGGCGCGGGCGCGGGAACTGCTGGCGAAAGTGGGGTTGGCCGGGAAAGAGACCAGCTACCCGCGGCGCTTATCCGGCGGGCAGCAGCAGCGAGTGGCGATTGCCCGTGCGCTGGCCATGCGCCCGGAAGTGATTCTGTTTGATGAACCGACGTCTGCGCTCGATCCTGAGCTGGTGGGCGAGGTGTTGAGCACTATCCGTCAACTGGCGCAGGAAAAACGCACCATGGTGATTGTGACCCATGAAATGAGCTTTGCCCGCGATGTTGCGGACCGGGCGATATTTATGGATCAGGGGCGCATTGTGGAACAGGGGCCAGCCAAAGCGCTATTTGCCAATCCACAGCAACCGAGAACCCGTCAGTTTCTTGAGAAGTTTCTGCTGCAATGATTGGTTTTCTCCACTCGTCCGGGATTATCCCATTTCGGCCGAGTGGAGATGCATAAATAGTAATACCAGACGCATGATGATGAACGTATTTCCCTGGACAAAATACGCGAACTGAAACAACGCTCAAGTAATCTGCTCCCTGACCGATATTTTATACATCTACCGTATGTTTATGTGATAGGTTATTTCTCACATTTAAAATGATTATCACTCTCAAGGGTGCGAATACTAAGTATGCAGGATTTAGATTTCTTTACCTGGCGACGGACGATGCTGTTACGCTTTCACGAAATGACTTGCGCAGAAGACGTCTACAGCGAATTACAGCAGCAGACACTATTGCTGGAATTTGATTATTACGCGCTGTGTGTCAGGCATCCGGTTCCGTTCACGCGTCCTAAAATTTCCCTTCATACCACTTATCCCGATGCGTGGGTTTCGCAATATCAGGCGGAAAACTATTTCGCGATTGATCCTGTGCTGAAGCCGGAAAACTTCATTCAGGGACATCTGCCCTGGAATGACGCATTATTCAGTGACGCGCAGACAATGTGGGATGCTGCCCGTTCACACGGATTACGCAAAGGCGTCACGCAATGTCTCATGCTGCCAAATCGCGCATTAGGCTTTCTCTCGGTCTCACGGTCAAGCCTGCGTAATACGCCGTTTGCGGGCGATGAAGTCGAATTGAAACTGCAGTTGCTGGTGCGCGAAAGCTTAACGGCACTTTCCCGACTCGAAGATGAGATGGTGATGGCGCCGGAAATGCGCTTTAGCAAACGAGAAAAAGAGATTCTGAAATGGACGGCGGAAGGGAAGACTTCAGCTGAAATTGCGATGATTCTGTCGATATCAGAAAATACCGTTAACTTTCACCAGAAGAATATGCAGAAGAAGTTTAACGCGCCGAATAAGACGCAGATTGCGTGCTATGCCGCGGCGACCGGGCTTATCTGAAACAATAAACGTTCTGCGTGGCAGACGATAAACCGGCTGAAAGCACTGCTCTCAGCCGGTTTTTCTTTACTGACGGTAAGCTTGTTTAATTTGCTTAACAGTGCTGGAAAATACTGCAGCCTGCGCGTCGTCTTCGACCAGCGCGATCTGTTTTTCCATTTTAAGAATCACGCGGCCCGCATCCGCCTGGCCCATGGCTTGCAGCATCAGCGTTAACAGCGCCTTCAGGCAGGTGACTTCATTAGCCAGTTCTTGATTATTCTCGGCAGTGGAAAAATCAGGCGTACTCATTTATTTTCCTCGTAATGTTTCAGTAAAAATTTGCGATGATAAATGTTAAGGCCGCGGAGTATACCATAAGCTGAGGGAAAAATAGCAGTGGTTGTTTTTCGATCGGAAATCACACCAGCGGAGTTAAATTAAACAACAACATAAGAAGTCTATATTTTCCTCATTTATTGTTTATTCCGAGTATTTTACTCGTTAATTATTGTTACAAACTTACCTGTCTATTTAGCATTTAGGCGAGAGAAAGCGAGTTTTTGTCACTATTGTGAAACCTCGTTCCCGAAAATAGTGCGTGTAACTGGCTGTTCTTAGCCTAAGTTTCCACAAAGCGTACAGACTAATTTCCGAAAACGAGAGCAAAATCGGTTACCGGACGTTTTTTACGTTTTAAAGTTGAGATAAAACCCGCTAATATAGTGGCGATCCACTATCAGTAGCGTTATCCCTATTCTGGAGATATTCCTTTGATCAACGTTCTTCTTGTTGATGACCACGAACTGGTGCGCGCAGGGATACGACGCATTCTTGAAGATATAAAGGGTATAAAAGTTGTCGGTGAAGCAGGTTGCGGTGAGGATGCCGTTAAATGGTGTCGCGCCAACACCGTCGACGTCGTGTTGATGGACATGAACATGCCCGGTATTGGTGGCCTTGAAGCCACGCGCAAAATTGCGCGTTCAACTGCCGATATTAAAGTGATTATGTTGACCGTTCACACGGAAAACCCGTTGCCGGCAAAAGTGATGCAGGCCGGAGCCGCAGGTTACCTGAGTAAGGGCGCTGCGCCTCAGGAAGTGGTAAGTGCCATCCGCTCGGTTTATTCCGGGCAGCGCTACATTGCTTCTGACATCGCCCAGCAAATGGCATTAAGCCAGATTGAACCCGAAAAAACGGAAACCCCGTTTGCCAGTTTGTCTGAGCGCGAATTGCAGATTATGCTGATGATCACTAAAGGTCAGAAGGTGAATGAGATTTCCGAGCAGTTGAATCTCAGCCCTAAAACGGTGAACAGCTATCGCTATCGTATGTTCAGTAAACTAAACATTCATGGTGATGTAGAGCTGACTCACCTGGCAATTCGCCATGGCCTGTGTAATGCGGAGACGTTAACAAGCCAGTGAGCGATCAGTTTGACGCGAAAGCGTTCCTAAAAACCGTAACCAGTCAACCCGGCGTTTATCGTATGTATGATGCCGGTGGTACGGTTATCTATGTGGGTAAAGCGAAAGACCTGAAAAAACGGCTTTCCAGCTATTTCCGCAGCAACCTGGCTTCGCGTAAGACCGAAGCGCTGGTTGCGCTCATTCAGCAAATCGATGTGACGGTGACGCACACCGAAACGGAAGCGTTGCTGCTCGAGCACAACTATATCAAGCTGTATCAGCCGCGTTACAACGTGCTGTTACGTGATGACAAATCCTATCCCTTTATTTTTCTCAGCGCGGATACGCATCCCCGGCTGGCTATGCACCGTGGCGCGAAACATACCCGAGGCGAATACTTTGGCCCGTTTCCCAACGGCTATGCCGTCCGTGAAACGCTGGCGCTGTTACAGAAAATTTTCCCGATCCGTCAGTGTGAAAACAGCGTTTATCGCAATCGCTCGCGCCCTTGTCTGCAATACCAGATCGGCCGTTGCCTGGGGCCCTGCGTCGAAGGCCTGGTGAGTGAAGAAGAGTATGCGCAGCAGGTTGACTATGTTCGGTTGTTTTTATCCGGTAAAGATGACCAGGTCTTAACTCAACTGATCGCGCGGATGGAGAAAGCCAGTCAAAATCTGGCGTTCGAAGAGGCTGCGCGTATACGCGATCAGATCCAGGCCGTGCGCCGGGTGACGGAGAAACAGTTCGTTTCCAACGCGGGAGACGATCTGGACGTGATCGGCGTTGCGTTTGATGCCGGGATGGCCTGTGTCCATGTGCTCTTTATCCGCCAGGGGAAAGTGCTGGGCAGCCGCAGTTATTTCCCGAAAGTGCCGGGAGGGACTGAACTGGGCGAAGTGGTAGAAACCTTCGTCGGGCAATTCTATCTCCAGGGCAGCCAGATGCGCACGTTGCCTGGCGAGATCCTGCTGGATTTCAATCTGCACGACAAAACGCTGCTGGCCGATTCGCTTTCTGAACTGGCAGGGCGTCGTATTAATGTGCAGACCAAACCCCGCGGCGATCGCGCACGTTATTTGAAACTGGCGCGGACCAATGCCGCCACGGCGCTGACCACGAAACTCTCTCAGCAGTCGACCATTACCCAACGGTTGACGGCGCTGGCAACCGTGCTGAAGCTGCCAGCTGTAAAACGGATGGAATGTTTTGACATCAGCCACACGATGGGCGAACAGACGGTGGCATCGTGCGTGGTCTTTGATGCGAACGGGCCGCTGCGTGCGGAATACCGTCGCTACAATATCACCGGTATCACGCCGGGCGATGACTATGCGGCAATGAATCAGGTACTGCGTCGCCGTTATGGTAAAGCCATCGAAGAAAGTAAGATTCCGGATGTGATCCTGATCGACGGCGGAAAAGGGCAACTGGGGCAGGCGAAGGCCGTTTTCGCCGAGCTGGATGTCCCCTGGGATAAAAACCACCCTCTGCTGTTAGGTGTTGCAAAAGGCGCTGACCGTAAAGCCGGTCTGGAAACGCTGTTCTTTGAACCGGAAGGTGAGGGATTTAGCTTGCCACCGGATTCGCCGGCATTGCATGTGATTCAGCATATCCGCGATGAGTCCCACGATCATGCCATTGGCGGCCACCGTAAAAAACGGGCGAAAGTGAAAAACACCAGTACGCTGGAGACCATCGAAGGCGTTGGACCGAAGCGTCGCCAAATGTTGTTGAAATATATGGGTGGTTTGCAAGGATTACGTAACGCCAGCGTTGAAGAAATTGCAAAAGTGCCGGGTATTTCGCAAGGACTGGCAGAAAAGATCTTCTGGTCGTTGAAACATTGAGTCCGCTGTAGCAACATAGGGGTAAATTCTCTGACAACAGATAGTTACCCGTCACTATGCAATTTAATATTCCAACGTTGCTTACGCTGTTTCGCGTCATACTTATCCCATTCTTTGTCGTGGTGTTTTATCTGCCATTCACCTGGGCGCCGTTCGTTGCTGCGCTGATCTTCTGTATCGCTGCGGTGACCGACTGGTTTGACGGTTTTCTGGCGCGTCGCTGGAACCAGAGTACGCGTTTTGGTGCGTTTCTCGACCCGGTTGCGGATAAAGTGCTGGTGGCAATTGCGATGGTACTGGTGACCGAGCACTATCACAGTTGGTGGGTGACGCTGCCCGCGGCCACGATGATTGCACGTGAAATCATCATTTCCGCGCTGCGTGAATGGATGGCGGAACTGGGTAAGCGCAGCAGCGTGGCGGTCTCCTGGATCGGCAAAGTCAAAACCACCTCGCAAATGGCAGCGCTGGCCTGGCTGCTGTGGCGTCCGAATATCTGGGTGGAGTACGCGGGGATTGCACTGTTCTTCGTCGCTGCGGTCCTGACGCTGTGGTCAATGTTCCAGTATTTGAACGCCGCGCGTGGGGATTTGCTTGATCAGTGATCGTTTCGCCGTAAATTTCAGCAAACGAGCGTAAGTGGCGAAAAATATCGTTGACTCATTGCGTCAGGTAAGTAGAATGCAACGCATCGAACGGCAGCGCAGATTGCCAGACGATAGTAAAATCAAGTGATTAACGATTTACTTGATGATGCGGGAATAGCTCAGTTGGTAGAGCACGACCTTGCCAAGGTCGGGGTCGCGAGTTCGAGTCTCGTTTCCCGCTCCAGATTAAGACATCGGCAGTTGCGGGTGTCAGTCGCAAGACAAAGATTTAAGGCGCGTTAGCAAAGCGGTTATGTAGCGGATTGCAAATCCGTCTAGTCCGGTTCGACTCCGGAACGCGCCTCCACTTTCTTCCCGAGCCCGGATGGTGGAATCGGTAGACACAAGGGATTTAAAATCCCTCGGCGTTCGCGCTGTGCGGGTTCAAGTCCCGCTCCGGGTACCATGGGAAAAGCAGAATAATCAAAGCAATAAGCAGTGTCGTGAAACCACCTACGGGTGGTTTTTTTGTGTCTGAAATTTGCCTCCAGATTGTCTGGTAACCGTCTGTGGGCGTCATTTCATGGACGAGAGTTTATGGTGTATTGTGCTGAAACCGAACGCGTTTTCTGTATACTGATCTCCAGTCTGGCGATTCGCAGTGAGGCGACATCATGTTAAGCATTGAAGCTAAGCGCAAAAGAGACGCACTTTTCAGGAATTACGCAAGCAATGTAGATTTCGTGCTTAACACGCCTCTTCATGAGCAAAGAAGAGTATGGGAAGAAGGGGCAAAGAATGTTCCGTTACCCGAAAATGTCAGCACAGAAGAAATTGATGAAGAGGGTATTTCAGCGGAGTGGGTGCGACATTCGCAGGCCGAAAAGCGGAAAGTTATTCTGTACCTTCATGGCGGAGGTAACAGTCAGGGATCAAGCATCACACACCGGAAACTGGTTGGACATATTGTCCATTATGCAAACGTGAATGCCCTCACGCTCAACTATTCATTAGCTCCTGAAAATCCCTTTCCCGCCGGTTTGATGGGTGCCAAATATGCGTGGCAGTGGCTATTAGCGCAGGGGTATCGGCCTGATGAGATCATTCTTGGCGGTGACTCAAGCGGTGGAGGGCTGGTTTTATCTCTGCTCCTGCTACTCAAAAGTGAAAATTTTCCGTTGCCGCATTCCGGTTTCTTATTATCTCCGATGCTTGATTACACCTTATCGGGCGACAGCATCTCTTCCTGTGCAGATAAGGACCCGCTGATCGTTATTGAGGATTTGCGGCAAACCGTCGCATACTATTGTTCTGATGCCGAAACCTCAAATCCGCTGGTTTCTCCTCTTTTTGGCGATCTGACCGGACTTCCCCCTCTCCTGGTACAGACAGGAAGCGATGAATTACTTCTCGATGACGCGATCCGCCTTGCGAAACAGGCGACAGAGGCGGGTGTTAACGTTCAAATTGAAGTGTGGAAAGGTATGTGGCACGTCTTCCAGTCATCCGCTGGCAAGATACCGGAGGCCAGTCGCGCAATACGCCGAATCGCATCCTTTATTCATTCTTAGCCACCTGAAACATTGTAAATAGGGCGTCAAAAAAAGCGCGTCAATATAATACGCAACAGAGATATATTGGGTCTGTAAAAAACCAGGAATAATCCAGTCCCTATTTAACAAGTCAATGATAAAAATAGAATGATATTTTCACAAATAAATAGCTCTATACATTTGGCATTTTTCTGGCTATATTTAATACGGGTGATTTCTATTCTTCATCTTTCAGTAGATGAAATCATCTGATGTTACGAGAGTATTTTATCATTTAACATGAAGGCCATTATTCTGAAACGTACAGTTTTGGTGGTTTTCTGTGCATCTAATTTTATATTCTACCGGCTTTTATATGACGCCTGAAAAGTAATATTTCTTTTAAAAACAAAGAGAATTCTTATCAGGAGTATTGGTTTTTAATAAATCGGAATAATGGGAATTGGATGCTAATTATCTTAATTAGCAAGGTTATACGCTGTTATTAAGAACCTGGTATTGATGAAATATATCGTAGTGAGGAGATAGTGTTATTGTTTTATTTAAAATCATTAGCCGGGAAATTTTCTTTCTGGGGAAAAACGTTATCGCAGCGACACTGGCAATGAAAATACTTATCAGGAGGACAGACAAATGATTCAAGGGATATTGAAAAAGATATTATTAGCAGCTTCAGGTTGTACCGTTATAGTTGCTTTTCCTGTCTACACGGAAGAATTAGTCAGCCGGAATTACACCACCGGCATAAACCAGATTGCTTCGGGTGATCATACCGTAACGGCGGGTGATGTGTTGCTGGATGCCAGCGGATATACCGGAATGTTTTATTACCAGCGTTCAATACTCAATACGACTAATGGCAGGATGAATATTGACATTGCTCAGGGCAAGACATTGAGCATTATAGGGTTTAATAATAATCCCGTTGATAACAGTTCTGCGGTTTATGCCTGGAAAAGAGGAACACTTAGCGGAACGATGACCTTTACCGGAGGCAATGTTGTTGTCAGCAATGTTGTTAAAGACAGCTATTCCGATATCTATGGACTCTTTGCCGGGCCTGGAGGGGTACTAAATTTTGAGAGCGATGGTGAAAATAAAATCAATCTCTCTGTGCTCGTGCCTCTGGCCGATGAGGTTTCTACGCACCGCCATGGTATTGGTCTTTATGGGGGAGAGTTGAATTTTGACGGAGGGCTGTTTTACATCAATGTTGATGGCGATCCGGGGAGTTACTCGATTGACAGACGCATCGGGATATTAATAGCCGGGGGCAGTTCAGTGAACGTCAGGGCGGATAACATTCTGATTGATACAAATGAATCTGCAATCATGGCCGGGAGAGATGCAGGATCGGCTAATTACCCGATGGCCAATAATGTCGTCAACAGCGTGAATCTGGAAGCAAATTTCATCCATCTGAAAAGCAGCCAGGGTATTTTATCCAGAGTGAGTAGCGATTACCTCACCCGCTCGCGTTTCACCTTCACCGGCACTACGCTCATTGAAGCCATTGTCCATGGAGATATAGACAATCTTTTTGGTGACAATGTTGGGGGGGACATTCTTTCTGCTAACTCGACAGATTTTGTCTTTAACAGCGACACGACCCTGATTGGTGAAAACCTGACGCCACTCGGTACGCGTGGTGAATATGAACACGAATATCTTGGATGGTTAGATGGGCACTGGCTTAGAGGCGTCGCGCTGATGGATACCTCATCATTAATCGCCAATGCGGATTTCAAACTCCAGAGCAACGGGGGATATTACAACACGGGACTCTACCTGTGGGAAAGTCAGGCCCTCTTCAAAGGGAGAACGTCTATTTCCGTATTAAACGGCGTGGATACAACTCAGGGTGTCTATCTTTATGGCAGTCCCGAAGAAACGACTTATGCTGAATTTCAGGATGACCTGACGGTTTCCACTTCAGGTTCTCAGGCGGAGTATATTTCCGGGATTGAAGTTCTTGCCGGAGGCAAAGCGGACATTCAGAAAGGGTTATTTATCAATGATAATCCTGCGATAACCTGGTCGCTGTTCTCATCAGGCGATGGAAGCCTGATTGATGTGAACACATCAGAAACCGGAACCGTTCAGATTGACGGCGATATTGGGGCGACAAACGGCGGTACGCTGAATATGACCCTCAATAATGCCAACTCCTGGTTAACCGCGGCCAGTTATACCGCAACAACAACGTCGACCAGCCAGGGTGTCGTAGACATGAATATCACTAACGGCGCGGTATGGAACATGACTGGCAATTCGCATGTCACTAACCTGTCGCTGTCGGGCGGGCGAGTGAATATGCTGGCGCCGGGCAATACTGGCGCGTTTAAGTCTTTGACTGTGGAAGGCGATTATACCGGCGGTGGCACCCTGATGATGAACACGGTACTCGGAGGGGATAACTCCGCAACGGACAAACTCATCGTAGAGGGAAATACCTCCGGCCACACGTTGGTGGCAATCAATAATATTGGTGGCATGGGCGCGCAGACGGTCGAAGGGATTGAAATTGTCAATGTTGCAGGAAACTCCAGTGGGACTTTCGAGAAAGAGAGTCGCATTGTTGCCGGTGCGTATGATTACAATGTGATCCGGCGCGGCAGCAACTGGTATTTAAGCAGCACTGGGGGGCTGAGTGACCCCGTTGACCCGGGCGTGCCAGCTTCGCCAGAAATCCCGCAGGCACCGGTTCACCCTGGTGGTCCTTCACAGGTTCGCCCGGAATTTGGCAGTTATCTGGCTAATAGCCTGGCTGCCAATACCCTGTTCATTTCGCGGCTTCACGATCGTCTTGGCGAAACGCAGTATACCGATGCGCTAACTGGTGAGAGTAAAACTACCAGCATGTGGATACGCAACGTGGGAAGTCATACGCGCTTTAACGACGATAGCGAACAGTTAAAAACCCAGAGCAATAGTTATGTGCTGCAACTTGGCGGCGATCTGGCGCAGTGGAGTTCAGATGGTCTGGACCGCTGGCATCTTGGGCTAATGGCGGGTTATGCCAACAGCCGTAGCCGCACCACATCAGCGTTAAATAACCATCATTCCCGTGGTTCGGTCGACGGTTACAGTGTGGGTCTGTATGGTACCTGGTATGCCAACGAACCTGATCAATCCGGAAGCTATGTGGACACCTGGATGCTCTATAACTGGTTTGATAACACCGTCAATGGTCAGTATCAGGCAAGTGAAACGTATAAATCCAAAGGCATCACGGCTGCGGTTGAGGCGGGTTACAGCCTGAAGGTTGCAGAAAGTCAGCAATTGACCTACTGGATCCAGCCCAAAGCTCAGATCGTCTGGATGGATGTGCAGGCGGACGATCATCGGGAACGTAATGGCACGCCGGTGAAGGCGGATAGCACTGGTAATCTGATGACCAGTCTGGGCGTCAGAGCATATTTCAATCGTAAACCCACCGTCGAAGAGGACAAGATGGCAGGCATCCAGCCATTTGTTGAAGCGAACTGGATCCACAACTCACACAGCCCGCGAGTCACTATGGGTGAGATGCCAAATGACGTCCAGGGAGTGAAAGATTTGGCAGAACTGAAAATTGGTGTGGAAGGACAACTCTCCTCTCGCTTGACGGTCTGGGGAAATATCTCCGGGCAAATGGGGAGTGACCACTACAGCAATGCCCAGGGCATGGTGGGTGTGAAATACAACTGGTAAGCATGGGACTGGATATTCCATGAGAAGGGTGAGGGGCAGGGTAAACCTGCTCCTTTTTTATTCGGGCCTGAGTCGAGTCTGTTCCAGCTAATTACAAAAGATGGGTCGTCTGTCTTCGTTTCAGAGGGTATCTTGAGAGAATCGATGTTTATCTCCCTCCATGACCATGAGAAAACGACCATGAAAAAAGACGTTCATCAGGTGAAGCAGTACCGTCGTGTGATACCTGATGTTGAAATACTGTCGTTATATTCAGCGCGCGCGTTCCCTCGTCACTCTCATGATCAATTCGGCATTGGGGTTTTCATCCAGGGAAGCCATCGCTCTTGGAGTAATATCGGCAATGTAAATGCGGTAACAGGGGATATCATCATGGTCAATCCCGGCGAAATTCACGACGGGATCCCCGCTACGGGTCCGCGGGGCTGGCACATGTTGTACATCAATCCTGACGTCTTTATAAAAGAATGGAATACCGACATACCCACAGGTGATTTAACCCTGAAGCCTGTGGCTAACGATCCTACTCTTGGTCTGATGATTAGGCAGTTTCTTCATCAGCTGGCTACCGATGATCCTGATGCTATGGCGATTGAAGAGATGATCATGCGTTGCCTTATGCAGGCTGGACGGCACCACACCCTTTCTGCCGCACCGCGTATTCTGCCTTCTCCGACAGTACGACGGGTAAAAGAGTTCATTGATGATGCCCCGGAGGAGAACATGACATTGACAGGATTAGCCAGTCTGTGTGACATCTCCCGATTCCAGCTCATTCGCCGTTTTTCCAGGGAGGTGGGGATGACGCCGCATGCTTATCTTTTACAGTCCAGAGTTCGGCTGGCAAAAAAACTCTTGGCACAGGGCAAGAGAACGGTTGATGTTGCATTAATGGCTGGTTTTTCCGATCAAAGCCATCTGACTCATGCATTTCAGAAACAGACAGGCATCACGCCGGGGCAATATCGTTCCGCGATGGTGGATTAACCATCTGCAATTTTCTACAAGATCTGCAGGGGTATCCTGATAAACACTGACTCTCCTGTTTTGTGTTTACCAGAGATAACGCCATGCTAATCAGTATCGAATTCTTATTAACCTCTTTGATTGTGATTATTTCGCCGGGAACCGGTGCTATCTACACCATCGCGATGGGGCTGTCGCGGGGGACAGCGATGAGTTTGCTGGCTGCCGTGGGATGTACATTGGGGATTGTTCCGCATATGTTGGCCGCCATCACGGGATTAGCCGCCATTTTCTACTCCAGTGAAATGGCGTTTACCGTCATCAAATATGCCGGGGTCGTGTGGCTGTTATATATGGCGTGGAATATCATAAAAGAGAAATCAACATTACAACCGGATGATTGCGACATTTCTCAGTCAAGGGTAAAAGTGATCCTGCACGCGATATTTATCAATCTGTTAAATCCCAAGTTGTCACTGTTCTTTTTGGCCTTCCTTCCTCAATTCATTCAAACCACATCAACCGCACCGGCAACCGATATGTTAATACTGAGTCTGATCTTCATGTTAATGACGCTGCTCGTGTTCATGTTGTATGGTGTTTTTTCATCCTTTATGCGCACGAAGGTATTAAACCACCCGATGATTTTGTCGGGACTACGGATCCTGTTTTCATGTGGTTTTGTGAGTCTGGCGGTGAATTTATTGTTAACCCAGCGTGGGTAGCGCGAGTCAGGTCTATGGCATACTATGTCTGTGGGAAGGTTATTCCTGAGAATTGCTCTTGCGGTGAGTTTATTCATTACGCCGCAAGAACGCTCTGTAATAGGATGGGATATTATCGGCAAGCAATGGCGTCAAGTTGAAACAACATTCCTGATGTGCCTCCGCGATGAGCAAATTCAGTCTGAATGGATTTTCTGGCCGGAAATTGGCCATCAAAGCGCTGCTTCATGACGTTCTCCATCACCGGAATATCCCACACGTCGCGGAACAGCGCATCAATTTTCACGACTGACTGCAGCGTCAGGCCGATAGTGCTTAGCCTTTCACTCAGATTATCAAACGCGCCATTGATTTGTGCCTCAATGGGTTGTCCGATATTACCAACACAGTAACTCACAAAGATAAAACCGCCAGCCTCAACCATTCCGGCAAGCGCCCAGTCTTCATTTATTTCATGCCTTGTAATCGTCGTCATAATGTAAGTCATTATCCTTTGGTTTTACATGGGGTCGTTTCTGTCACCATACTAGCCTCAGACATTCTCATGATAAAGGGATCTTTCAAAGATGAGAAATAAAAAAGGTCAAATGTCCTTAAAGATTTTTTTATCATTTTTTATAAATACTCCGACGTGGTTAATGCGTTTCTCCAGAGGGGAGGCTTCTCGATCCAGGTAAGAAAATAACATTATTTTTAGTAAGTAACATTCGGTGTAAAGAATGAGTAACGTATTTAAACTTCTTATGGTCAGTGAGAAACTCAGGCTGCTTATCCCGGCGTCATTGCATGAGACGGGTGATCTCAGGACTGCATCATTCATCAATATTCCTTTAATATGATTTTATTGTGCACTGATGGCTTGATATCTTTGTTGTATCTTCTTATAAATCATTCGGTTACAAGCCTGATTTTTACTTGAGATGAAAGATATGTTTCATTTAAGGTCGTTTAAGGCTATTTAAAATGACAGTTTAAGATATTTACAGCAATAATCAATATCATAAAGACGGTAGTTGTCTTTATTGTGGTTTTGTTTGAATTTTTCAATTAATTTTCAGGAATGTATCGCCAGGCGAAAGGAATCGACTCTGTGGAAACGGTAAAAATATAATGTTGTAATAGATGAATTTAGCATGCAATTTCAAATCCTGGAAATATCGCTGTTACAAGTGGAGTTAACGAATAATGCATATATTTTCACATGATCAGTACTTTATTGCTGGTCTGCAGCAAATACTGTTCTTTACTGGTCTTGATAAATCACCTGAGATTGTTGTTTTTGATCCAGGAGGTGGTACTGTTTATATTACAAACAGTATTGAATGTCTGCGTGCGGATACAATGGATACGTTAACGCATTTTACACAACTACGATGCTATTCATTGACCCGAAATGCGCCTTTAACGGAGTACTTTTATGTACTGGATCAGCTGAAGCAGAATAAGCGGATCCCTCTGCATACCCGATCATTGTCGAACAGGGAACGGATAATCATTGAATATTATCTGGCGGGACTCGGAAAGCGCGCCATTGCACGAAACATGCTGCTCAGCGAGGGAGCTATCAGCAATAGTCAGTTAAGAGCGTTGCGGAAAATGAATATGAAGAATATTGCATTGTTTCTTCAGGTTATGCGCAACTGGTGCGTCTTCAGAGCCAAATATTCCTGTGAACGCAGTATCACATTTTTGCCATAGGCTTTAAGAATTATCGATTATTCCATTGGGCAACATGTCCAGGGGACGACATGGTGATGAAGAACCATTTTAGGGGGATAACGGGAATTATCCAAAGGACATGGCGATGATATTGTACTTA
The DNA here is from genome assembly GCF_001297795.1 of Citrobacter sp. CtB7.12. Taxonomy (NCBI): domain Bacteria; kingdom Pseudomonadati; phylum Pseudomonadota; class Gammaproteobacteria; order Enterobacterales; family Enterobacteriaceae; genus Citrobacter; species Citrobacter sp. CtB7.12. The sequence continues at coordinate 416,678 of NZ_LIFT01000003.1, read as the reverse complement.
ATAAATGGAACAGTAGAGTTCAATCCGCAGACCAGAAGCCTGAAAAATCAATCAACTGGAGAGGTTGTTTATTTACAGCAACCCGCCACGGCATGTTTCCTTTATCTTATTTTGAATCAGGGTAGGGTCATCGCGCAAAAAGAACTAGTAAACGAAGGCTGGAAAGCGCGTGATGTTGTGACCCTGCCCAATACGTTTTATCAGACTATTTTAACATTACGTAAGACACTGGAAGAGATAGGATTACCAAGACATATGGTAAAAACTATTTCCCGTCAAGGACTAACATTATCATCAGATATTGTGATTGAACCGTTTCCTCTTCAGAATCTTGCTATTTCAGAAAATTCATCAATCAAAACGCTAACCAGTGAAAAAGAATGCACCGCAAGCATTCTACCGAACAAATCCCGCGGGCTACGCATTGGAATATCCTTTTTCTTTATTGTGACGATAATAAACTGCATGTTTATGTATCAGAATCGATTGAAAATGCCATTTCAGAATTTTGTGGCCCTGCACATGGATAAGAAAAATGATAATCGCTGCCATGTCTATTATGAAGTGACGCAGTCGGTCACTGATAATTACGCTGCGCTGATAAAAAAATATCCGAACTTTTGCCATGACAACAATTATATCTTTCTCTCTGACTACGCCAAAACCGGACGTGCTGTGGCTTTTGTGTGCAACAAAGATGTTCGATCTGACACTGAGGCATTTTGTTCATCTCATTTTTTCTGGAATTTACACCAATGAGTAAAAATACGGTTGTATTACTCCTGATTTGGTTGTTCAGCACATCGGTGATTTCCGGTGTTTACCTGTTATATCTGCTATTCAAACCGTCATACCTGGATTGTATTGGTGATGCTGACTGGAATGTTGGTGATGCCCGTTTCGTTGGCGCGGTTTCCTATCAGATGCACAAGCGAGAAGGGCTGGCCGTCATTACGGGTAAAGTGGATGGCGAGACAAAGATTAATGTCAATCGGCTGGTCTATTTTAACTATACCCAGCAGTTCAGAACGCGGATTTTACATACAGTACGCATTGTCAAAACCTTTTCCGATACCGTGACGGATGAAAAACTCGAAAAGATATTATCTCCATTCTTTTTGAAGAAAGGTGGTGAATTGACCCTGACCGTGGATGAGTATCAATCTGCGTATGTCTTTTCAAACGCCAATGTGCCGTATCTGTTTTGCAGAAAGAAATGATGAGGAGAATGGATGCCCATGTGAGGTGTCCCACGCGGCAATCAGTATCCGTTTCCTCGTTCGCCATGTAAGATAGCCGCTGGCGAGAGTGTTTACCGAGGACAAGTATGATGAAAACGGGACCGTTGAACGAAAGTGAACTGGAGTGGCTGGATGATGTGCTGACCAAGTACAACACCGAACATGCCATTCTTGACGTGGCAGAACTGGATGGACTGCTGACGGCTGTACTCAGTTCACCACGTGAAATTGAGCCAGAGCAGTGGCTGGTTGCCGTATGGGGTGGGGCGCAATATGTGCCGCGCTGGTCCTCTGAAAAAGAGATGACGCGTTTTATGAATCTCGCTTTCCAGCATATGGCGGACACCGCTGACCGGTTGAATGATTTCCCGGAACAGTTTGAACCGCTGTTTGGTTTGCGCGAAATTGAAGGGCGTGAGATTACCATCGTGGAAGAGTGGTGCTTCGGCTACATGCGCGGCGTTGCGCTTTCCGACTGGTCCGCGCTACCGGATACACTGAAACCCGCTCTTGACGCCATTGCGTTGCACGGTACAGAAGAGAATTTCGAGGTGGTTGAGAAACTCACCCCGGAAGCGTTTGAAGAAAGCGTTGAGGCGATCCGCCTGGCAGCGTTGGATCTCCATGCATACTGGATGGCGCACCCGCAGGAAACGCCAGTGCAGGTGCCAGTGAAAGCGGAAGTGAAAGTCGGCCGCAACGATCCATGCCCGTGTGGAAGCGGTAAAAAATACAAGCAGTGCTGTCTGCACTGAAAAGAAAAGGGGCTGACGCCCCTTTTCTTTATCCCACTTCGGGCAGCAGTCCGGCGGCAATCAGAAATTGTACGCCGATCACCACAATGCCACAGGTAAACACCAGTGCCAGCGCGGGGCGTCCGCCCAGTACGCGATAGCCCGCCTGCGGATTCTGTTTACGACTCTGCCATGCCAGCAGTGAAGGGATGATCAGCGCCAGCACTGCCAGCGCGACGCCGGCGTAGCCCAGCGCCATCACAAAACCACGTGGATAGAAGAGGGCGAAAGCCAGCGGTGGCAGAAAGGTGATTGCACCCGTTTGCAACCGGCCAGCGGCTGTATTGCGGCGCTGAAACAGATCAGCCAGATAATCGAACAGCCCCAGTGCGACGCCGAGGAAAGAGGTTGCCAGCGCTAAGTCAGCAAAAAGGTGCACCGCCAGCTCAACGTGCGGCGAGGCAACGACCTCCCGTAACGCCTGCAACAAACCATTCAACCCGGCATGATTTGCCAGCAGTCCCATAAACGTTGTGGAGTTGATGCTACCGAGCGTCGCCAGTTGCCAGAAAATATAGGCCACTAACGGAATCGCGCTGCCGATAATAAATACCCACCGCAGTTTGCGGATGTTGCCTTCCATGTAACTCACGATGCTGGGGACGCTGCCGTGAAAGCCGAAAGAGGTGAAAATGACCGGGATAGCCGAAAGCGCCAGCCCCTGCTCAAGCGGCAGGGTCAGAAGATTGACTTTATGAATGTGCGGCATCAGCAGCACCAGCATCACGACCAGGAAAATAATCTTGGCGCTAAAGAGAAAGCGGTTAAACAAATCGACCAGCGAGGTGCCCACGCAGACGACGCCACCGGCAACAAAGGTGAACAGTAAGACGCCAGCGGTGGGGGACATTTCGCTTCCGGTCCAGTCGCTGATACTGGAGGCGAGTAACTCACCCGCGCCGCTGATATAGGCAGCGGTCAGCGCATACATCAGGAACATCATACTGAAGCCGGTTATCCACTGACCATAGCGTCCCAGATAGCGCTTAGCCAGCGTCCCTAAACCGGTGTCAGCCGGGACGTACTGATATACTTCAAGCAGCAACAGCGCGGTGTAGCACATCAATGCCCACAACCCAATCAATAACGCTAAAGTGACGCCAAAACCGACCCCGGCGGCCGCCAAAGGCATCGCCAGCATCCCTGCGCCAATCGTAGTGCCTGCCACGATGAAAACACTTCCCAGAGTTCTATTCTTCACGCTTTACACTGTCCCAGAGAAAAACAACGGTTAGATCTGCGGCGCAGGGTAAGGCAAAACGCTATTTTCGTCAAATGACCGTTACATCGACTGTATAATAATATTTACACCCTAAATGAGCGCAACCTGCGTTGGCGCAAAGCAGAGGATGCCGTTTCGCCGTAGGCTACGCACTTTATTGAGGAGGAATGATGGATTCTGTTCACGGTCACGAAGTGTTGAATATGATGATTGAGTCAGGCGAGAACTATTCTACGGCTAGCCTCGAAGCTGCGATTAAGGCGCGGTTTGGCGAAGCGGCGCGTTTTCATACTTGCTCAGCGTCGGGCATGACGGCGGGAGAACTGGTGGCGTTTCTGGCGGCGAAAGGGAAATTTATCGCTCAGGATGACGGTTTCTCTACGCACGAAAGCAAGATATGCCGTCATTAAGAAAACGGTGAGGAATTTCCTCACCGTTTTATGATTAATTTGCGGTATCGAGCGTCGACAGCTCTTTATCGATAAAATACAAACCTTCGCCGCTTTTTCCTGCCAGCGTTAATTTATCAATCACCGATTTAAACAATTTCTCTTCTTCATGCTGTTCGGCAACATACCATTGCAGGAAATTAAAGGTCGGATAATCCTGACTAGTCATTGCGGCATGCGCCAGTTCGTTAATTTTCTGGGTGATCAACTGTTCGTGTTCGTAAGTCACACGGAATAACTCATCCAGCGATGCATATTCAGCAAAAGGCGATGAGACGGTATTAATGCGCGGCAGGCTGCCGGTATCGGTCAGATAGTCAAACAGACGCTGCATGTGCGTCATCTCTTCCTGCGCGTGGCGACGCAGGAACGCGGCGGCACCTTCAAAGCTGTGGTAGCTACACCAGGCGCTCATCTGCTGATAGAGCAGGGAGGAATATAATTCCAGGTTCATTTGCTCATTCAGTTTGTCGATCATTTCTGTTTTCAGCATGACTTCGCTCCACAAAATTCATAAATATGTTGATGTGGCGTCACTATAATTTGTTATTTAAATATTTGCAAAAGGTAAAATAATAAATTTAATTATTAAAAATACGAATGGGAATAAAACGCATTTGCGCTATAAAATAATTAGCGCGGGATAAATCAGGCCAGTTAATACTGGCCCGTAAATTAATAATAATGAGGTGCTGCTTGCGAAATGGCGATGCCCTGACATTGCCAGGAGAGTGTAATTTTCGTGTTCATACACAGGGAGCCAGCATAAACACTGCAGGTGCTGACGGGTTGACCGAATGGCTGGGCGCTGGCATAGCCTAGTTGCTGACACGCGCGTGTGGCGGTGCCCTGGGCGATATAGTCGTCGGTATAGGCGTTTTGCAGCATCGCCTGATCGTAACTCAATCGCACAACGCCGGTTGTCGCGCTGGCATCACTCACCTGTGCCTGTCTGTTGATCGCGCATCCCGTCAGGAGTATCAGTGAGAGGGCAATAAAAAGAGTCTTCATGGTATCGCTCTGAATGTTCGGTGATACGCTATCCTAATTCACACATCAGCGTTTCAATGGCCTGAATAACTTATAGATCAGCAACGACTAATTCACACGACGACGGTCATTTTGCGGTCACCTGAAGAAAATGTGAAGCTACCACTCATTTTTAAAACCATCTTTCATAAAATTTGAAATTATGTTTGCTAAGTAGTACTGTGCGGTATCGTGATGACTCAAGGCGGGACTTCCCGCATCGCATTCAGGAGAAGACAGAATGAAAATTGCACTGATGATGGAAAACAGCCAGGCGGGTAAAAACGCCATCATTCACCGCGAGCTCAAAGCGGTGGCGGATGAAAAGGGTTTTCCGGTATTCAACGTCGGGATGAGCGACGAGAATGACCACCACCTGACCTATATCCACCTTGGCATCATGGCGAGCATTCTGCTGAATTCAAAAGCGGTTGATTTTGTGGTGACCGGCTGTGGTACAGGCCAGGGCGCGTTGATGTCACTGAATATTCATCCGGGCGTGGTGTGTGGCTACTGCATTGATCCGGCGGATGCCTTCCTGTTCGCGCAGATTAACAACGGTAATGCGCTGTCTCTGCCGTTTGCGAAAGGGTTTGGCTGGGGAGCGGAACTGAACGTGCGCTTTATCTTCGAGAAAGCCTTTACGGGGCGCAATGGCGAAGGTTACCCGCCAGAGCGTAAAGAACCGCAGGTGCGTAACGCCGGGATCCTTAACCAGGTCAAAGCGGCGGTCGTTAAAGACAACTATCTTGATACGCTGCGTGCAATCGATCCGGAACTGGTGAAGACGGCAGTTTCTGGGCAGCGTTTCCAGCAATGCTTCTTTGAAAATGGCCAGAGCAAAGAGATTGAAGCGTTCGTTCGCGAAATCCTCGGCTAATTTTTGCTGACAAGCCGGAGGGCGTAATGCGCATCCGGCTTTCCACTTTACTTCCTGGCAGACACCGCGCTGCCCGCCTCTTTCACCAGTCGTAACGTCTCCACCATGCCAGTCAGGCAGATAAGCGCGATGACCACAAAAACCAGACGAAAGCTGATGCCGCTAAACTGAATCCCGAGGTACAGCACCAGCAAAATAAGCCAGACAGGCGTGCTGAAGGTGATCTGGGTGGCAGAAGAGATTCTTCGTTTGCTTTCTGTGGTTCGAGCTTCTTGCATCGTGCACTTGCCATTCAAAAAAAACGATAAAAATTCACCAGAACTGATATTGCTGTAGGTAATTGATTTATCGGTGAAAGAGTCGCAAATGCAAAGAATATGTTAAGTATAAAACGTGATTAAAATCACGAAGTAGTTGATTTTTGTGATGACGGTCATACTATATGCGCATAGACGATAACACCTGCATAACAAAATAGTTGGAGTCATGGCATGAAACTGCGCAAAATCCTGAAAAGCATGTTTGAAAATTATTGCAAAACGTTTAAAGACGTACCGCCGGGCGATATGTTCCGCTGATAAAAAACCTGCTTCGGCAGGTTTTTTTATACCCGTCGTCCGCGGCGTCAGGTGTGGCTATCGTTTCGGCCTCTGAATCGGTACTATGACGGTCTTTCATCACTAACAGGAACGCCTGCTATGTCCCAACCGCTGAATGCCGATCAGGAACTGGTCTCTGACGTTGTCGCCTGCCAGCTCGTCATCAAACAAATTCTCGATGTTCTCGACGTGATTGCTCCCGTTGAAGTTCGCGAAAAAATGACCAGCCAGCTGAAAAACATTGATTTTTCAACGCATCCCGCAGCTGCCGATCCCGTCACGCGGCGCGCTATCCAGAAAGCGATCGCACTGATTGAACTGAAATTCACGCCGCAGGGCGAAGCGCACTAAAATAAGCCGTTGTTTTATATTATAGAAATACTTTTTGCAATGCCTCCCAAAGTGGAGGCATCAGGCTGAAAAGGCTTTGCGAATTGGCCTGCCGGGGAGTGAAATGCAGGCCAATAGCGTGGTCAATTAATGCTGTTGATAATTGACGACGTTGAGCACGTGCTGATCGGTCTGCTCCGGGCACAGTCCCGCGCGTTTGGCGCTACGCACTTCCTCAAGAATCGTTTGTAACAACAGCCCATCTTGCTGCTGTTCTTTTTCCAGAGCGTGGAGAAAATTCAGGGTAGGCGCATCGTTCAGGGCTTCCGCTTCGTTGGTGAGCTGCGAAAGCGTGCTGGCGCGCTGCTCATAATCTTCCATTGTTTTCTGAAACAGTTCTTCCAGCGAATGTAAGTCTTCGCCTGGTACATCAATGGCCTTAACGACCGGATTCGCCCCGGCATTTTTCATGAAGTTAAAGACGCGCATCATTTGGGTGACATTACTCTGGGCTTGAGTACGTAAGAAAGTCGCAGTACCCATCAGACGGTGTTCAGAACACCACTCACTCAGATGGAGGTAGAGATTGGAAGCATAAAACTCAAGATTCATTTGATTATTGAGTTTGTTTACCATTCCAACTGCAGCCATATCAATATCCTTATTTCCTGATAGAAGGGATGTGCAGCGCTAATCTGCACAACTTACTGTTAGCAGAATACGTCCATTCTGCCAGTCCATTATGTGATCGAAGAGTCAATTCCATCGCGAATCGAAAATAAGCATACCTGCATCAATGGAATAAGAAAATCCTTAAGTGGCATTGTTTATGATTTTTTACACATTACTGAAGTTAATACATCACCCCGTATTTGGTAAACATAATGTGAAATTATATATCTGATTGATTTTGTTGAAGCTTGAATGGTTTTATGATTTTGAAATGATGTTTTAAGTCACAAAAGTGGATAGTTTAGCGTGGTAATATCAGAATATTGATAATCTTTACCGTCCCTGCCGCGATAATAATCCTGTGAAACCGTTCTGGCAGAAATAATGCCAGTTTGTCTCTTACTAAAAATCAGGGCAGCGACATCTTGTTCAATTATAACCGAATGATTAATTCGTCATTTTCGGTGTTATCAGCCTGTAATAAATGAGGAAAGGTGAATGAAAAGAGTGGCCGTCTTGCTGGCATCGGGGTTCGAGGAAGCGGAAGCGATCGTTACTATTGATATCTTGCGTCGTCTGAATATTGACGTCGATACCCTGGCCTGCGCGGAATCTCGCGCCGTCGTGAGCTACCACAATGTCCCAATGGTCACCGATTACACGCTGGCGGGGCAGCAGGAGCGCCTGTATGACGCGGTGGTGCTGCCGGGCGGCCCACAAGGGAGCGTAAACCTGGCGGCGAATCCACAGGTTATTGAGTTTGTCTCGCGCCATGATGCCGCCGGAAAATTAATTTGTCCCATTTGTTCAGCGGCCGCTCGTGTATTAGGCGGCAACGGCTTACTGAAGGGGCGTCGTTATGTCTGCTCAGGCGATCTCTATAAAACGGTGACTGATGGCGTTTATGTTGATGCGCCGGTTGTGGAGGATGGGCATCTCCTGAGTGGTAAAGGGTTAGGCCATATTTTTGATTTTGCCCTGACGCTGTCAGCCCGTTTGTTAGGCAATGAACAACCCGTTCGTGAACATGCTGAACATATCTATTATCCGTGGTAATTCGTTCGTACCCGAATACAGGGGGATTCGGGTACAAGGATTTGTGAGCTGACCTTATGGATTAATGTGCTACGTCACTTTTTATTTGTCTGACAATTACCCCATTTCTTATGTCATTTTCCGCTGAATTTATGTACGCAATTACTGTAATTCTGCGGTGTGATGCCGCTCTCCTATGGAGAATCAATTTCCCGCTACAACTATTCCAGCACTGGCACTTATCTTGAGTTCTTTTGATAATGCCTTGTTTTTCGTCTGAATTACATAAAGTCGTTGAATATTACCCTACATAAAATGACGCTAAAGCTGGAGTTAACCATGCACAAATTCACTAAAGCGCTGGCAGCCATCGGTCTGGCTGCCGTTATGTCACAATCCGCTATGGCAGAATCGATGAAACTGGGTTTTCTGGTGAAACAACCGGAAGAACCCTGGTTCCAGACGGAGTGGAAATTTGCCGATAAAGCCGGGAAAGATTTGGGCTTTGAAGTGATTAAAATTGCGGTGCCGGACGGCGAGAAGACGCTGAATGCGATTGACAGCCTGGCGGCGAGCGGGGCGAAGGGGTTTGTTATTTGTACCCCGGATCCAAAACTGGGTTCCGCCATTGTCGCGAAGGCGCGCGGCTACGACATGAAAGTGATCGCCGTGGACGATCAGTTCGTCAATGCCAAAGGCAAACCGATGGATACCGTCCCGTTGGTGATGATGGCGGCAACCAAAATCGGCGAGCGTCAGGGGCAGGAACTGTATAAAGAGATGCAGAAACGGGGTTGGGACGTCAAAGACACCGCGGTTATGGCGATTACGGCCAACGAACTGGATACCGCACGTCGTCGTACCGGCGGTTCGATGGAAGCGCTGAAAGCCGCCGGTTTCCCGGAAAAACAGATCTACCAGGTTCCTACCAAATCTAACGATATCCCCGGCGCATTTGATGCTGCCAACTCCATGCTGGTTCAGCACCCTGAAGTTAAACACTGGTTGATTGTCGGCATGAACGATAACACGGTACTCGGCGGCGTGCGCGCCACTGAAGGCCAGGGCTTTAAGGCGGCGGACGTGATCGGCATTGGTATTAATGGCGTTGACGCAGTGAGCGAACTGTCGAAAGGGCAGGCGACCGGCTTCTACGGCTCACTGCTGCCAAGCCCGGACGTTCACGGTTATAAATCCAGCGAAATGCTCTACAACTGGGTGACTAAAGGCGCAGAACCACCGGCATTCACCGAAGTGACTGACGTGGTGCTGATCACCCGTGACAACTTCAAAGAAGAGCTGGCGAAAAAAGGGTTAGGCGGTAAGTAAGACGACAGCAAGTGAAAAGCCGGATGGCATCGCTCATGTCGCCATCCGGCAACCGGTTAGAACGATACTGACTCACGGAGACGTTATGCAACAGTCTACCCCGTATCTCTCATTTCGCGGCATTGGTAAAACCTTCCCCGGCGTTAAAGCGCTTACGGATATCAGTTTTGACTGTTACGCCGGTCAGGTGCATGCGCTGATGGGTGAAAATGGCGCCGGGAAATCAACGCTTTTAAAAATTCTCAGCGGTAACTATGCGCCAACCACGGGCTCTTTGGCGATTCGCGAGCAGGAAATGCGCTTCGCGGATACCACCGCCGCGCTGAATGCCGGCGTTGCCATTATTTACCAGGAATTACATCTCGTGCCGGAGATGACCGTTGCCGAGAATATCTATCTCGGGCAACTGCCACACAAAGGCGGCATTGTGAACCGCACTCTGCTTAATTATGAAGCGGGTTTACAACTTAAACATCTGGGGATGGATATCGATCCTGCGACCCCTCTGAAATATCTCTCCATCGGCCAGTGGCAGATGGTGGAAATTGCCAAAGCACTGGCGCGCAACGCCAAGATTATTGCCTTCGATGAACCGACAAGTTCGCTCTCTGCAAGGGAGATCGAAAACCTGTTCCGGGTGATACGCGAACTGCGTAAAGAAGGGCGCGTCATTCTGTATGTTTCGCACCGCATGGAAGAGATTTTCGCGCTCAGTGATGCGATTACCGTGTTTAAAGATGGCCGTTACGTGAAAACCTTTACCGACATGCAGCAGGTCAACCACGATGCGCTGGTGCAGGCGATGGTTGGGCGCGATCTGGGCGATATTTACGGCTGGCAGCCACGTCCCTATGGCGCAGAACGCCTGCGCTTGCATGCCGTAAAAGCGCAGGGCGTACGCACACCCATCAGCCTTACGGTACGCAGCGGCGAAATCGTTGGGCTGTTTGGGCTGGTAGGCGCGGGCCGCAGTGAGTTAATGAAAGGCTTATTTGGCGGCACCCGTATCAGCGAAGGGCAGGTGTACATCGACGAAAAACCGATTGATATCCGCAAGCCGGCGAATGCTATCGCGGCAGGCATGATGCTGTGCCCGGAAGACCGGAAAGCGGAGGGGATCATCCCGGTGCATTCGGTACGTGACAACATCAACATCAGCGCCCGGCGTAAGCATGTGCTGGGGGGATGTGTGATCAACAACGGATGGGAAGAAACCAATGCTGACCAACACATTCGCTCGCTGAATATCAAAACCCCCAGTGCCGAACAGTTAATTATGAATCTCTCCGGTGGTAACCAGCAAAAGGCGATTCTCGGTCGCTGGCTATCGGAAGAGATGAAAGTGATTTTGCTCGACGAACCGACACGCGGCATTGATGTTGGCGCGAAGCACGAAATTTATAACGTTATTTATGCCCTGGCCGCACGCGGCGTTGCCGTGCTGTTCGCCTCCAGTGACCTGCCGGAAGTCCTCGGCGTGGCTGACCGCATTGTGGTGATGCGGGAAGGAGAGATCGCCGGGGAATTACTTCACGAACAGGCGGATGAGCGCCAGGCGCTAAGCCTTGCGATGCCTAAAGTTAGCCAGGCTGTCGCCTGAGAAAGGAGAGAATGATGTCTTCCGTAACAACTTCCGGATCGGGCGCACCAAAGTCGCCATCACCCTTTAGCCTGGGACGTATCTGGGACCAGTATGGCATGCTGGTGGTCTTCGCCGTCCTGTTCCTCGCCTGCGCTATTTTTGTGCCGAACTTCGCAACATTCATCAACATGAAAGGGCTGGGGCTGGCGATCTCCATGTCGGGCATGGTGGCCTGCGGCATGTTGTTCTGCCTGGCATCAGGAGATTTTGACCTGTCCGTGGCGTCGGTGATTGCCTGTGCCGGGGTGACCACGGCGGTGGTCATCAACATGACCGAAAGCCTGTGGATTGGCGTGGGGGCGGGTCTGTTGCTGGGGGTGCTGTGCGGGCTGGTTAACGGCTTCGTGATTGCACAACTCAAGATCAACGCGCTGATCACCACGCTGGCAACGATGCAAATCGTCCGTGGTCTGGCATACATCATTTCCGACGGTAAAGCGGTGGGGATTGAAGACGAGCGCTTCTTTACCCTCGGCTACGCCAACTGGTTCGGCTTACCGGCGCCGATCTGGCTCACGGTAGGCTGCCTGATTATCTTTGGCTTGTTGTTGAACAAAACCACTTTCGGGCGCAACACGCTAGCGATTGGGGGCAACGAAGAGGCGGCGCGTCTGGCCGGGGTGCCGGTGGTGCGTACCAAAATCATTATTTTCGTGCTCTCCGGTCTGGTCTCTGCGGCGGCCGGGATTATCCTCGCCTCGCGTATGACAAGTGGACAGCCGATGACCTCCATTGGCTATGAACTGATCGTCATCTCCGCCTGCGTGTTAGGCGGCGTTTCCCTGAAGGGCGGCATCGGAAAAATCTCATATGTGGTGGCGGGTGTCCTGATCCTGGGGACCGTGGAGAATGCGATGAACCTGCTGAACATTTCGCCCTTCGCCCAGTACGTCGTACGCGGCTTGATCCTGCTGGCAGCAGTGATCTTCGACCGTTACAAACAAAAAGCCAAGCGTACGGTCTGATAAAAAAGTCTAACTTTTTAGTCTAGTTCCTCTCCTTTGCCAGCCGCTACACCCGGCTGGCAATTGTCTTTGCAAATGGCGAGCATCGTCACACTGTCTATACTTACGGTTGCTTATGAGGCGCGATTCGCGCGGCTCAGATATAACAATAAGGAGGAGTACCGGGTGGCAGAACCGTTAACCGTAACCCCTGAACAGTCCGTGCACTATGCTTATTTTTTTGATCTCGATGGAACCCTTGCGGAGTTAAAGCCGCATCCAGACCAGGTGGTGATTCCTCCCACGATCCTTCAGATGCTCCACCACCTTGCAGAACGCAACGCAGGGGCTTTGGCATTGATTTCAGGGCGCTCAATGGTTGAACTTGACGCGTTGGCTCACCCCTGGCGCTTTCCGCTGGCAGGGGTGCATGGGGCTGAACGCCGTGACATCAATGGGAAAATGCATATTGTGCATCTCCCTTCGGCAATAGAACGCGATATTAGCGTGCAGTTACATACGGCGCTGGCGAAACTGCCGGGGACGGAGATGGAAACCAAAGGGATGGCGTTTGCGCTGCACTATCGACAGGCGCCAGAACATGAAGCTGCGCTGCAGGCGCTGGCACTGCGTATTACGCAAACCTGGCCGCAGCTTGCGCTCCAGCAAGGGAAGTGCGTTGTCGAAATTAAGCCGAAAGGCACCAATAAAGGTGAAGCGATAGCCGCGTTTATGCGTGAAGCGCCGTTTGCCGGGCGGGTCCCTGTTTTTCTGGGTGACGATCTGACCGATGAGACCGGGTTTCGCGTGGTGAACGAGGCGGGTGGTATTTCAGTGAAGGTGGGAGAGGGGGAGACGCAGGCGCAATGGCGATTAGCCGGGGTGCCAGACGTCTGGCGCTGGCTGGAGTCTGTTTACACTGCACAACAAGAAACAACCATGAATGACAGGAGAGATGGCCATGAGTCGTTTAGTCGTAGTATCTAATCGAATTGCGCCCCCCGATAACAAAACCAGTGCAGGCGGCCTGGCCGTTGGTGTGCTGGGCGCGCTGAAAGCGGCGGGGGGACTGTGGTTCGGTTGGAGTGGCGAGCTGGGTAACGAGGATCAGCCATTAAAAAAGGTCACCCGGGGCAATATCACCTGGGCGTCGTTTAACCTGAGCGAAAAAGACCACGAGGAGTATTACAACCAGTTCTCTAATGCCGTGTTGTGGCCCGCCTTTCACTACCGTTTAGATCTGGTGAATTTTCAGCGCACCGCCTGGGAAGGCTATCTGCGGGTGAACGCGCTGCTGGCAGATAAGCTGCTGCCGTTACTGAAAAAAGATGACATCCTCTGGATTCATGATTATCACCTTTTGCCGTTCGCCAGCGAACTGCGTAAACGTGGCGTGAATAATCGTATTGGTTTCTTCTTACACATTCCTTTCCCAACGCCGGAAATCTTTAACGCGTTGCCGTCATCGGAAGAGTTGCTTGAGCAGTTATGCGATTTTGACCTGCTGGGATTCCAGACTGAAAACGACAGGCTGGCCTTCCTTGACTGTCTCTCCAGCCTGACGAGAGTCACGACTCACGATACGCGCAGCCACACGGCCTGGGGAAAATCGTTCAGCACCGAGGTGTATCCCATCGGAATCGAGCCGCAGGAGATTGCCCAGCAGGCTTCTGGTCCACTGCCGCCAAAACTGGCGCAGCTGAAAGCGGAGCTGAAGAATCTAAAGAATATCTTTTCCGTTGAGCGACTGGATTACTCAAAAGGGTTGCCAGAGCGTTTTCAGGCCTACGAGGCGTTGCTGGAGAAATACCCTCAGCATCACGGAAAAATCCGTTATACGCAGATTGCGCCCACTTCACGTGGCGATGTGCAGGCGTATCAGGATATCCGTCACCAGCTTGAGACAGAAGCCGGGCGCATTAACGGTAAATACGGGCAACTGGGCTGGACGCCACTGTTCTATCTCAACCAACATTTCGACCGCAAATTACTGATGAAAGTGTTTCGCTATTCAGATGTAGGGCTGGTCACGCCGCTGCGAGATGGTATGAATCTGGTGGCGAAGGAATTCGTTGCTGCCCAGGATCCCGCCAATCCAGGCGTTCTGGTGTTGTCTCAGTTCGCCGGTGCGGCAAATGAGCTGACCTCAGCGCTGATCGTTAATCCTTACGATCGCGATGAAGTCGCGGCGGCGCTGGATCGTGCACTCACAATGCCGCTTTCCGAGCGTATTTCGCGGCATGCTGAGATGCTGGAAGTGATTGTCAAAAACGACATCAACCACTGGCAGGAGCAGTTTATCTGCGATCTAAAGACGATCACCCCGCGCAGCGCTGAAACTCTTCAGCAACGGAAAGTCGCGACGTTTCCAAAGCTTGCCTGAGCGAGGTTTTCGGGGATCAATCTCCTTCAAGCGGGACCAGCAGGACGTCCACCAGGCTTGAACTCACCACACTTTTCGCCGAGCAGGAGGCTCGCGAAAAGAAGCTATGGTTGTGGTTGCCACAGATGACCAGATCCACGTCGTGTTTGCGGCACACATCCAGAATATGCTCGCTTAACTCGCCGTAGGTAATGAACGTCTGCGCGATCGGATAGCCCGCCTCTTTCCCCAGTTTTTCAAGAAAATCAGTGGTCTCTTCATGCATTACCGCGCGTAAATCCTCCAGCATGGGGGCGGCAAATTGATTGTATAACTCGGGGTCGGAGGCGAGGGTGATGAGGCTGATTCGTGCGTTGACGGGACGGGCAATGGAGACGGCTTTCGCCAGGAGTTGTTGGCTTTCCGGGGTGACTGCCACGGCGACAAGAATGTGGGTGTAGCTCATAACTCGCTCCTTATTGCAAGAATATGAGGTGGTTCTTCAGCATTACTCCGATTTGCTGACAACTGCAATGCCTCTATATGACAATAATGTGAACGCTATCATAATTATTCATTAATATTCCTTATAGGTGTAACTCAGGAATAACTAAAAAAGTTAACCAAATCGATTGACTTAAATTAAATCAGCGAGTCAATCAAAATTTGGTTTAACAAATTCATGTTCGTGATTAATCGCAATCTAATCATAAACTCTGCGTATTCATAAAAAATAAGTAACAAATAACATGTTGTTTCACAAGCATAAAAATAATTTTGCTTGCGCAGGCGGATAAATGCATTTCAATTATTTTACTTACGTGATATTAACGCTGGTTGCGTAAAATCTTTCGCTGCCCCTGACGCTTGATTTAATACCCGTGAGAATAAAATGGCGTTTTGCTGATTAATTTCCCAGCAAAATAAAAGCCCAACTGATGGATTTATGTTAACGATTAAGTTAATTTATGTGAAGTGCATCACATATTTTCCAAATTCGCAGCGTGGATTTGTTGTATGTCTCGGGTGTGACGAGTACAGTTGCGTCGAATTAGGAAAAATCTTAGGCATTTGTAAGAATTCATGTGCTCGCGTTACAACCAGGCAAGATGCCAGCGTGACGCGCGCATTGATGTTTTAAGCGCCTGAGTCGAAGGTATGTGTTTGACCTATCTGATTTTTTTACCGGGAATTCCCGGCGACATCACGGGGTGCGGTTTTTCCGCATAAAAATAAAAGTTGGTTATTCTGGATGGGAATAATGCATACATCCGAGTTGCTGAAACACATTTATGACATCAATTTGTCATATTTACTCCTTGCACAGCGTCTAATCGTTCAGGACAAAGCGTCCGCCATGTTTCGTCTCGGAATCAATGAGGAAATGGCGACCTCTCTGGGGGCGCTGACCCTTCCGCAAATGGTAAAACTGGCAGAAACGAATCAGCTTGTGTGTCATTTCCGTTTCGACAGTCATCAAACCATTACGCGTCTGACTCAGGATTCCAGAGTAGACGATCTCCAGCAAATTCACACCGGTATCATGCTGTCCACGCGTCTGTTAAGTGATGTCAATCAGGCTGATGAAACCGCGCGTAAGAAAAGGGCCTGATGATGAGTGAAAAAAGCATTGTTCAGGAAGCTCGTGATATCCAGTTAGCGATGGAATTGATCACACTGGGTGCCCGTTTGCAAATGCTGGAAAGCGAAACGCAGTTAAGCCGCGGTCGCCTCATCAAGCTGTACAAAGAACTTCGCGGCAGTCCCCCGCCAAAAGGCATGCTGCCGTTTTCCACTGACTGGTTTATGACCTGGGAGCAAAATATACATGCTTCCATGTTCTGTAATGCCTGGCAGTTCTTACTTAAAACGGGCCTGTGTAGCGGTGTTGATGCCGTCATTAAGGCGTATCGACTGTACCTGGAACAGTGTCCGCAGGGTGAAGATGGGCCGCTGTTGGCGTTGACTCGCGCGTGGACGCTGGTGCGTTTTGTCGAAAGCGGCTTGCTTCAGTTATCAAGCTGTAACTGCTGTGGTGGTAATTTCATTACCCACGCTCACCAACCTGCGGGCAGTTTTGCCTGCAGTTTATGCCAGCCGCCTTCCCGTGCGGTAAAAAGACGTAAACTTTCCCAGGATGCTGCCGATATTATTCCACAACTGCTGGATGAACAGATCGAACAGGCTGTTTAACCGATACGGTGTGGACGAAACACTCCAGCAGCGGTAAGTCATTACCGCTGCTTTTTTTTGCCTCGCCAACGCGTTAACGCCCCGACTGCACATCCTGTCATAGTCAACAGCAGAAGGATGATGTCGTGCTTATCTTATTAGGTTACCTGGTGGTTATTGGTACAGTTTTCGGCGGTTACATGATGACTGGTGGAAACCTGGGGGCACTCTATCAACCGGCTGAATTTGTCATCATCGGTGGCGCGGGAATAGGGGCATTTATCGTGGGTAACAACGGTAAAGCCATCAAGGGGACACTGAAAGCGCTGCCGTTACTGTTTCGTCGTTCGAAATACACCAAAGCGATGTATATGGATCTGCTGGCACTGCTCTATCGCCTGATGGCTAAGTCTCGCCAGCAGGGGATGTTCTCGCTTGAACGAGACATTGAGAACCCGAAAGAGAGCGAAATTTTTGCCAGCTATCCCCGTATTCTGGCCGACTCGGTGATGCTGGAATTCATCGTCGATTACCTGCGCCTGATCATCAGCGGCAACATGAATACCTTCGAGATCGAAGCGCTGATGGACGAAGAGATTGAAACGCACGAAAGTGAATCGGAAGTCCCGGCCAATAGCCTGGCACTGATGGGGGATTCACTGCCGGCGTTTGGTATCGTTGCGGCGGTGATGGGGGTTGTACACGCCCTCGCGTCAGCGGATCGACCGGCTGCAGAACTGGGCTCACTGATTGCCCATGCGATGGTCGGTACATTCCTCGGTATTCTGCTGGCCTACGGTTTTATTTCACCGCTTGCAAGCGTCCTGCGTCAGAAGAGTGCGGAAACCAGCAAAATGATGCAGTGCGTGAAAATCACGTTGCTGTCAAATCTGAACGGTTACGCCCCGCCGATCGCCGTCGAGTTTGGGCGTAAAACGTTGTATTCCAGCGAGCGCCCGTCATTCATTGAACTGGAAGAACATGTTCGCGCCGTGAAAAACCCGAACCAACAGCAGCAGACGACGACTGAGGGCGCATGAAGAATCGGTCTCATCCTATCGTCGTGGTTAAACGGCGCAAACATAAGGGGCATGGCGGCGGCGCACACGGATCGTGGAAGATTGCTTACGCTGACTTTATGACCGCCATGATGGCCTTTTTTCTGGTGATGTGGCTCATTTCCATCTCCAGCCCTAAAGAACTGATTCAGATTGCCGAATACTTCCGTACCCCGCTGGCGACAGCGGTGACGGGAGGGAATCGCATTTCCAATAGCCAGAGCGCGATTCCTGGCGGTGGCGATGACTTTACCCAGCAACAGGGTGAAGTGAATAAGCAGCCGAACCTCGATGAACTGAAAAAACGTATGGAACAAAATCGCCTGAGCAAACTGCGTGGCGACCTCGATCAGCTCATCGAATCGGATCCCAAACTGCGGGCGCTGCGTCCGCATCTGAAGATTGACCTGGTGCAGGAAGGGCTGCGTATTCAGATTATCGACAGCCAGAATCGCCCGATGTTTAAAACCGGTAGCGCTGAGGTTGAGCCTTATATGCGTGACATCCTGCGGGCAATCGCTCCGGTGCTGAACGGTATTCCCAACCGTATCAGCCTGTCCGGGCATACGGATGATTTCCCTTACGCGAACGGTGAGAAAGGCTATAGCAACTGGGAGCTCTCTGCCGATCGCGCCAATGCTTCGCGGCGTGAACTGGTACAGGGCGGTCTGGATGACGGAAAAGTATTACGGGTGGTCGGCATGGCCGCCACGATGCGTATGAGCGATCGCGGTCCGGATGACGCCATCAACCGCCGAATCAGTCTGTTGGTGCTGAACAAACAGTCCGAACAGGCCATTTTGCATGAAAACGCTGAAAGCCAGAACGAGCCGGTAAGTGTATTACAACAGCCTGAGGCCAGTCCGCAGGTAAGCGTTCCCACATCGCCACCAGCCAATCCGAGGTGATAGCGTGAGCATGGATATAAGCGATTTTTATCAGACTTTTTTTGATGAAGCTGACGAGTTGTTGGCTGATATGGAGCAACATCTGCTCGATCTGGCGCCCGAAGCGCCGGATGCCGAGCAACTGAATGCCATATTTCGTGCAGCGCACTCCATCAAAGGGGGCGCCGGCACGTTCGGCTTTACCGTTTTGCAGGAAACCACGCATCTGATGGAGAACCTGCTGGATGATGCGCGTCGCGGTGAGATGCAGCTCAATACCGCCATTATCAACCTGTTTTTGGAAACGAAAGATATCATGCAGGAACAGCTCGATGCCTATAAAAGTTCGCAGGAGCCGAATGCCGCCAGTTTCGAATACATCTGCACGGCATTACGCCAGTTAGCGCTGGAAGCAAAAGGTGAAACCGCGCCAGCGGTGGTGGCGAATGCCCGACTGAGCGTGGTCGACAACACGACACCTGACGACGTGGTCGTGGCAGAAGAAGCGAAATTACGCATCTTTCTCTCGCGCCTGAAGGCCAGTGAAGTGGCCCTGCTGGAAGAAGAGCTGGGCAATCTGTCCACCCTGTCTGATGTCGTCAAGGGCGAAGACAGCCTGGCGGCCACGCTTGATGGCGACATTGCAGAGGATGACGTCATTGCCGTGCTGTGCTTTGTGATTGAAGCCGACCAGATTGCCTTTGAGAAAGTGGTGACAGCGACGGCACCCGCGGTCCAGCCGGAAGTGGCTGAAGTGGTTGCGGTCGAACAGCCTGTCGTCGCCGTCCCAGCGGTGAAAGCGGTTGGCAGAGAAGCGCAAACCGGACGCGTAGAGCGGGAAAAACCGGCACGCGCCAGTGAATCCACCAGCATTCGCGTGGCGGTGGAGAAGGTAGATCAGCTGATCAACCTGGTCGGTGAGCTGGTGATTACCCAGTCAATGCTGGCCCAGCGTTCGAACGAACTCGACCCGGTCAATCATGGCGATCTCATCACCAGCATGGGGCAGTTACAACGTAACGCCCGCGATCTGCAGGAATCGGTGATGTCGATTCGTATGATGCCCATGGAATACGTATTCAGCCGCTTCCCGCGTCTGGTGCGCGACCTGGCGGGCAAGCTTGGTAAACAGGTTGAACTGACGCTGGTCGGCAGCTCGACGGAACTCGACAAGAGCCTGATTGAACGCATTATCGACCCGCTAACGCACCTGGTGCGTA
Source organism: Citrobacter sp. CtB7.12 (assembly GCF_001297795.1). Taxonomy (NCBI): domain Bacteria; kingdom Pseudomonadati; phylum Pseudomonadota; class Gammaproteobacteria; order Enterobacterales; family Enterobacteriaceae; genus Citrobacter; species Citrobacter sp. CtB7.12. The sequence goes on along the minus strand of NZ_LIFT01000003.1, from coordinate 396,813 downwards.
ACAGCCTTGACCACGGAATCGAACTGCCGGAAAAACGCATGGAATCCGGTAAGAATGTGGTGGGCAATCTGATTTTGTCGGCGGAACATCAGGGCGGCAACATCTGCATCGAAGTGACCGATGACGGGGCTGGACTGAACCGCGAGCGCATTCTGGCGAAGGCGATCTCCCAGGGGATGGCGGTCAATGAAAACATGACCGATGACGAAGTGGGGATGCTGATTTTTGCCCCAGGCTTCTCGACGGCCGAGCAGGTGACCGACGTTTCCGGACGCGGCGTGGGTATGGATGTGGTGAAACGGAATATCCAGGAGATGGGCGGCCACGTTGAAATCCAGTCGAAGCAAGGGACCGGCACCACGATTCGTATTTTGCTGCCGCTGACGCTGGCGATCCTCGACGGCATGTCCGTGCGTGTCGCCGACGAAGTCTTCATTCTGCCGCTGAATGCGGTGATGGAATCCCTGCAACCACGTGACGATGATCTGCATCCGCTGGCCGGGGGCGAGCGTGTGCTGGAAGTACGCGGCGAATATCTGCCGCTGGTTGAGTTGTGGAAAGTCTTTGAAGTGGAAGGGGCGAAAACCGAAGCCACCCAGGGCATCGTGGTGATCCTGCAAAGCGGCGGTCGCCGTTACGCGCTGTTGGTCGATCAGTTGATCGGTCAGCACCAGGTGGTGGTTAAAAACCTGGAGAGTAATTATCGCAAAGTGCCGGGTATTTCAGCCGCCACTATTCTTGGCGATGGCAGCGTCGCGCTGATTGTGGATGTCTCCGCCCTGCAGGGTTTAAATCGCGAACAACGTATGGCGATCACCGCCGCCTGATTGAGTAAGAAAGGGTAAAATATGACCGGTATGACTAATGTAAGCAAACTGGCCGGCGAGCCGTCAGGTCAGGAATTCCTGGTGTTTACGCTGGGAGATGAAGAGTACGGTATCGACATCCTGAAAGTGCAGGAGATCCGTGGTTACGATCAGGTCACGCGCATTGCCAACACGCCTGCCTTCATCAAAGGGGTGACCAACCTGCGCGGCGTGATTGTGCCGATTGTCGATCTGCGCGTGAAGTTCTGCCAGGGTGATGTTGATTACAACGATAACACCGTGGTGATTGTGCTGAATCTGGGACAGCGCGTGGTGGGGATCGTTGTCGATGGCGTGTCTGATGTGCTGTCGCTGACCGCAGAGCAAATCCGTCCGGCACCGGAATTTGCCGTAACGCTGTCAACGGAATACCTGACCGGACTCGGTGCGCTGGGCGACCGGATGTTGATTTTGGTGAACATTGAGAAACTGCTGAACAGTGACGAAATGGCGCTGTTAGATATGGCCGCCTCTCACGTCGCCTAATCGCATGATCAGATGACGGCGTAAACGCCTTATCCGGCCTACCACCTCAACGTAGGCCGGATAAGCGAAGCGCTATCTGACAGTCAACCGTTATGCTCCGACCTGCTGTGACACCGCCTCCTCCTCACTCTCTTCCAGTAAACCTTCGTTTTGTGCCAGCATCGCCGTCGCAATACCGTTACCTAACACGTTAATGGCGGAACGGCCCATGTCGAGAAAATGGTCGATACCCATCAGGAGCAAAATGCCGGCGACCGGAATGTTAAAGCTCGGAATCGTTGCCGCCAGCACCACTAACGCGGAACGCGGAACGCCGGCAATACCTTTTGACGCCAGCATCAGCGTGAGCATCAGGACGCTAATCTCAGCAAACGACAGATGAATGTTGTAGGCCTGCGCGATAAACATCGACGCAAAAGAGCAGTAAACCATTGAACCGACCAGGTTGAACGAGTAACCAATGGGCAGCACGAAAGAGACGATGTTGCGCGAGCAGCCAAATGTCGTCAGTTGCTCCAGCGTTTTCGGATAGGCCGCTTCAGAACTGCTGGTGGTAAAGGCCACCAGAACCGGATCCTTGAGCATACCAAGCAGGCGAAACACCTCTTTTTTCAGTACCAGATATCCCACTGCCAGCAACACCAGACAGGTCATCAGAATTGCCACGTAATAACCGCCAATGAACGAGGCGTAGTTGAGCAAAATGCCCAATCCTTCGGTGGCGATCACCGAGGAGATGGCGGCAAAAATGGCCAGCGGGGCGACGTACATCACGTAGCCGGTCACTTTCAACATAATGTGGGAAACCACGTCCAGCGCCGCCACCAGCGGGGTATTGAATTTTTCGCCCAACGACGCGCCGCCGATCCCGAAGAACATTGAGAACACCACAATCTGCAAAATTTCGTTATTGGCCATCGCACCGGCAATGCTGGTAGGAATGGTATGTGACAGGAAACCTTTCAGGCTCATCCCGCCGACGGCGAGACCGGTATCCACGGCTTCTTTCGGGATAGCCAGATTGAGTCCGCTGCCGGGTTGTTCCAGGGTGACAATAAAAAGGCCCACCAGAATGGAAAGAATAGAAGAGCTGATGAACCAGATCATCGCTTTGCCGCCCACACGTCCGATGGTGGACGTCTCGCCAAGACGCATAATGCCCACAGTCAGAGTGCTGAACACCAGGGGGGCGATAACCATCTTAATCAAACGTAAGAAGATGTCGGTGAGGAGGGTGATGTTATCCGACCAGGCGGCAATGACGCTTTCGGATGTATACGAGTGAATAACCGCACCTGACACAATACCTGCCAGCATGAAAATCACGATGAATATCGTGAGTTTATTTGCATTTGCCACTAAAAATCCCTCGAGCTGAATTTAACAATTTTTTATCAGCGATACATATGTTTTATGTATTTAATTACGCCGAATCATTTCCTACCTAACCTGGAGTAATTCGTCGTGGGTTACAACTTTTTTTTATTATTTACTTATTTTGTTGTATTCATGACCGCGTACTTTTTAGCACGGGATAGCATAAACGTCTGTGACTGCCAGCCACGCGTCTGCCATCTCAGTGACTGGGTGGAGTGGATATCGCCTTCTGACCTGGATTTCCCTTTCGCAAACGTAAAGTTCTTATCAAGGGTGCCGATAACGTTGTTAACTCGTTTTCAGGAAGGTGCCTTATGTTTAACCGTATCCGCGTTGTCACAATGCTGATGATGGTGCTGGGGGTTTTCGCACTGCTACAGCTTGTCTCTGGTGGTTTGCTGTTTTCGTCTTTACAGCAGAATCAAAAAAGTTTTGTTATTTCCAACGATCTACGCCAACAGCAGAGTGAACTGACCTCGACATGGGATCTGATGCTGCAAACACGTATCAACCTCAGCCGTTCCTCTGCACGCATGATGATGGACGCCAACAATCAGCAGAGTAGCGCAAAAAACGATCTGCTGAAGAGCGCGAAAAATTCCCTCGCTCAGGCGGCAGAGCACTACGCCAGATTTAAAGCTATCGATCCGCTGCCAGAGATGGTGGAGGTCAGCAACAATGTGGACGAAAAATACCAGAACTATTTTGCCGGTTTAACCGAACTGGTGCAGTTCCTGGAAAGCGGCAACATGGATGCCTTTTTCGCGCAACCGACGCAGGGAATGCAAAACGGACTCGGCGACGCGAAGAGCAAGTACGCCAGCGTCAGCGAAAAACTCTATCGCCAGGCGTTTGATGAAAGCGCGCGCGACTACCAGTTTGCGCAGTGGCAACTCGCCATTCTGGCGGTGGTGCTGGTGCTGATCCTGGTGGTGGTGTGGTACGGCATTCGTCACACCCTGCTCAACCCGCTTGCCAGCGTCATCGCCCATATTCGTGAAATCGCCGGCGGTAACCTGACCAACACGCTGACCGTTGCCGGACGGAATGAAATTGGCGAACTGGCTGGTAGCGTCGATCACATGCAGCGCTCGCTGGTAGACACCGTCACCCAGGTGCGCGAAGGCTCCGATGCCATTTACGCCGGTACCACGGAAATCGCCACCGGTAACACCGATCTTTCATCGCGGACCGAACAACAGGCGTCGGCGCTGGAAGAGACGGCGGCCAGCATGGAAGAGTTAACCGCGACGGTGAAACAGAACGCCGACAATGCCCGACAAGCGTCGCAACTGGCGCAGAGCGCCTCGGAAACCGCGCAGCACGGCGGCAAAGTGGTGGATAACGTCGTTAAAACGATGCATGAAATTGCCGGTAGCTCGAAGAAAATTGCCGACATTATCAGCGTTATCGACGGTATTGCCTTCCAGACCAATATCCTGGCACTGAACGCCGCGGTGGAAGCCGCGCGAGCAGGTGAGCAGGGGCGTGGCTTTGCGGTGGTCGCCGGTGAGGTACGTAATCTGGCCAGTCGCAGTGCGCAGGCGGCAAAAGAGATCAAAGCGCTGATTGAAGATTCCGTTTCGCGCGTGGATACCGGCTCCGTGCTGGTCGAAAGCGCGGGCGAGACCATGAACGATATCGTCAATGCGGTGACCCGCGTGACCGACATTATGGGCGAAATTGCCTCGGCTTCTGATGAACAAAGCCGTGGCATCGATCAGGTGGCGCTGGCGGTTTCTGAAATGGACCGCGTGACGCAGCAAAACGCCTCGCTGGTCCAGGAATCCGCAGCCGCCGCGGCCGCGCTGGAAGAACAGGCCAGCCGACTGACGATGGCGGTCTCCGCATTTCGTCTTGCCGCGCGTCCTTATGCGGTAAAAACCAAAGAAGAACGGACTTCTGCAGACGCGCCCCGCAGCGCGCAGAAGCCCTCGTTAAGCATGGAGCACGATACTAACTGGGAAACATTTTGACCGAAATTTAACACTGCGGCCGTTGCCGCCTGATGGGAGCGTTGATGTTTAATCGTATTCGAATCTCGACCACGCTGTTTTTGATTTTGATCCTCTGCGGTGTATTGCAGATTGGCAGTAATGGCTTGTCTTTCTGGGCATTTCGGGACGGTTTTCAGAGCCTGAATCAGGTCGAGCAGAGTAATCAGCAACGCGCGGCGCTGGCACAAACGCGCGCCGTTTTATTACAGGCGAGTACCGCCCTCAACAAGGCCGGGACATTAACGGCGCTGAGCTATCCGCCCGATGACATCAAAAGCCTGATGGTTATCGCGCGCGAAAGCCTGGCGCAGTCCGCCACGCTGTTCAATGGCTTCAAGGCTATCGAGGCGAATACGGAATCGGGCAAAGCGCTGCAGGACGCAACGGAGAAAAGCTTCACCCAGTGGCACAGCGATCTGGAGCATCAGGCCACCTGGCTTGAAAACAACCAGTTGTCAGACTTTCTGACCGCGCCAGTGCAGGCGTCACAGGATGCCTTTGATGTGAACTTTAACGCCTGGCAGCAGAACATTAACCATGTGCTGGTGGTGGCTGGGCAACAGAGCAAAAACAACTATCACATGTCGGCAGCGATCTTTATCAGCATGGTCATTATTGCCGCGCTGTTAACCACCGGAGCGCTGTACTGGTCGCGCAAAATGATCGTCCAGCCGCTGGCGATTATCGGCAGTCATTTTGACAGCATTGCCGAGGGCAACCTGGCGCGGCAGATTGCGGTTTACGGGCGTAATGAGATTTCGGCGATCTTTGCCAGCCTGAAGGCGATGCAACAGGCGCTGCGGGAAACCGTCAGCGACGTGCGTCAGGGCAGTCTGGCGATGCACACCGGGATTTCTGAAATCGCGATGGGTAATAACGATCTCTCCTCACGCACCGAGCAGCAGGCGGCGTCATTGGCGCAGACGGCGGCCAGCATGGAGCAGTTAACGGCTACCGTCGGTCAAAACGCCGACAATGCGCGCCAGGCTTCCGGGCTGGCAAAAAGCGCCGCCGAAACGGCGAAAACCGGCGGCGAACAGACCACCAAAGTCGCCAGTACGATGCAGGCGATTGCCGCCAGTTCGCAAAAGATTGGCGACATTATCGGGGTGATCGACGGTATCGCCTTCCAGACCAATATTCTGGCGCTCAACGCGGCGGTCGAAGCGGCGCGTGCTGGTGAGCAGGGGCGTGGATTTGCTGTGGTTGCCGGAGAAGTACGAAACCTGGCGAGCCGCAGCGCCCAGGCAGCAAAAGAGATTAAAGGGTTAATTGAAGAGTCGGTGAACCGCGTCCACCAGGGATCGCAACTCGTCGATACGGCTGCCCGCACCATGACGGAAATCGTCAGCTCGGTCACCCGGGTCAACGACATCATGGGCGAGATTGCCTCGGCGTCAGACGAACAACGCAGAGGAATAGAGCAGGTGGCACAGGCCGTCACCCAGATGGATCAGGTGACACAACAGAACGCCGCGCTGGTGGAAGAAGCCGCCGCCGCGACCGGGCAACTCGCGCATCAGGCCGACACGCTGTCAGCTCGTGTAGCAGTATTCAAACTTGAAGAGCATGTGGTAACACACCAAGAATCGGCACCGCCGCAGGCTGTGCCCGTTGTATCCTGAATGTGATTGAGAAGGCGCTATGACATCATCTCTGCCCAACGGGCAAACGTCATTATTGTTACAGATGACCCAGCGCCTTGCGCTGTCCGACGCGCACTTTCGTCGGATATGTCAATTAATCTACCAGCGTGCGGGGATCGTGCTGGCGGACCACAAGCGGGACATGGTTTACAACCGCCTGGTCCGTCGTCTGCGTACGCTGGGAATGGATGATTTTGGTCACTATCTCAGCGTGCTGGAAGCGAATCAAAGCAGCGCAGAGTGGCAGGCTTTTATCAACTCGTTGACCACTAACCTGACCGCTTTTTTCCGCGAAGGGCACCATTTCCCGGTACTGGCGGAAAGCGCGCGTCGTCACAGCGGCGAATACCGGGTCTGGAGCGCCGCGGCATCGACCGGTGAAGAGCCGTACAGTATCGCCATTACGTTGGCCGATACGCTGGGCATGGCGCCAGGGCGCTGGAAGGTGTTCGCCAGCGATATTGATACCGAAGTGCTGGAAAAGGCCCGTAGCGGGATCTATCGCCTGGACGAACTGAAGACCCTGTCGCCGCAGCAGCTCCAGCGTTATTTCATGCGCGGAACCGGTCCTCATGATGGGCTGGTGCGTGTACGTCAGGAACTGGCAAGCCACGTCGAGTTTTCCGTGATTAACCTGCTCGATAAGCAGTACAACGTGCCGGGACCGTTCGACGCCATTTTCTGCCGCAATGTGATGATCTATTTCGATAAAACGACGCAGCAGGACATTCTGCGCCGTTTTGTCCCTCTTCTTAAGCCTGATGGTCTGCTGTTTGCCGGGCATTCAGAGAACTTTAGTAACCTCGTGCGCGACTTTAGCCTGCGCGGGCAAACGGTTTATGCGCTAAGTAAGGGTAAAGCATGAGTAAAATCAGGGTGTTGTCGGTCGATGATTCTGCATTGATGCGTCAAATCATGACCGAAATTATTAACAGCTATAGCGACATGGAGATGGTGGCAACCGCACCCGATCCGCTCGTCGCCCGGGATTTGATCAAGAAATATAACCCTGACGTGCTGACGCTGGACGTCGAAATGCCGCGGATGGACGGCCTCGATTTTCTTGAAAAGCTGATGCGACTGCGTCCGATGCCGGTGGTGATGGTGTCGTCGCTGACGGGGAAAGGCTCGGAAGTGACGCTGCGGGCGCTGGAACTGGGGGCGATCGATTTTGTCACCAAGCCGCAGTTGGGGATCCGCGAAGGGATGCTGGCCTACAGCGAGATGATTGCGGAGAAAGTGCGCACGGCGTCACGCGCACGTCTGACAGCCCATAAACCGCTTGCGGCGCCGGTCACCTTAAAGGCGGGGCCGCTGCTCAGTTCGGAAAAACTGATTGCGATTGGCGCCTCGACGGGCGGCACCGAGGCGATTCGCCATGTGCTGCAACCGCTGCCGCTCTCCAGTCCGGCGGTCATTATTACGCAGCATATGCCGCCCGGTTTTACCCGCTCGTTTGCTGAACGTCTGAACAAGCTGTGTCAGATAACCGTGAAAGAGGCGGAGGACGGCGAGCGTGTTCTGCCAGGTCATGCCTACATTGCGCCGGGCGATAAACACATGGAACTGGCACGCAGCGGGGCAAACTATCAAATCAAAATTCATGACGGTCCGCCGGTTAACCGGCACCGGCCGTCGGTGGATGTGCTGTTTCATTCGGTAGCGATTCATGCGGGGCGCAATGCCGTCGGGGTGATCCTGACGGGAATGGGCAACGACGGTGCCGCCGGAATGTTAGCGATGCACCAGGCGGGCGCCTGGACGATTGCGCAAAATGAAGCAAGTTGTGTGGTGTTCGGCATGCCGCGCGAAGCCATCAATATGGGTGGCGTCAGCGAAGTGGTCGATCTTAGTCAGGTTAGCCAGCAGATGCTGGCGAAAATCAGTGCCGGACAGGCAATACGTATTTGAATCAGGAGTAATTTTTTATGGCGGATAAAGAGCTTAAGTTTTTGGTTGTGGATGACTTTTCCACCATGCGTCGCATCGTGCGTAACCTGCTTAAGGAGTTGGGATTTAACAACGTGGAAGAAGCCGAAGATGGCGCGGATGCGTTGAATAAACTGCAGGCAGGTGGGTTTGGTTTTGTCATTTCCGACTGGAACATGCCGAACATCGACGGTCTCGAGTTGCTGAAAACCATTCGCGCGGACAGCGGAATGTCCTCACTGCCGGTGCTGATGGTCACGGCAGAGGCGAAGAAAGAGAACATCATTGCCGCGGCGCAGGCCGGGGCCAGCGGCTACGTAGTGAAACCGTTCACCGCGGCGACGCTGGAAGAAAAACTCAATAAAATCTTTGAGAAACTGGGCATGTAAGGGGCTGACCATGATGCAACCACAGATTAAACCCGTAGATGAACATTCTGCCGGGGATATCATTGCCCGCATTGGTAGCCTGACCCGTATGCTGCGTGACAGTCTGCGCGAACTGGGACTGGACCAGGCGATTGCCGAAGCGGCAGAAGCCATTCCTGATGCCCGTGACCGTCTGGACTATGTAGTACAGATGACCGCGCAGGCGGCTGAGCGCGCCCTGAACAGCGTTGAGGCATCTCAGCCGCATCAGGACGAGATGGAGAAAGGGGCGAAGGCGCTGAGCAAGCGTTGGGACGAGTGGTTTGAAAACCCGATTGAGCTCTCTGACGCCCGCGAGCTGGTGACAGACACTCGAAAATACCTCGGCGATGTGCCCGGGCATACCAGTTTCACCAACGCACAGTTGCTTGACATCATGATGGCGCAGGACTTCCAGGATCTGACCGGTCAGGTGATTAAACGCATGATGGATGTGATTCAGGAGATTGAACGTCAGCTGCTGATGGTACTACTGGAAAATATTCCAGAGCAGAGTTCTCGACCCAAACGCGAAAGTGAAAGCCTGCTGAATGGTCCGCAGGTCGATGCGACCAAAGCGGGCGTTGTCGCCAGCCAGGACCAGGTGGACGACCTGCTGGATAGTTTAGGCTTTTGAGAACAATGGCCCTCAAGGGCCATTGAGAGTGATGACAAATCTCCTGTTGATACTGGGCGAGCAGATATCGCCCAGTAAAAAATAAGGAAAATCAATTCATTGATTTTCATCTGCTTACTACAAAGAAGGAGAAAACACGCTTTTTCCTTCTTTGTCAGCAGTCTGAATGGCCCGTCGGGGCCATTGTTCACTTTGCAGTTAACGGATATCCATTTTTACCGTGACGTTGCCTTCAAAATGGCCAGCATCGGGTTTATTACTGGTTGTGGCAACCGGTGCGGCGGTCATCTGGATATGACCATCGCCGTTGCCATCTAACACAATGGGGAAGTCCGCACTACCATCCAGCGGTATGCCATTATCATTGCTGTCATACATTCTTACGCCAATGTCGTCTCGTCCTATCATTTTAGCAATGAGTCCTGTGCCTGTATCGTTAACGCCCTGATCGGCGGATAGGGTCAGCTTTATTTTGTCGCTATTACTAACAGCGGTACTGTCGCAGTGGAATTTGATATCTACATCACGCAGCGTGAATCCTGAAGGAACGGCTCCAGGTGCAGTAAAATTAGAACTGGCCAGGGTTTCAAAATCGACATTGATCGTACTCCCTGCGTTTATCGTACAACTGAGCGGTGCGTTAATAGCGCCAGAGATGTACATTTCCGACGCGACACTGGCTTTGCTGAAGTTACACGACCCCGAGCCGTAAAAGATGCATACGCTGGTGGACATCAGTAGCTGATTCGGAATGGTTTCTATGCCGAATATCGGGTTAACGATATACAACGAGAGACTTATCTTGTTCCAGTTGAATAAACGCTTAGGATTGCCGGCTACAGGACTGTTTGCGCAAAGTGACTGCGTCGCTTCGCTATTATCGCCTTCGAACAGACTGGTTGTGGGCGACTGATTGGGATAGGTTTCGAGGAGATAAGCGGTACCTCCTCCCGAGACGGTATCGGAGAAGGCTGATATCTGGATATCTAAGTTGTTAGTGAGCTTGCCATATTTAGCCGTTCGGCCGGTAGGTAGTGGCGTGGTACGGTAACTGTAGATCTTCTCGGTGGTTGTACCTGTCACCCCAGGGCACGAACTGCACTGCGCTGCATGCGGATCCGAGGGAAATACAAAGCTTATTGTTGGCTGGATTCTATTCCCGGCGTAGTTATCCTCCGCGCTCAGGTCGTAATTGAGCGGGACATCGACTCTGCCCTTGGTGGGGAAGCAACCACTCAGATAGGTGGTTGCACCGAATGCCTGCAATACGGGAAGTAGCCCGCTCAACAAAATCAGTACGTGCAGACGATGTGGGGTGAAAAGCCAGGCCCATCGAAATTGCTTCATTTATCCTCCTTGCTTGCAAGCCGCCGTCATGCGCTTGATGTCGGCGGCATCCGTATTCTGGGGAATCTCTTCACTGGTTGTAATCGTTGCGATACACCTTTGCCGCTCCTGATTTCCCCATTTTGCCTTGAGCGTGACGGTACCGCTGAGTCCGGCGAGATAGACCACGCCCTGATCATCGGCAATGCCATTGAGCAGACCATCTTCTGAGGTCACCATCGTACCAAAGGGCAGCGGTTGTCCTGATGATTGCACCAGCGTAACCAGCGCGCGATAACCCCGACGAGCACTGAAATGCGCCACGACGGCGGCGTTTCGCGAAGGGACCACTGTTGATGAGGTATTACTGCTGTCGACATCATCTGGCAGCGTAGTGGTATCAATGTTGATGTGATTTTCTTGATAAGCCGAAATGGAAGGAATGATGGCATTGCCAAACATATCAGTATGGATCCCACGTTGATTCTGAAAACTGACTCCGGCTGCGCCGTCGGCATCGACTATCGCGAACTGGCTACCGAGGGGTTGCGATAGCGTAATGCCACGAGGATGCGCGACCAGTGCGCCATTCGCACCGTAGCTGAGCTGGCGCGAGCCATCTGACGCCGTGTAATAACCGGCATTGAGCCTGCCGTATTGGGCATACCAGGTGCTATATACGCTGCTGCTGTCCTGAGGATTCTGATTACTGTGGCTTTGCTGAAGCGAATAGCTCAGGCGGTTATCGGCCAGTAGCGAACCGTTCAGCCCTACGTTTTGCGTGGTTGCACCGTGCTGATTATTGTTAAGGCTGTAGGTTGCCCAGCTATCAGGTAGCCAGTGGCTTAGGGGAATCGTTAACCCTAAATAAAGCGAACGATCGTCCTCGCTATTGCTGGTCGTGTTCCAGGTGAGAGAGACGTTGTAGCTGATGCCCATCAGGCTGTAACTTGCACCTGCAGAAAGGGAGCTATCACGACGGCTATTATTCCAATAATTTTGCTGATAGCCGTTGATATAAATATTTCCGGCGCCCACGGGTTGGCTGATATTGAGTTGCAGCCGATTACGTTTATGATCCCGCGTTTCATCTGATGAATCTTTCGTCTGGTGTTGATTGGCTTCCGCAAAACTGTAATAACCTTCACTTGAGTATCGGTAGCCTGAAAGGGAAAAGTGCGTATTGGTTGGGTTGAAATCCCCTGTGTACAGGACTCGCCATGACTGCCCGCTGCTGATGTTACCTGAATCCAGAACGCTTCGTGCAGCTGTGACATCCGCGGAGATCGCCCCCCAGTTGCCGAGGCTAACGCCCATTCCCGCGTTGACAGCGTTATAGTCTTGTGCGGTAGTTAAACCGCCGATCGCCGTGAATGTATTATTGATTCCATAAATGACACTGCCCTGAGCAAATTCGGGTTCTTTGTCGTTGCTGCCATTGTCTGCCCGATAGCGGCCTGCAGTGGCTTCAAAACGCAGGCGAGAAGGGCGCTGCATTAGCGCAATGCTGGAAAAAGGCTGGATGGTGGTACGCACCGAGCCATCCGCTTCCTGTACGCTAAGTTCCAGATCGCCACTGTTGGTGGAGGCTGCCAGATCGTTGATTTCGAAAGCTCCAGGGGCGACGTTTTGTTGATAAATGGTGTAGCCATTTTGTTTGACGGTCACCACGGCATTGGAATAGGCCGTTCCGCGGAGCGTCGGTGCATAGCCTCTTTCGCTGTTTGGCAGCATCTCGTCATCAGAGGCGATGTTAATACCATTGAACTGCAGGCTATCGAAGACTTCTCCACGCGTGCTGCTCTGACCGGCGACAAACTGCGCTTTTAACGTTTGCACATCGTGTTGTATCCACGTGGCAATATTCTGCCAGCCCTGATTATCAGCGGCATTTGACCAGGTGCCATAGTTGCGCAGACGCCATTCCCCCAGATTCGCGCCGCTGCGAAGATTCAAATATTGATTACTGTGCTGTCCCTGAGTGTGTGCGAGATTATCCTGACCGCTAAACGCGTAATCAGCAAACAGCACCGGAACGCCCGCATCCCAGCGTGAGGGATCGACAGCGTTCGCATTCACTTTCTGAACCGCAATCTGGGGGATGCTGAGATGCAGATTCTGTAATTTAAAATCAAAAACAGCACTTGCAGCAGGAATATAAGTTCCCAGATCGTGTTTCAGGGGCTTATCGGCAGGCTCGGATGCCAGTATGGGGTAGTCGTCCACCTTGATTCCCCATTCGCGCAGCATTTTCGGGGTAAGCAGGGGAACCAGGCTTCCGTCTTCGGCGTTGACATAAGCCAGCGTTTTTTCCCGGATTTTTCTGTCGTTGAGCAGAATGTGTGAAGGATAGCTACCTGCGAGCTGAGCCTTCGGGTTGTCGAAAATCGCCAGGTTGGTCGTCTGTGGTGTGTTTTCGCCACCTTCAAGGGAGTTGGGTTGAAAATAAAAATCGCGGGCATAGAGAACAGAACTACTCAAGAACAATAAACCACTCAGCCCGTGCAATAAGGGGGCAAAAGCGCGGCTGGAGGAATGGCTTAGTGGCTGAGCGCGGTTATTCATGGTTTCAACGACGTGGTAAATTTTTCGGTCGTTCCGCCATAGTCGTTGATGCAGCGCCATGAAACACTCTGCGCTGCCGTTTTGGCATCGAATGTCAGTGAGACACTGCTTTTAGGGGCAACCATATCTGCTGTCCTTAGCTGTGTGTTTCCTACAAGTACAGAATCAAAAACGCTGTAAAACGCACTGCTATTCTCGATTCGTAGTTGATTGCCTGATTGGCTATACCGAAGGTTTTGACACGCCTCTTCTGGCGTCCCGCTCAGACCCGAAGGGCGGTAGAACAACTTAATTTGCGTCCTGTAGATAAGGTGGAGAGCGTTAGACTGTTCATCCTTACGGTCACGGGCAGGAATCATTCTGACAATCAGATAGTAAAGTGATTCTCTGTCTGTTGTGGTAATCATTTCACTGCGCATGACTCGCAGGCTTTGTCCGGACTTCGGGTCTAAACGAAACAGTGGTGGTGTGATAATAAAAGGTGCCCGTGTTTTATTATCTGCATTCATAACCCATGACTGAACAAGCCAGGGCAATTCTTTTTCCGTATTGATAAGTGGGAGGGCTGCCTCTTTTTTATTGGCGTCATATACCACGCGTGTACGGCCCAGTTGAATGCCTTCTGCACTACTTCCCAGGGAAAAGAGGGAACTGGATGTCGTTAATAGAATAAGTAACAACGGTGCCTTCATTTTATTTTCTCAACGCATAGCGAAGATAACCTGCCACGGGGCAGGCTATCATCTGATAATTAAAGAGGCGACTTAGCGATACAAAATATTGACTGTCATATCTGCATACGCATTTCCGGGTGTGATGGGCGTCGCATCATAGGATTCATAGCGGGCGACGAAATTTTGGGATATATCGGCTGATGTTGCTTGCAGTGGAATATACACCTGGCCATCCGCGCCGGTCAGGTTGAGGTTTGTTGTTGGTGCTGCTTCAGTGCTAACAGAGATGCCGACGCCAGTGGCACCGCCGGCCGTAAGTGCCAGAAGGTCATCGTGTCCGACGATGGTGATGCCTTTAAATGTTAACTGAATACGATCTAATCCTGTGGTTGCCACTGGGCAGCCAGCCAACGTAATGGTAAATGCGGCATCGTCGGATTTACCACCGTTACCGGTAAAAAAGCTGGGCGCGAAAGAACCAAGATATACGGTACTGTCTTTTCCGCTATCGCCCGTTATAGTACAACTTGGATCAACAATTTCACCGGTGAAGTGGATAGTACCTGCATTGTTCTCATCTGCCCTACTCCCCATAGAGGCGAGTGATAATAGCGAAGCTGCTATTAATAGTGGTGTTAAACGCATCGCAATCTCCATATGTTAACGTTCATATCCCGTCACTTTGTTATTAAGCAACACAGTGGGCTTGTTTGTTGACTCTGCCATCGTTTAATGGTTTTAGGTTACTTAAAATAATCCTTTTGATTGCGCGATGAAATGTGTTTTTTATATTTATAATGTCTATATATAAAGTGGGTTAAGTAAGATGGGGTTATAAAATAAAAACACTGAATTTAATGTGTTGATGTATTTTTTATTTGTAGAAATGAATGTGTTAACCTGTGTTTTTTATTTGTTTTGTATTGTTAGTGTCATGTGTCTTTTTGAGTTTTTATTTTTCTCTTTGAGGGTTTGTCAATCATTATGTTGTCCTCAGCGTCAAAAGATAGATTCCAGATTAAGACTAAATAAATTCTGAAAATACTCTGCTGAGAGGGGTAACAGTCAAAAAAGCGGGGAATCACCCCTTTGTTCTCCGCATTGCTTCGCGCGGGGAAGGGCACAATGAGCCCTATTGTAAATCATCACAGATGCGGGCCGTGGCAGACGAAAACGACAACGACGACAAAACAGAAGCCCCCACACCCCACCGACTTGAGAAAGCGCGGGAAGAGGGGCAGATCCCCCGTTCCAGAGAACTGACCTCACTGCTGATTTTGCTGGTGGGCGTCTGCATTATCTGGATTGGCGGTGAGTCGTTGGCCAGACGGTTATCGGGCATGTTGTCGGCAGGACTGCGTTTTGACCACAGCATGGTCAATGATCCTAATCTGAT
This sequence comes from Citrobacter sp. CtB7.12, assembly GCF_001297795.1. Lineage (NCBI taxonomy): Bacteria > Pseudomonadati > Pseudomonadota > Gammaproteobacteria > Enterobacterales > Enterobacteriaceae > Citrobacter > Citrobacter sp. CtB7.12. Next base: position 381,507 of record NZ_LIFT01000003.1, on the reverse strand, counting down.
CCTCGGGCAAATTATTCTGCTGATTAAAGAAGCGATGATCGCGCTGCTGCCGCTGATTACCGGCGTGGTGCTGGTGGCGCTGATCTCGCCGGTTCTGCTTGGCGGTCTGGTCTTCAGCGGTAAATCACTGCAACCCAAATTTTCCAAGCTCAATCCGCTGCCAGGCATCAAACGCATGTTTTCCGCGCAGACCGGGGCGGAATTGTTGAAAGCCATTCTGAAATCCACACTGGTGGGCAGCGTGACGGCGATGTATCTGTGGCATAACTGGCCGGAGATGATGCGCCTGATGGCGGAGTCACCGCGCGCGGCGATGGGCAATGCGCTGGATCTCGTTGGGCTGTGCGCGCTGCTGGTGGTGCTGGGGGTGATCCCGATGGTCGGATTCGACGTGATTTTCCAGATCATGAGCCATTTGAAAAAATTACGCATGTCACGCCAGGATATCCGTGACGAATTTAAACAGAATGAAGGCGACCCTCATGTGAAGGGGCGTATCCGGCAGATGCAGCGCCAGGCGGCGAGTCGACGCATGATGAGTGATGTCCCTAATGCCGATGTCATCGTCACCAACCCGACTCACTATTCGGTGGCGCTGCAATACGACGAAAATAAGATGAGCGCGCCGAAAGTCGTGGCGAAAGGGGCCGGACTTGTGGCCCTGCGCATTCGCGAGATCGGTGCCGAGAACAAAATTCCCACCCTTGAAGCGCCGCCGCTGGCGCGTGCGCTTTATCGCCATGCTGAGATTGGTCAGCAGATCCCCGGACAACTGTACGCCGCCGTCGCGGAAGTGCTGGCCTGGGTGTGGCAGCTTAAACGCTGGCGGCTCGCCGGTGGGGAACGTCCACCACAACCTGCAAATCTTCCAGTGCCTGAAGCCCTGGATTTTATGAACGAGAAGACTACCGATGGCTAATCTGGTTGCGATGCTGCGCCTGCCCAACAACATGAAAACCACGCAGTGGCAGATCCTTGCCGGGCCAATCCTCATTCTGCTGATCCTGTCGATGATGGTCCTGCCGTTGCCGGCGTTCATCCTTGACCTGCTGTTTACCTTTAACATCGCACTGTCGATTATGGTGCTGCTGGTGGCGATGTTCACCCAGCGCACGTTGGAGTTTGCCGCGTTTCCGACCATTCTGCTGTTCACTACGCTGCTGCGTCTGGCGCTGAACGTGGCTTCCACTCGTATTATTTTGATGGAAGGGCACACTGGCGCGGCGGCGGCGGGCAAGGTCGTTGAAGCGTTCGGCCACTTCCTGGTCGGCGGTAACTTTGCTATCGGCATCGTGGTGTTTGTTATTCTCGTCATCATCAACTTTATGGTTATCACCAAAGGTGCCGGGCGTATCGCTGAAGTGGGTGCGCGCTTCGTTCTTGACGGGATGCCGGGTAAACAGATGGCGATTGACGCCGACCTTAATGCCGGCCTTATCGGTGAAGATGAGGCGAAAAAGCGTCGTTCTGAAGTGACTCAGGAAGCCGACTTCTATGGCTCAATGGACGGTGCGAGTAAGTTCGTTCGTGGCGACGCCATCGCCGGTATTCTGATTATGGTGATTAACGTTGTGGGCGGTCTGCTGGTGGGGGTGCTGCAACATGGGATGAGCATGGGGCATGCTGCGGAAAGCTATACCCTGTTGACCATCGGTGATGGTCTGGTGGCGCAGATCCCCGCGCTGGTGATTTCAACCGCGGCGGGCGTCATCGTCACCCGCGTCAGTACCGATCAGGACGTCGGCGAGCAGATGGTCGGGCAACTGTTCAGTAATCCGAGCGTGATGTTGCTGAGCGCCGCGGTTCTGGGTCTGCTGGGCCTGGTGCCGGGCATGCCAAACCTGGTGTTCCTGATGTTTACCGCCGCGCTGCTGGGACTGGCCTGGTGGATCCGGGGACGTGAGCAGAAGGCGCCTGTCGAGCCACAACCGACTAAAGTTGCGGAAAACAACTCAGTGGTGGAAGCCACCTGGAACGATGTGCAACTGGAAGACTCACTCGGCATGGAAGTGGGCTATCGCCTGATCCCGATGGTCGATTTTCAGCAGGACGGTGAACTGCTGGGGCGTATCCGCAGTATCCGTAAAAAGTTTGCCCAGGACATGGGCTTTCTGCCGCCGGTGGTGCACATCCGCGACAACATGGATCTGCAACCTGCGCATTACCGCATCCTGATGAAAGGGGTGGAGATTGGCAGCGGCGACGCCTATCCGGGACGCTGGCTGGCGATAAACCCAGGCACGGCGGCTGGGACATTACCCGGCGAACAGACAGTGGATCCGGCCTTTGGTCTGGACGCTATCTGGATTGAAAGTGCCTTAAAAGAGCAGGCGCAGATTCAGGGCTTTACCGTGGTGGAGGCCAGTACCGTCGTCGCAACCCATCTGAACCATCTGATTGGTCAGTATGCGGCTGAACTGTTCGGTCGCCAGGAGGCGCAGCAACTGCTGGATCGCGTGTCGCAGGAGATGCCGAAGCTGACCGAAGATTTAGTGCCGGGTGTGGTGACCCTGACCACGCTGCATAAAGTGTTGCAGAATCTGCTGGATGAAAAAGTGCCGATTCGCGATATGCGCACCATTCTGGAAACGCTGGCGGAACATGCGCCATTGCAGAGCGATCCGCATGAACTCACGGCGGTGGTTCGCGTGGCGCTGGGGCGCGCGATCACCCAGCAGTGGTTCCCGGGTAATCATGAAGTTAACGTGATTGGTCTCGACACCGCGCTCGAACGTCTGCTATTGCAGGCACTCCAGGGCGGTGGGGGACTGGAGCCGGGCCTCGCCGATCGACTATTGGCGCAAACTCAGGAGGCGCTGTCCCGCCAGGAAATGCTGGGTGCGCCGCCGGTGCTGCTGGTTAACCATGCGTTGCGTCCTCTGCTGTCGCGCTTCCTGCGCCGCAGCCTGCCGCAACTGGTGGTGCTGTCGAACATGGAGCTGTCCGATAACCGTAACATCCGCATGACGGCAACCATTGGAGGTAAATAATGCGCAAACTGCTTTGGCTGTTACTTTTCCCGCTGGTGGTACAGGCTGCCGGGGAAGGGGCGTGGCAGGCCAGTAGTATCGGCATAACCCTGAATCATCGCGGCGTGGCGGCCTCGTCGTCGCCGCTTTCATCCAGCCAGCCCGTCTCCGGTCTGATGACGCTGGTCGCCTGGCGATATGAACTGAATGGCCCGACGCCTGCCGGTTTACGCGTGCGCTTATGTTCACAATCACGCTGTGTAGAGATAGAAGGGCAGAGCGGCACCACGCAGGCATTTAACAACGTGCCTGCCGTTGAACCCCTGCGTTTCATCTGGGAAGTCCCCGGCGGTGGTCGCTTAATTCCCGCATTAAAAGTTCAGAGCAATCAGGTGATTGTGAACTATCGTTAACGGTTATTCTCCTCATCAGGCAGTACGCTAAACTGCTGCCTGACTCTCATTTTTGACCTTGCCTTTTGATTGAAAAGAAACGCTGTTTTATAAATCGGTGACACGCGTTGCCGGTCTCTTTGCGTTTTTGCCATTTCACTCTCACCGGTGGCAAAAACGAAAAGGTATCCCACTTTGTAAGCTCTTACTGTAGCCGTGTAAGAACTCCTTTGGCGCAGCCAAACGGCCGGGAGTCCCCCAACCATTTGCAGGGTTAACGGCAATGAAAACACGTAAAATTGGATTGGTGAATTATTTCGCCTATGGTTCAGGCGATTTTCTGGGAGCAGGCACCACGGCGCTCACGGCAGCCTGGCTGCTCTATTTCTATACGACGTTCTGCGGGCTTTCTCCTATCGAAGCGACCTTCATCTTTGCGGCTGCAAGGGTGCTTGATGCTGTCGTCAGTCCGCTGATGGGCTTTTTGACCGATAACTTCGGTTCCACCTGGCTCGGTAAACGCTTTGGTCGGCGTAAATTCTTTATCTTGCTGGGGATCCCATGTGTATTCAGCTATTCACTGATGTGGGTAGGGGACATGGGATTCTGGTATTACCTGCTGACCTATCTGCTGTTTGATATCGTCTATACCATGATTCTGGTGCCTTACGAAACGCTGGTGCCGGAGATGACCGATGATTTCAAACAGAAAACCAAGTTTTCCGGCGCGCGTATCGGAATGGCGCAAATGTCCGCCATTCTGGCCTCTTTCCTGCCCGGCATTTTGTTAACCGCCTTCGGCAAGGACAACCCCATCTCCTTCTTTTATGCAAGCCTGGTGTTCTCAGTGCTGTGCGCACTGATGCTGACTTTTGTCTGGTTCTTTACCTGGGAACGCCCGCGTGAAGAGTGGACGGAAGCGGCGCTGCGGGCGGAAGAAGAGAAAAAGAGCCTGACGTTCAGCCAGAGCATGAACCGCCTGTTCGTAGAGTTGAGTTCCACACTGCGGATTAAGATTTTCCGTCAACATCTGGGGATGTATCTCGGCGGTTACATCGCGCAGGACGTGTTCAACGCCGTCTTTACCTACTATGTGGTGTTTGTCCTGATGCAGGAAGCGTCAATGGCGTCGAATTTGCTCGGTACGATGGCGATTTTCCAGTTCATTGCGGTTATTGCCATGATCCCGTTGTGCATCCGTTTTGGGCCCGCGCCGTCCTATCGAATGGTCGTGGTGTTGTTCGGTCTGAGCTCGCTCTCTTACGCGGTGCTTTACTACGCGGGATTGAGCGACATCTACTCTCTGTTGCTGCTGGTTTCTGCGGTGGCGGGGCTGGGCCGTGGCGGTATCAACTACGTTCCGTGGAACACTTACACTTACATTGCGGATGTCGATGAAGTCATTACCGGTCAGCGCCGCGAAGGGATCTTCGCCGGGATCATGACCCTGACGCGTAAAGCGTCGCAGGCAGGGGCGGTGATGCTGGTTGGGATTGTCATGCAAATGTCGGGCTTTGTTTCAGGGCAGAGCACGCAGCCTGAAGCGGTCAGCCATACCATTCTGTTGATTCTCAGTTGCGGTACGCTGCTGGTGCTGGCCTGCGGCTTCCTGGTCTCCCTGCGCTTTAAACTGAATTTGCAGACCCACAGCACGCTGCGTGAAGAGACGGTGAAAATGCGCGAATCCGGTCGCACAATGCCGGAAAGTATTACCCCACAGGCACGCGCCACCGTCGAGATGCTTGCCGGGCTGCCGTATGAATCACTTTGGGGTAACAACAATATTGGTTACCTGAATCGTAATAAACCCGCGGCTCCTTCACTGAAGCAGGCTGCGATATGGAATTCGACTTATCACAGAGGGTAAAGATATGAAGGTTTGGCCTGTCAAACATAGCTCGTTACTGCGTCAGCCGGAACGGTTTATCTCACGGGAAGCGCTGAAAGCGTTAATTCAGACGGTGACGACCAATCTGGTGAACATTAAGGACGAGACGGGTCAATTTCTGCTGCGCCTGGACGACGGACGTGTGATAGACACCAAAGGCTGGGCAGGATGGGAATGGACGCACGGCGTCGGGCTGTACGGGATGTATCAGTACTACCAGCAGACCGGCGACGAAACGATACGCGACATCATCGACAACTGGTTTGCTGACCGTTTTGCCGAAGGGACCACCACCAAAAACGTCAACACGATGGCACCATTTCTGACTCTGGCGTATCGCTACGAGGAGACGCGTAATCCCGCTTATCTGCCGTGGCTTGACGCATGGGCGGAATGGGCGATGTATGAGATGCCGCGCACCGATCACGGCGGTATGCAGCACATCACGCTGGCGGAAGAGAACCATCAGCAAATGTGGGATGACACCCTGATGATGACGGTGCTGCCACTGGCGAAAATCGGTAAGTTGCTTAAGCGTCCTGAATATGTGGAAGAGGCGACCTATCAGTTTTTGCTGCACGTACAGAATCTGATGGACCGGGAGACCGGCCTGTGGTTCCACGGCTGGAATTACGACGGGCATCATAACTTTGCCAGTGCCCGTTGGGCACGCGGCAATAGCTGGCTGACCATTGTGATCCCGGACTTCCTCGAACTGGTGGACCTGCCAGAAAATAACGCCGTGCGCCGCTATCTGGTACAGGTGCTAAATGCGCAGATTGCTGCGCTGGCGAACTGTCAGGATGAAAGCGGGTTGTGGCACACGCTGCTTGACGATCCGCACTCCTACCTGGAAGCCTCCGCTACCGCAGGATTTGCCTACGGAATTTTAAAAGCGGTGCGCAAGCGTTATGTCAGTGCGGACTATGCCGAGGTGGCGGAAAAAGCGATTCGTGGAATTGTGCGGAACATTTCACCGCAAGGGGAGTTGCTGCAAACGTCTTTCGGTACGGGCATGGGCCACGATCTCGACTTCTACCGGGCGATTCCGCTGACTTCCATGCCCTATGGCCAGGCGATGGCGATGCTGTGTCTGACGGAGTATTTGCGGAAGTATTTCTGATAGCCTGAAAAAACAAAACCCGGCATTTGCCGGGTTCTGTTTATCGCTTACATGCGTTCTACGGTTTCGATACCCAGAGTATCCAGACCGAGCTTCAACGTTTTCGCCGTCAGCAGCGCCAGTTTCAGGCGGCTGTTACGAACTTCTTCGTTTTCTGCACTCAGGATTGGGCAGTGTTCGTAGAAGCCTGAGAACAGACCGGCGACGTCATACAGGTAGGCACACATTACGTGCGGCGTCCCTTCACGCGCAACAACGGTCAGCGTTTCTTCAAACTGCAGCAGACGGGCAGCCAGTTGCGCTTCGCGATCTTCGCTGAGCTGTACCTTCGCGTTCGCCAGATCATTTTCATCCAGACCGGATTTACGGAATACCGACAGCACACGGGTGTAGGCATACTGCATGTAAGGCGCGGTATTGCCTTCGAAGGCCAGCATGTTATCCCAGTCGAATATGTAGTCGGTGGTGCGGTTTTTGGACAAATCGGCGTATTTCACCGCGCCAATCCCGACGGCGTTGGCCAGTTTTTCCAGTTCGTCTGCCGGCATGTCCGGGTTCTTCTCGCTCACCAGACGACGGGCGCGTTCCAGCGCTTCGTCCAGCAGGTCTGCCAGTTTCACCGTACCGCCTGCTCGCGTTTTGAATGGCTTACCGTCTTTGCCCAGCATCATGCCGAACATGTGATGTTCCAGCGGCACGGCGTCCGGCACGTAACCGGCTTTACGCACGATGGTCCACGCTTGCATCAGGTGCTGGTGCTGACGGGAGTCGATGTAATAGAGCACGCGATCGGCATGCAATGTTTCATAACGGTACTTGGCGCAGGCAATATCGGTGGTAGTGTACAAATAGCCGCCATCTTTCTTCTGAATGATGACCCCCATCGGTTCGCCTTCCTTGTTTTTATACTCATCAAGGAATACGACGGTGGCGCCTTCGCTTTCGACGGCCAGACCCTTGGCTTTCAGATCGGCCACGATCCCCGGCAGCATCGGGTTGTACAGGCTTTCGCCCATCACATCGTCGCGGGTCAGGGTTACATTCAAACGGTCATAGGTGATCTGATTCTGGGACATGGTGATGTCGACCAGTTTGCGCCACATCTGCAGGAAGTATTCGTCGCCACCCTGCAGTTTTACCACGTAGCTACGGGCGCGCTCGGCGAAGGCTTCATCTTCGTCGTAATGTTTTTTGGCTTCACGATAGAAACCTTCGAGATCCGCCAGCGCCATTTCACCGGCGTTTTCCTGCTGCTGTTTTTCCAGATACGCGATCAGCATGCCGAACTGAGTGCCCCAGTCGCCGACGTGGTTGGCGCGAATAACGTGGTGGCCGAGGAACTCAAGGGTACGCACGGCGGCGTCACCGATAATGGTGGAGCGCAGGTGGCCGACGTGCATCTCTTTCGCCACGTTTGGCGCGGAGTAATCGACAACCACCGTCTGCTTCGCCGGTTTAGTCACGCCGAGACGATCGGAGGTCAACGCCTGTTCCACATGTTCCGCCAGGAATGCCGGGTCGAGGAAGATATTGATAAAGCCAGGGCCCGCGATTTCAACTTTGCTGGCGATACCGTTCAGATCCAGATGAGTCAGCACCTGCTCAGCCAGTTGTCGTGGAGCCATACCCAGTTTTTTAGCAACTGCCATCATGCCATTGGCCTGATAGTCGCCGAACTGTACTTTTGCTGACTGACGAACCTGCGGTTCGCAATCTGCAGGCGCGCCTGCAGCAATCATGGCCTGACTGACTTTTTCTGAGAGAAGAGCCTGAATATTCACCGGAATACCTTACGTTGATGAAGCGGGTTGATGTTTACCGCACCAGTTTAAGAATTAAGGGCGGGAGTATACTGCAAATGCCCCCCTGCGTCAGCACTGCGCAGCCGTAAGCGCGTACAGAAAATAAGCGTTAAAGGAGTGCATAAGCATGCATACCGCAAATCCTGCAATCTACGGTTGGTTGCGAGAGGTCAACGGAGTAAATTAGCGGCTTTGAACACCGATAAGAGCTCTTATTATGGCGAACTGGCAGACCATTGACGAACTGCATGATATTTCCGCAGATTTACCGCGATTCACTCAGGCGTTCACAGAACTTTCCACTCGCCTCGGTCTGGATGTTGCACCGCTTGAGGCCGATCACATTTCTCTGCGTTGTCATCAGAACGCCACTGCTGAACGCTGGCGTCGAGGATTTGAACAATGCGGCGAGCTGCTGTCGGAAAATACCATCAACGGGCGACCAATTTGTCTGTTCAAACTGCATGAGCCGGTGTGCGTCGCGCACTGGCGCTTGAGCATTGTGGAACTGCCGTGGCCCGGGGAAAAGCGGTATCCTCATGAAGGATGGGAACACATTGAGATTGTCCTGCCTGGCGCTCCTGAAACCCTGAATGCCCGCGCATTAGCGCTGCTTTCGGATGACGGACTGAGCCAGCCGGGCATTTTTGTGAAAACCAGTTCACCGAAAGGGGAACACGAACGTCTGCCGAACCCGACGCTGGCGGTCACTGACGGGAAGGTCACCGTCAAATTCCACCCGTGGTCGATTGAGGCAATCGTCGCTAGCGAACAGCAACAGGAGTGAATATGACATTGCTGGAAATCTGTTGTTACAGCATGGAGTGCGCGCTTACGGCGCAGCAAAACGGTGCGGACCGCATTGAACTGTGCGCCGCGCCAAAAGAAGGGGGCTTAACGCCATCACTGGGCGTGCTGCGCTCGGTTCGTCAGGCGGTGACGATTCCGGTACATCCGATCATTCGGCCGCGCGGTGGAGATTTTTGTTATACCGACGGTGAGTTCGCGGCGATGCTGGACGATGTACGGACCGTGCGTGAACTGGGGTTTCCCGGACTGGTGACAGGCATTCTTGATCCTGACGGTCATGTCGACATGCCACGTATGCGGCAGATTATGGACGCGGCAGGTCCTCTGGCTGTGACCTTTCACCGCGCGTTCGATATGTGTGCTAATCCGTTAAATGCACTACATAATCTTGCGGAACTGGGTGTCGCCAGAGTGCTGACGTCGGGGCAGAAATCCGATGCAGTGCAAGGTTTAGCAAATATTATTGAACTTATTGCTCACCCCGGTGCTCCAATCATTATGGCCGGAGCGGGGGTTCGCGCAGAAAATCTGCCGCGTTTCCTGGATGCCGGAGTACGGGAAGTACACAGTTCCGCCGGAACCTTGCTGGTTTCACCTATGCGCTATCGCAATCAGGGTCTGTCAATGTCGACAGATAAGCAAGCGGATGAATATTCCCGCTATGCGGTAGACGGCAAGTCGGTTGCTGAAATGAAAGGAATCATTGTTCGCCATCAGGCCAAATGATTTTACCGTTGCATCATGTCGCCCAATATGATGCTTGCTCGTACCAGGCCCCTGCCCATTCAACAGGGGCCTTTTTTTACGCTAAATTTCGCTGATGAATGAAACCATAGGCCGGAGGCGCTTCGCTTATCCGGCTTACGACCCATGACATCACGGCTTACGCGCAATTAATACGGCACGTAATGGGGCGGGGTAGCCTTCGACCGTTTTGCTGTGATCGTTCGGATCGAGGAAATCGGCCAGCGATTCGGTGACCATCCATTCGGTACGGCGCTGCTCTTCGGTCGTCGTCACGCAGACATCCGCGATGCGAACATCAACGAAGCCACATTTTTCCAGCCAGTTTTTCAGCGCCAGCGCGGAAGGGATGAAATAGACGTTGCGCATCTGCGCGTAGCGATCGCCCGGCACCAGCACAGTATTTTCATCGCCTTCCACCACCAGCGTTTCCAGCACCAGTTCGCCGTCTTTCAGCAGTTGATCTTTCAACTGCCAGAGATGCTCCAGCGGGGAGCGGCGATGGTAAAGCACGCCCATCGAAAAGACGGTATCAAACGCATTCAGCGCCGGCAGTTGTTCTATACCCAGCGGCAGCAGATGCGCACGCTGATCGTTCCCCAGCAGCTTTCGCACCGCTTCAAACTGGCACAGGAACAGTTGCGTCGGGTCAATACCAACAGCCAGATGTGCACCCGCGCCAATCATGCGCCACATATGGTAGCCGCTGCCGCAACCCACATCCAGAATCGTGCGACCGGTCAGATCCGACAGATGCGGCAGTACGCGATCCCATTTCCAGTCAGAACGCCATTCAGTATCAATGTTCACGCCATACAGCGAGTATGGCCCTTTACGCCATGGCATCAGATTTCGCATCAGGGTGTCGATACGCTTGATCTGCCCCGGGCTCAGCGGCGCTTCACTTTCCGCCGTCACGCTGTGTAATAAATCCAGACGGTACGGCGTCAGTTCCGGCAGAAATTCCACCGCGTTTGACCACTGCTTAAACAGACCGTGCTGATCGCGCTGCCAGGCGGCAATCTGCGCGGGCAGCGTTTCCAGCCAGTGGGCAAGATGATTTTTGGCAATCAGCTGATAGAAGTTACCAAAGTCGATCATGCGCTTGCCTCAGCTTTCAATGCCACCAGTGAGCCAAAGTTAAAGCACTGGAACCACAGTTCGCTGTGCTCAAAACCGGCCTGACGCAGGCGGGCTTTATGGGTTTCAACTGAATCGGTCAGCATCACGTTTTCCAGCATGCTGCGCTTCTGGCTGATTTCCAGTTCGCTGTAGCCGTTGGCTCGCTTGAAGTCGTGGTGCATGTTGAACAGCAGTTCGCCCACTTTCGCATCTTCGAAGCTGAATTTTTCCGACAGCACCAGCGCGCCGCCCGGATTCAGCCCCTGATAAATCTTATCCAACAACGCCTGGCGCTCCGGCGGCTCAAGGAATTGCAGGGTAAAATTCAGTACCACCATTGAGGCGTTCTCAATGGTGATGGCGCGGATGTCGCCTTCCACAACCTCAACTGGCGTGGGTGCCTTGTAAGCATCGATATGACGGCGGCAGCGTTCGATCATCGCCGGGGAGTTATCAACGGCGATAATTTTGCAGTTTTCATGATGGATATTGCGACGCACCGAGAGCGTCGCCGCACCCAGCGAACAACCCAGATCGTAGACCTGCGTATCCGGCTGCACAAAGCGCTCGGCAAGCATGCCAATCATCGAAATAATATTGGAATAGCCGGGAACAGAACGCTGGATCATATCCGGGAAGACTTCGGCTACCCGTTCATCGAAGGTCCAGTCGCCCAGGCTGGCGATGGGCGCAGAAAAAAGCGTGTCGCGGTGAGACATAACGTAAAAATCCGGGAAAAATAAAGTGGCGTATTGTGCGCTAATGCAGGGAGAAAACCAACTCCCACGGCATATACCAAAGGTTCGCCAGCACCATCAGTAACAATGCACACCAGGTGGCGCTCATGCCGGAGCGACGCCAGCGGAACAGACGGTGATGGAAACCGTAATAATGCATCAGCCGACCCACGAGCAGAATAATGCCGCAAATATGCACCATCCAGGTTTCTGCGCCGTTCATTTCCATAAACAGCAGCAGCACTAACGCGACGGGAATATATTCCACCGCATTACCATGAATGCGGATGGCTGTCTGGAGTTCACTGAAGCCGCCGTCACCATAGGCAACGCGGTATTGCATCCGCAGGCGGACAACGTCAAAAGAAAACTTCATCAACAACAACGCACCCAAAACGGCATACAGCGCGCTTACCATACAAACTCCCTTTAAAATGGCTGATGGCACTGTCTATGATAGGTGGCAATTTCAGAAAAGAGAAGATTGCTGTGGAATGGACGGAGCAGTTCCGATATCCGGTAAAACATCTCGCAAGTCCTGCCACAGGGTATCGACCAGTTCCGGAGCCTGCGCGATATCCGGGGTATGCAAAAAGAGATACGGTGTGGTGGTCTGTTCCCAGAGCGGTAATTTTTTTAGCCAGTCGGCAAAGAACGCCCGGTTTTGTCGCATATCATCGCTGCCGATAAAGCGCACCAGTGGATGGTTCGCGGTCACTACTGCATGTACCGGCAGTTTCGGCTTCTTGCGCTGGGCGTCGCGGATGGCTTCATTATGCACATGGGTCGCGTGTACTGGACGACTGTCGAGGATAACCCGATTCACTCCGCGCCGATGCAATCCGCTATTGAACTGCTGTTCAGCGTCGCCTTTAGCGAAAAATTCAGGATGACGGACTTCGACGCCGTAGGTAAACATCTGTGGCAGGGCATCGAGAAAATGCCAGAGCGCAGGGAGATCGCGTGGGCCAAAGGTGGCGGGCAATTGCAGCCAGTACTGACCGATGCGGCTTTCCAGCGGCGACATTCGGGTCAGGAATTCGTGCAGCAGATCATCGCAATTGCGCAGGGCCGCCTGATGGGAAATGGTCGCCGGGAATTTAAAACAGAAACGAAATGCATCCGTCGTTTGTGCGTACCAGCGTGCCACAATCTCCGCTTTTGGCAACGCATACAGCGTGGTGTTGCCTTCCACACAGTTAAAGTGGCGGGCGTACTCTTCAAGACCGGTGATGCCAAGACGCACCCATTTTGGGTGCGACCATTGCGGCAGGCCAATGTAGATCATAAGGCGTTGACGATCTCTTCTGTGCTGCGCACTCGCGCAATACGAGGGAAAATGTGCGTCAGGCTGTTCTGATGCTGGTCGGCGCTGGCGGCGCTACAGGCGTCTTCGGCAATCACCAGGCTAAAACCCAGCTCCCAGGCGTTACGCGCGGTGGACTCGACGCCGATATTGGTCGAAATCCCGCACAGTATGATGGTGTCGATACCGCGGCGGCGTAACTGAAGCTCAAGATCCGTGCCATAGAATGCGCCCCACTGGCGCTTGGTGACTTCCAGATCGCTGTCGTCTTTGCCCAGCGCAGGCGGATAGGTCCACCAGTTTTCCGGCAGCGCATGGGCCGGTGCCTGTGCATCTACGGGTTGTTTGAGCGCTTCGGCGTAATCATCAGACCAGCCCACGCGGACCATTACCACCGGGGAGCCGTTAGCACGAAACGTCTGTGCCAGTCGGGCAGCGCGCGCCACCACGTCATTGGCAGAATGAGGGCCGCCGGCGAAGGGCAGGATCCCTTCCTGCAGGTCGATAATGACCAGGGCGGTCGTTTTTGCGTTCAGTTGTAACATGATAACTCCCGTCAAGAATCGAAATTCCATTACACCTTAATCGCGATTGGGTGTGTAACGAGCGACAATTTTTGTTATTTTTTGTGAGAATACGCAATGCCCGTCCAGGAAACAGGCGTACAGTCAGTACCGGGCTTATCGTGCGGCGGAATTTCCAGTATAATAGCCGCCTTTTTTCATTCAGTTGTGACATACAGTTAAAGCTGCGACATCGTGGCCTGCAAGACAGGCGACAATCCGCCTGCGGCTAATTAAGGGATATCTCATGCGTACAGAATATTGCGGACAGTTGCGTCTGTCCCACGTGGGGCAGCAGGTGACTCTGTGTGGTTGGGTCAACCGTCGTCGTGATCTTGGTAGTCTGATCTTCATCGACATGCGCGATCGCGAAGGTATCGTGCAGGTGTTTTTCGATCCGGATCGTGCGGACGCGTTAAAGCTGGCCTCTGAACTGCGTAATGAGTTCTGCATCCAGGTGACGGGCACCGTGCGTGCGCGTGACGAGAAAAACGTTAACAGCGAAATGGCGACTGGCGAAATCGAAGTGCTGGCCTCTTCGCTGACGATCATCAACCGTGCAGAATCACTGCCGCTTGACTCTAACCACGTGAACACCGAAGAAGCGCGTCTGAAATACCGTTATCTGGATCTGCGTCGCCCGGAAATGGCGCAACGCCTGAAAACCCGCGCGAAGATCACAAGCCTGGTACGTCGCTTTATGGACGACCACGGTTTCCTCGATATCGAAACCCCGATGCTGACCAAAGCCACGCCGGAAGGCGCGCGTGACTATCTGGTTCCTTCGCGTGTGCACAAAGGCAAATTTTACGCGCTGCCGCAGTCACCGCAGCTGTTTAAACAACTGCTGATGATGTCCGGCTTTGACCGTTACTACCAGATCGTCAAATGCTTCCGCGACGAAGACCTGCGTGCTGACCGTCAGCCTGAATTTACCCAGATCGATGTGGAAACCTCCTTCATGACCGCCGAACAGGTACGTGAAGTGATGGAAGCGCTGGTGCGTAACCTGTGGAATGAGGTGAAAGGTGTGGAACTGGGTGACTTCCCGGTCATGACTTTTGCTGAAGCCGAGCGTCGTTACGGTTCTGACAAACCGGACCTGCGTAACCCGATGGAACTGGTGGACGTTGCCGACCTGCTGAAGGCCGTGGAGTTTGCCGTGTTCTCTGGCCCAGCGAACGATCCGAAAGGTCGCGTTGCTGCGCTGCGTGTACCAGGCGGAGCGAGCTTAAGTCGTAAGCAGATCGACGACTACGGTAACTTCATTAAGATCTACGGTGCGAAAGGTCTGGCTTATATTAAAGTCACCGAGCGAGCGAAAGGTCTGGAAGGTATCAACAGCCCGGTGGCGAAATTCCTCAATGCGGAAATCGTGGAAGCCATCCTTGAGCGCACTGGCGCGCAGGACGGCGATATGATTTTCTTCGGCGCGGACAACAAGAAAGTGGTGGCCGACGCGCTGGGCGCGCTGCGTCTGAAACTGGGTAAAGACCTGGGTCTGACTGACGAAACGAAATGGGCGCCGCTGTGGGTCATCGACTTCCCGATGTTTGAAGACGACGGCGAAGGCGGCCTGACCGCGATGCACCACCCGTTCACCTCACCGAAAGACATGACGGCTGCAGAACTGAAAGCGGCGCCGGAAGACGCGGTGGCGAATGCCTACGATATGGTGATCAACGGCTACGAAGTCGGTGGTGGTTCCGTGCGTATTCACAGCGGTGAAATGCAGCAGACCGTGTTTGGCATTCTGGGCATCAATGAACAGGAACAGCGTGAGAAGTTTGGCTTCCTGCTCGACGCACTGAAATACGGTACGCCGCCGCACGCGGGTCTGGCATTCGGTCTGGACCGTTTGACCATGCTGCTGACCGGCACCGATAATATTCGTGACGTAATTGCCTTCCCGAAAACCACCGCTGCGGCGTGTCTGATGACCGAAGCGCCGAGCATCGCGAACCCGGCAGCACTGGCTGAACTGGGTATCGACGTGGTGAAGAAGGAAGAGAAAAACTGATATGGCTGATATACACGAAATCATACGCGCTACCTCGCGGCGGCAACGGAGTGAGTTCCCATGATCATAGCTAACACTATGAATGGGATGAGCGAAGGCAGCCAACAACGAGATAGCGTGAAGGATAAAGTGTATAAGCGTCCCGTTTCGGTTCTGGTCGTTATCTACGCACAGGACTCGAAACGGGTGTTGATGTTACAGCGACGCGACGATCCTGAATTCTGGCAGTCGGTTACCGGCAGTGTGGAAGAGGGAGAGACCACGTCGCAGGCCGCCATGCGCGAAGTAAAGGAAGAGGTCGCCATTGACGTTGCGGTTGAGCAACTGACCTTAATTGACTGTCAGCGCACGGTGGAGTTTGAGATTTTTTCTCATTTACGTCATCGCTATGCACCGGGTGTGTTGCGCAATACAGAATCCTGGTTCTGCCTTGCGCTGCCGCACGAGCGTCAGATCGTTTTTAGCGAACATCTGGCCTACCAGTGGCTTGATGCGCCAGCTGCGGCGGCGCTCACCAAGTCATGGAGCAACCGGCAGGCGATTGAAGAATTTGTGATTAACATCGCCTGAGAGGGCGTGCTTTTTTGAGGAAATATTTATGGCAGGTCATAGTAAATGGGCCAACACCAGACACCGTAAAGCGGCGCAGGATGCGAAGCGCGGCAAAATCTTCACCAAGATTATTCGTGAGCTGGTGACAGCAGCCAAACTGGGCGGCGGCGATCCGGATGCGAACCCGCGTCTGCGTGCGGCTATCGACAAAGCGCTGGCTAACAACATGACCCGTGACACGCTGAACCGTGCAATCGCCCGCGGCGTGGGTGGTGATGATGATGCGAACATGGAAACCATCATCTATGAAGGTTATGGCCCTGGCGGCACTGCCGTGATGATTGAATGTCTGTCTGACAACCGTAACCGTACCGTTGCCGAAGTGCGTCACGCCTTCAGCAAAACCGGGGGTAACCTGGGCACGGATGGTTCTGTTTCCTATCTGTTCAGCAAAAAAGGCGTCATCTCTTTCGAGAAAGGGGATGAAGACGCCATTATGGAAGCGGCACTGGAAGCGGGTGCGGAAGACGTGGTGACCTTCGATGATGGCGCGATTGATGTCTACACGGCATGGGAAGAGATGGGTAAAGTGCGTGACGCACTGGAAGCCGCCGGTCTGAAAGCCGACAGTTCAGAAGTCTCTATGATCCCGTCGACCAAAGCGGAAATGGATGCGGAAACCGCACCGAAACTGATGCGTCTGATCGACATGCTGGAAGACTGTGACGACGTGCAGGAAGTTTATCACAACGGTGAAATCTCTGATGAGGTTGCCGCTACATTAGAATGATGTGGCTTAATCCCGTTACAACCGGAGGCGCGTGATGTCCATCATTCTCGGTATTGATCCGGGCTCCCGCATCACCGGTTACGGCGTGATACGTCAGGTCGGCAGACAACTGACGTATCTCGGCAGCGGCTGCATTCGTACCAAAGTCGACGATCTTCCGTCACGCCTGAAGCTGATTTATGCCGGCGTGACGGAAATCATCACCCAGTTTCAGCCCGACTACTTTGCCATCGAGCAGGTCTTTATGGCGAAGAACGCCGATTCTGCGCTCAAACTGGGGCAGGCGCGCGGGGTAGCGATTGTGGCGGCGGTCAACCAGGAACTGCCAGTATTTGAATATGCGGCACGTCAGGTCAAGCAGACGGTGGTTGGCATTGGTAGCGCAGAGAAAAGTCAGGTGCAGCACATGGTGCGAACCTTGCTGAAACTGCCCGCGAATCCGCAGGCGGATGCGGCAGATGCGCTGGCCATCGCCATTACGCACTGCCATGTTAGTCAGAATGCGATGCAAATGAGCGAATCACGCCTCAATCTTGCCCGAGGTCGCTTGCGATAATGACAAATGAGGCTGGATATCTATCCAGCCTTTTTTTATGATACAGCTTTACTTTCGGCCCAACGCAGGAGCGTAACGTGATAGGCAGACTCAGAGGCATCATTCTGGAAAAACAACCCCCGCTGGTGTTACTCGAAGTGGGCGGCGTCGGCTATGAAGTGCATATGCCCATGACCTGTTTTTATGAGCTCCCGGAATCCGGAAAAGAAGCCGTTGTCTTTACCCACTTCGTGGTTCGCGAAGACGCGCAGCTGCTGTATGGTTTTAACAATAAGCAAGAGCGTACGTTGTTTAAAGAACTCATCAAAACCAACGGCGTCGGGCCTAAACTGGCGCTGGCGATCCTCTCCGGGATGTCCGCACAGCAGTTCGTCAATGCTGTCGAACGCGAAGAACTGGGCGCGCTGGTCAAGCTGCCTGGTATTGGCAAAAAAACGGCTGAACGACTGATTGTCGAAATGAAGGACCGTTTCAAGGGTCTGCATGGCGATCTCTTTACGCCAGCCGCCGATCTGGTGCTGACCTCGCCAGCGAGCCCGGCGACGGACGATGCCGAACAGGAAGCGGTTGCGGCGCTGGTGGCGCTGGGCTATAAACCACAGGAAGCCAGCCGCATGGTGAGCAAAATCGCTCGCCCGGATGCCAGCAGTGAAACACTGATCCGCGAAGCCCTGCGCGCCGCGTTATGAGGTAAAGGATGATAGAAGCAGATCGCCTGATTTCGGCAGGTGCCGCACTCACAGAAGATGTCGCCGATCGCGCCATTCGCCCGAAATTACTCGAAGAGTATATCGGTCAACCTCAGGTGCGTTCGCAGATGGAGATTTTCATCCAGGCGGCAAAACTGCGGGGGGATGCGCTCGACCACCTGCTGATTTTTGGTCCTCCCGGACTGGGGAAAACCACGCTTGCCAATATCGTTGCCAATGAAATGGGCGTCAATCTGCGTACCACTTCCGGTCCGGTGCTGGAAAAAGCGGGCGATCTGGCTGCGATGCTGACCAACCTTGAGCCGCACGACGTACTGTTTATCGATGAGATCCATCGACTGTCGCCGGTGGTGGAAGAGGTGCTCTATCCAGCGATGGAAGATTATCAGCTGGATATTATGATCGGCGAAGGGCCGGCGGCGCGTTCAATTAAAATCGATTTGCCGCCGTTTACCCTGATTGGCGCAACGACTCGCGCGGGTTCACTGACCTCTCCTCTGCGCGATCGCTTTGGCATTGTGCAGCGTCTGGAGTTTTATCAGGTGCCGGATCTCCAGCATATCGTTGGGCGCAGCGCGCGCTTTATGGGGCTGGAGATGAGCGAGGAAGGGGCGCTGGAAGTGGCGCGTCGCGCACGCGGTACGCCGCGTATCGCCAACCGGCTACTGCGGCGCGTACGGGATTTTGCCGAAGTGAAGCATGATGGCACCATTTCCGCCGATATAGCTGCTAAGGCGCTGGATATGTTGAACGTGGATGCGGAAGGGTTTGATTACATGGACCGCAAGCTGCTGCTGGCGGTGATCGACAAATTCTTTGGTGGGCCGGTCGGGCTGGATAACCTGGCGGCAGCCATCGGTGAAGAGCGTGAAACCATTGAAGATGTGCTGGAGCCGTATCTGATTCAGCAAGGTTTTTTGCAGCGCACGCCGCGCGGAAGAATGGCGACAGTACGCGCCTGGAACCACTTTGGCATTACGCCACCGGAAATGCCTTGATGCCTGATGGCGCTGCGCTTATCTGGCCTACAAAATCACGTAGGCCGGATAAGACGCGCTGGCGTCGTCATCCGGCAACATACCCGTCAGCTTGCCTGCTTCTTCATCATGCTGAAGATAAACAGCAGTGCGGCGCACAGCACCACTGATGGGCCCGCAGGGGTGTCGTAGAAGGCCGAGAAGGTCAGCCCACCTGTAACCGCTATCATTCCAGTTCCTACTGCAACGCCAGCCATCTGTTCCGGCGTCCGCGCAAAACGACGCGCCGTAGCTGCCGGGATAATCAGCAACGAGGTGATGATCAGCGCCCCGACGAATTTCATCGCCACGCCAATGGTTAAGGCTGTCACCAGCATCAGTAAAATCTTCACGCGCTGCAGTTTCACCCCGTCAACAAATGCCAGATCGGGGCTGATGGTCATTGACAGCAGATTGCGCCATTGCCAGAAGAGGATTGCCAGCACGATCACCACGCCCATGGCGATAGAGATCAAATCGTCCGGCGTAACCGCCAGCAGATCGCCAAACAGGTAAGCCATCAGATCCACGCGAATATTCGACATCAGGCTGACCACGACCAGGCCCAGCGACAGCGCACTGTGCGCCATAATGCCAAGCAGCGTATCGATGGCAAGGTGAGGGCGCTTCTCCAGCCAGACCAGGCCTGTCGCCAGCATTAGCGTCACGGCAATGACCGCATAGAAAGGGTTCACATCCAACAACAGGCCAAAAGCGACGCCGAGCAGCGACGCATGTGCCAGCGTATCACCAAAATAAGACATCCGACGCCAGACGACAAATGAACCCAGTGGACCCGCCGCACAGGCCAGCATGATCCCGGCTAACCAGCCAGGCAGTAATAATTCAATCATGATTGACCATTTCCCCGGCGCAACACAATACGACCCTGCAGGTCGTGGCGGTGATTATGATGATGACGGTAAATTCCCAGTTGCTCCGCGCCGCGAGGGCCGAACATCGAGATAAATTCCGGGTGCATGGAAACGATTTCAGGAGTACCTGAACAGCAAATGTGATGATTCAGACACAACACTTCGTCGGTTTTTGCCATCACCAGATGCAGGTCATGGGACACCATCAGCACGGCGCAATCCAGCTCACGACGTAACTGATCGATAAGGTCGTACAGCGCGACCTGGCCGTTGACATCTACGCCCTGAGTGGGTTCGTCAAGCACCAGAAGCTGTGGCTGATTGAGGAGCGCGCGCGCTAACAGGACGCGCTGCGTCTCGCCGCCGGAGAGTTTTTGCATCGGCGCGTCAATCAGATGCCCGGCCTGTACACGTTTCAGGGCCGGCAGGATGTCATCTTTCTTCGTACCGGGGCGCAGGCGTAAGAAACGACTGACGGTAAGCGGCAGGGTGGTATCGAGATACAATTTCTGCGGAACGTAGCCAATTCGCAGCTTACCATTACGCGTGATCACCCCTTCATCCGGGGCGACCAGTCCGAGAACGACGCGAACCAGCGTTGACTTCCCGGCGCCATTTGGGCCGAGTAGCGTTAAAATTTTTCCGGGTCTCAGTTCAAGCGAAACGTCAGAAAGGACGCGGCGCTGGCCGAAAGAGACCGAGACATTTTCCAGTGAAACCAAAGTCGTCATGTCAATTTTAGTCTTGCAGAAGTTATAGAATGTTATAATATCACATTTCTCACATTCATTACGATGATTGGTCGCATTATGTTACATAAAAATACGCTTCTTTTCGCTGCATTATCCGCCGCTCTTTGGGGCAGTGCAACACAGGCGGCAAATGCCGCCGTTGTCGCTTCTCTCAAGCCATTAGGGTTCATTGCTTCTGCCATTGCTGATGGCGTCACGGAGACCCAAGTCTTACTTCCGGATGGGGCATCCGAGCATGATTATTCACTACGTCCATCTGACGTAAAACGCTTACAGGGCGCGGACTTAGTTGTCTGGATTGGGCCGGAAATGGAAGCGTTCATGGAAAAGTCCGTCAGCAACATTCCCGCCGCTAAACAGGTAACGATTGCGCAACTCAAAGACGTGAAACCGTTGCTCATGAAAGGGGCTGACGATGATGATGATGAGCACGACCACGATCATGACCACGGCGAAAAAGGTGACGCACATCACCATCATGGTGATTACAACATGCATCTTTGGCTCTCCCCAGAGATAGCGCGGGCCTCAGCGGTTGCAATCCATGAAAAATTAGTGGAACTTATGCCGCAAAGTCGAGCCAAACTTGACGCCAACCTGAAGGATTTTGAGGCACAATTAGCCGCAACCGATAAGCAGGTCGGTAACGAGCTCGCACCGCTCAAGGGCAAAGGGTATTTCGTTTTTCATGACGCCTATGGCTATTACGAAAAACACTACGGACTCACTCCATTGGGTCACTTCACCGTCAACCCTGAGATACAACCTGGTGCGCAGCGTTTACATGAAATAAGAACACAGTTGGTTGAGCAAAAAGCAACCTGCGTTTTTGCTGAGCCACAGTTCAGGCCAGCGGTCGTTGAAGCCGTTGCGAGAGGGACATCCGTTCGAATGGGAACGTTGGATCCCCTCGGGACAAACATCAAACTGGGTAAAACGAGCTATTCAGCGTTCTTGAACCAACTAGCGAACCAGTATGCGAGCTGCCTGAAAGGAGATTAATGAGGAAGTGAATACGTGCAACAGATAGCCCGCTCTGTCGCCCTGGCATTTAATAATCTGCCCAGACCCCATCGCGTTATGCTGGGGTCGCTTACTGTTCTGACACTGGCCGTTGCTGTCTGGCGGCCTTACGTTTATCACCCGGAATCTGCCCCCATTGTTAAAACGATCGAACTGGAGAAGAGCGAAATTCGTTCACTGCTCCCGGAGGCCAGCGAGCCTATCGATCAGGCGGCACAAGAAGATGAAGCCATTCCTCAGGATGAGCTGGACGACAAAACCTCGGGAGAAGCGGGCGTTCATGAATATGTCGTTTCGACGGGCGATACCCTCAGCAGCATTCTGAATCAGTACGGCATTGATATGGGTGATATCACCCAGCTTGCCGCGTCCGATAAAGAGCTGCGTAATCTGAAGATTGGTCAACAGCTCTCCTGGACGCTGACCGCGGACGGCGATTTACAGCGTCTGACGTGGGAAATGTCGCGTCGCGAAACCCGCACCTATGACCGTACTGCGGCGAACGGCTTTAAAATGAGCGCGGAAACGCAGCAGGGCGATTGGGTAAACAGCCTGATGAAAGGCACCGTTGGCAACAGCTTTGTCGCCAGTGCGAAAGCTGCCGGGCTGACCAGCGCTGAAATTAGCGCGGTGATCAAAGCGATGCAGTGGCAGATGGACTTCCGCAAACTGAAAAAAGGCGATGAGTTCTCTGTGCTGATGTCTCGTGAAATGCTGGACGGCAAGCGTGAGCAGAGCCAGTTGTTGGGCGTGCGTTTGCGTTCAGAAGGTAAAGATTATTACGCTATCCGTGCCGAAGACGGAAAGTTCTACGACCGCAATGGTACCGGGCTGGCGAAAGGCTTCCTGCGTTTCCCGACGGCGAAACAGTTCCGCATTTCGTCTAACTTCAACCCGCGTCGAACCAACCCGGTTACCGGACGTGTCGCGCCGCACAGAGGCGTGGACTTCGCGATGCCGCAGGGGACGCCGGTGCTGTCCGTGGGTGACGGTGAAGTCGTCGTGGCGAAACGCAGCGGTGCGGCTGGCTATTATGTGGCGGTGCGTCACGGTCGTACCTATACCACGCGCTATATGCACCTGCGTAAACTGCTGGTGAAACCGGGACAAAAGGTTAAACGTGGCGATCGTATCGCACTCTCCGGTAACACCGGACGTTCTACTGGCCCGCATCTTCACTATGAAGTCTGGATTAACCAGCAGGCGGTTAACCCGCTGACGGCGAAACTGCCGCGTACCGAAGGACTGACCGGTAAAGATCGTACCGATTACCTGGCGCAGGTCAAAGAGGTTCTGCCGCAGTTACGCTTCGATTAATCACTCATGACCTCAAAGCCGGTACGCAGCGCGTGTGCCGGCTTTTTTATTTTGTGCGCGGCAGGGTGCGCCGCTACACTATCATCAGATTTACTTTTCGCGTCATCAGGCACTGGATAAGCATGGAAACAAAAAAAAATAATAGTGAGTACATCCCTGAGTTTGAGAAATCTTTTCGCCATCCGCGTTACTGGGGCGCATGGCTGGGCGTCGCGGCGATGGCGGGTATCGCCTTAACGCCTGCATCCTTTCGCGACCCGCTGCTGGCAAAACTGGGCCGTTTCGCCGGGCGTCTGGGTAAAAGCTCGCGTCGCCGGGCGTTGATTAACCTGTCATTGTGCTTTCCGGAACGTAGCGAAGCTGAGCGCGAGGCTATCGTCGATGAGATGTTTTCAACTGCGCCGCAGGCCATGGCGATGATGGCGGAACTGGCGATTCGCGGTCCGGAAAAAATTCAGTCGCACGTTGACTGGGAAGGGCTTGAGATCATCGAGGAGATGCACCGCAACAACGAAAAGGTGATCTTCCTGGTGCCGCATGGCTGGGGTGTGGATATTCCGGCAATGTTAATGGCGTCTCAGGGCCAGAAGATGGCGGCAATGTTCCATAATCAGGGAAACCCGGTATTTGATTACGTCTGGAACACGGTGCGCCGCCGCTTTGGTGGTCGCCTGCATGCGCGTAATGACGGCATCAAGCCGTTCATTCAGTCTGTTCGTCAGGGGTACTGGGGATATTATCTGCCCGATCAGGATCATGGTCCTGAACACAGTGAGTTTGTCGATTTCTTTGCCACCTATAAAGCGACGTTGCCGGCCATTGGTCGACTGATGAAAGTGTGTCGGGCGCGCGTCATTCCGCTGTTCCCGGTATACAACGGCGATACCCACCGGTTGACGATTCAGGTGCGCCCGCCCATGGACGATCTTCTGACCGCAGATGACAACACTATTGCCCGTCGAATGAATGAAGAGGTGGAAATTTTTGTTGGTCCGCATCCCGAGCAATATACCTGGATCCTGAAACTGCTGAAGACCCGCAAACCGGGCGAGATCCAGCCGTATAAGCGCAAAGATCTCTACCCCCTCAAATAAAAAAAGGCCTCTCACATGAGAGGCCTCTTTGTATCAGCCGTCGATTACTCGACGGTCAGAATACGCGTGGTATTGGTTGAGCCAATGGTGCTCATCACGTCGCCCTGCGTCACGATCACCAGATCGCCGGACACCAGGTAGCCTTTGTCACGCAGCAGATTCACCGCTTCGCTTGCTGCGACAACGCCTTCCGCCGCACTGTCGAAATGCACCGGCGTGACGCCACGGTACAGCGACGTCAGGTTCAGCGTACGCTCATGACGGGACATGGCGAAAATCGGCAGGCCGGAGCTGATGCGAGAAGTCATCAGCGCAGTACGACCGGATTCCGTCATGGTAATGATCGCGGTCACCCCTTTCAGGTGGTTTGCCGCGTACATGGCGGACATCGCAATCGCTTCTTCAACATTGTCGAACTGCACGTCCAGACGATGTTTGGAGACATTGATGCTGGGGATTTTTTCTGCACCCAGGCAGACGCGCGCCATCGCCGCGACGGTTTCCGCCGGGTACTGGCCTGCCGCCGTTTCGGCTGACAGCATGACCGCATCGGTACCATCCAGCACGGCGTTCGCGACGTCCATCACTTCCGCACGGGTTGGCATTGGGTTGGTGATCATCGACTCCATCATCTGGGTCGCGGTAATCACCGCGCGGTTCAACTTACGTGCGCGACGAATCAACGTCTTCTGGATGCCGACCAGTTCCGGATCGCCAATCTCAACGCCGAGGTCGCCACGAGCGACCATCACCACGTCAGAAGCCAGAATGATGTCATCCATCGCATTCTGGTCGCAGACCGCTTCCGCACGCTCAACTTTGGCCACAATCTTGGCATCGCAGCCCGCATCACGCGCCAGGCGGCGAGCGTAGTTCAGATCTTCGCCGCAACGCGGGAAGGAGACAGCCAGATAGTCAACGCCAATCTGAGCGGCGGTCACGATATCGGCTTTGTCTTTTTCGGTCAGGGCTTCTGCGGAGAGACCGCCGCCCAGCTTGTTGATGCCTTTGTTGTTGGAGAGCGGGCCGCCCACGGTCACTTCCGTGAACACTTTCATACCCTGAACTTCCAACACTTTTAACTGCACGCGGCCATCGTCAAGCAGCAGAATGTCGCCAGGTACCACGTCTGCCGGCAGACCTTTGTAGTCAATGCCGACTTTTTCCTTGTCGCCTTCACCTTTACCCAGGTTGGCATCCAGGAGAAATTTGTCACCGATGTTGAGGAATACTTTGCCTTCTTTAAAGGTAGAGACGCGAATTTTTGGCCCCTGGAGATCACCCAGAATGCCTACGTGGCGTCCCAATCTGGCAGCGATCTCACGAACTTTATCCGCGCGCATTTTATGATCTTCTGGCGAACCGTGAGAGAAATTCATCCGCACGACGTTAGCACCAGCAGCGATAATCTTTTCAAGATTGTTATCGCGGTCGGTAGCCGGGCCTAATGTCGTAACGATTTTGGTTCTGCGAAGCCTTCTGGACATGTAATAC
Source organism: Citrobacter sp. CtB7.12 (assembly GCF_001297795.1). NCBI lineage: Bacteria > Pseudomonadati > Pseudomonadota > Gammaproteobacteria > Enterobacterales > Enterobacteriaceae > Citrobacter > Citrobacter sp. CtB7.12. The sequence goes on along the minus strand of NZ_LIFT01000003.1, from coordinate 355,852 downwards.
TCCGTTGACTGAAACAACTAGGTGTTGCGTGAAAATTGATCCGGCAGTTCTGAAAAACCTGACCCCCGTCATACTTCTGGTTGCCTGTGCGTTGGCCTCCTTGCTCACCCCAGTCACTGATTTCAGTAAGCTCCTGAAGATTCGCTGCGTTGCCGCCTTTCCACAACTCGAATTACGTAGGGTCTACATAGCATAGCGAACAAAACCGGATGACGAATTTTAGTCGTACTTATTATTGCTATTAGCGGTCATTACTCTTGATGAGCAGTTCTTTATCAAAACGCGATTCCTTGAGCGCTTCTTTGACACGCTTCAAGTTATCTCTGAATTTTGCCCCACGGCGCAAAGTAAATCCCGTAGCCAGCACATCTATCACGGTCAACTGCGCAAGTCGAGAGACCATGGGCATATAAATGTCAGTATCTTCCGGCACATCGAGCGTAATTGCCAGCGTGGCTTCACGCGCCAGCGGCGTATCAGCGGAGGTTAACGCGATCACCATGGCATCGTTTTCACGTGCAAGCTGCGCCAGTTCGACCAGACTCTTGGTGCGACCGGTATGCGAAATCAGCACGACCACGTCATCGTCACTACAATTCATACAGCTCATCCGTTGCAAAACGACGTCGTCGGAGTAGATAACCGGAACGTTGAAACGGAAAAACTTGTTCATGGCATCATGGGCGACGGCGGCGGACGACCCCAGGCCAAAGAAAGCGATTTTCTTGGCCTGCGTCAGTAAATCCACCGCGCGGTTGATCGCCGATTTGTCCAGCGACTGGCGAACGTGGTCAAGACTGGCCATCGCGGATTCGAAAATCTTGCCCGTATAGGATTCGACACTGTCATCTTCATCCACATTACGATTAACATAAGGGGTACCATTTGCCAGACTTTGTGCCAGATGCAGTTTAAAATCGGGGAAGCCCCGGGTTTCCATGCTGCGACAAAAACGGTTCACCGTCGGTTCACTGACGTTGGCTTCCTGCGCAAGCGTGGCAATACTGCAATGGATGGTCCGCTCGGGTGAGGCGATGATGACATCGGCGACTTTGCGTTCAGATTTGCTCAAATGTTCCAGTTGAGACTGGATCTTTTCCAGCATATTCATGATGTAGACTCAAGGAAATAACGATTTCAGTGATACAAGAAATCGAGAGGCAATTTTGGTAGATAGTACCCCTGCTAATCAGAGAAGGGGGCAAAATGGTCAGCAGAGTTGTTGTTTTTTTTCATAACATGATCAACATCGTGTTTTGACTCACCGTTATGCGTCGCAAACCAACGACAATTTTGACCAATTTGCGCCGTTAAGCGCCAACCGCACGGTGGGTTAAGCGTTTACGGTTTCCGGAATCACGTAAAAGCAGTACAGTGCACTGTAATAAAATTACAAGTAATGCCTGGCAAAGTACCAGGATAGCTAACTAAGGAGAATGACATGGCGGTAACGCAAACAGCCCAGGCATGTGACCTGGTCATTTTCGGCGCGAAAGGCGACCTTGCGCGTCGTAAATTGCTGCCTTCCCTGTATCAACTTGAAAAAGCCGGTCAGCTCAACCCTGAAACCCGCATTATCGGGGTAGGCCGTGCCGACTGGGATAAAGATGCCTACACGAAGGTGGTGCGCGAAGCGCTCGAAACCTTCATGAAAGAAAAGATTGATGAAGGATTGTGGGACACCCTGAGCGCTCGCCTGGATTTCTGCAATCTGGATGTGAACGATACCGCGGCGTTTACTCGTCTTGGGGCGATGCTCGATCAGAAAAACCGCACCACGATCAACTACTTCGCCATGCCGCCAAGCACGTTTGGCGCAATCTGTAAGGGACTGGGCGAAGCGAAACTGAATGCCAAACCGGCACGCGTGGTGATGGAAAAACCGTTGGGTACCTCACTGGCGACATCTCGCGAGATCAACGATCAGGTTGGCGAATATTTTGAAGAGTGCCAGGTTTACCGCATTGACCACTATCTGGGAAAAGAGACTGTTCTGAACCTGCTGGCGCTGCGTTTTGCCAACTCCCTGTTTGTGAATAACTGGGATAACCGCACGATCGATCATGTGGAAATCACCGTGGCAGAAGAGGTGGGCATTGAAGGGCGTTGGGGTTATTTCGACCAGGCCGGGCAGATGCGCGACATGATCCAGAACCACCTGCTGCAAATTCTGTGCATGATTGCGATGTCGCCGCCGTCGGATCTGAGCGCTGACGCCATTCGTGATGAAAAAGTGAAGGTGCTGAAGTCGCTGCGTCGTATCGATCGTTCAAATGTGCGTGAAAAAACCGTTCGCGGCCAGTACACCACCGGCTTTGCTCAGGGCAAAAAAGTCCCGGGCTATCTGGAAGAAGAGGGTGCGAACAAGAGCAGTAACACCGAAACGTTTGTGGCGATCCGCGTCGACATTGATAACTGGCGCTGGGCGGGCGTGCCGTTCTACCTGCGTACCGGTAAACGTCTGCCGACGAAATGTTCTGAAGTTGTGGTTTACTTCAAAACGCCTGAATTGAACCTGTTTAAAGAGTCCTGGCAGGATCTGCCGCAGAACAAGCTAACCATTCGTCTGCAGCCGGATGAAGGCGTGGATATCCAGGTTCTGAACAAAGTTCCGGGTCTTGACCACAAGCATAACCTGCAAATCACCAAGCTGGATCTGAGCTACTCCGAAACATTCAATCAAACGCATCTGGCGGATGCTTACGAGCGTCTGCTGCTGGAAACTATGCGCGGCATTCAGGCGCTGTTTGTGCGTCGTGATGAAGTCGAAGAGGCGTGGAAGTGGGTAGACTCCATTACCGAAGCGTGGGCGATGGACAACGATGCGCCGAAACCGTACCAGGCCGGGACCTGGGGGCCGGTTGCTTCGGTGGCGATGATCACCCGTGACGGTCGTTCCTGGAATGAATTCGAGTAAAAAGTGTCTGCCACTCCTGTGTTATTTTACCGGTAACATGATCTAACACAGATTGTTGAACAATTTTTGCACTTTTAAGCCTCGTGTGGATTCACCCGCGAGGCTTTTTTTATTACACTGCCTGAAACGATTTTGCCCCTGAGCTCCGGTGAACAAGCGTTTCCTGTATTTATACACGCAGTAAATGAACTTGCCAAACCTGTAGCTCTGACAGATAAATTTCAGGAGCCTCTATGAATCCGAATTTGTTACGCGTAACACAACGTATTGTTGAACGTTCCCGTGAGACCCGTTCTGCCTACCTCGCTCGTATAGAACAGGCTAAATCCTCGACCGTTCACCGCTCACAACTGGCATGCGGGAATCTGGCGCACGGATTCGCGGCTTGTCAGCCAGACGATAAAGCCTCTCTGAAAAGCATGTTGCGTAACAATATCGCGATCATCACTTCCTACAACGACATGCTCTCCGCACATCAACCCTACGAACATTATCCGGACATCATTCGCAAAGCGCTGCATCAAGCCAATGCGGTCGGGCAGGTCGCGGGCGGCGTTCCGGCAATGTGTGACGGCGTCACGCAGGGGCAGGACGGTATGGAGCTTTCGCTGCTGAGCCGCGAAGTGATTGCGATGTCCGCCGCGGTGGGACTCTCTCACAACATGTTCGACGGCGCGCTGTTCCTCGGCGTCTGTGACAAAATCGTCCCGGGTCTGGCGATGGCGGCGCTGTCATTCGGTCATCTGCCTTCCATCTTCGTGCCGTCAGGTCCAATGGCGAGCGGCCTGGCGAATAAAGAGAAAGTCCGCATTCGTCAGCTCTATGCTGAAGGTAAAGTTGATCGTATGGCGCTTCTGGAGTCTGAAGCCGCCTCCTATCATGCGCCGGGCACCTGCACGTTCTACGGTACCGCGAACACCAACCAGATGGTGGTGGAGTTCATGGGGATGCAACTGCCGGGGTCCTCGTTTGTTCACCCGGATGCTCCGCTGCGTGAAGCGCTGACGGCAGCAGCAGCGCGCCAGGTGACGCGCCTGACCGGTAACGGTAACGAATGGATGCCGATCGGCAAAATGATTGATGAAAAAGTGGTGGTGAACGGGATTGTCGCGCTGTTGGCGACCGGCGGTTCAACGAACCATACCATGCACCTGGTGGCGATGGCCCGTGCTGCGGGTATCCAGATTAACTGGGATGACTTCTCTGACCTCTCCGACATCGTGCCGCTGATGGCGCGTCTCTATCCTAACGGCCCGGCGGATATTAACCACTTCCAGGCTGCGGGCGGTGTCCCGGTCCTGATGCGTGAACTGCTGAACGCGGGTCTGCTGCATGAAGACGTCAACACCGTGGCCGGTTACGGCCTGAAGCGCTACACCCTGGAACCGTGGCTGAACAATGGCGAACTCGACTGGCGTGAAGGCGCGGCCAAATCGCTGGACAGCAATGTCATTGCTTCCTTTGACCAGCCGTTCTCTCATCATGGTGGCACTAAAGTGCTGAGTGGTAACCTCGGTCGTGCGGTTATGAAAACGTCCGCCGTACCGGCCGAGAATCAGGTGATTGAAGCGCCGGCCGTTGTTTTTGAAAGTCAGCATGATGTCCTGCCGGCCTTTGAAGCGGGTCTGCTGGACCGTGACTGCGTGGTAGTTGTGCGTCATCAGGGACCAAAAGCGAACGGAATGCCAGAATTACATAAACTCATGCCGCCACTTGGTGTATTATTGGACCGTCGTTTCAAAATTGCGTTGGTTACTGATGGTCGACTTTCCGGTGCGTCCGGTAAAGTGCCTTCAGCCATCCATGTAACCCCGGAGGCCTATGATGGCGGACTGCTGGCAAAAGTACGCGATGGCGACATTATTCGGGTGAACGGACAGACAGGTGAATTGACGCTGTTGGTTGATGAGGCGGAGCTTGCCGCTCGCCAGCCGCATATCCCGGATCTGAGCGCATCGCGCATCGGTACGGGGCGCGAAATGTTCGGCGCGCTGCGTGAACAGTTGTCCGGCGCAGAACAGGGCGCAACCTGTATTCATTTTTAAGGCATATTTTGTAATCAGGCGAGAGAAAAACTCTGATGAAAAACTGGAAAACAAGTGCAGAAGCAATCCTGACCACCGGCCCGGTTGTCCCGGTGATCGTAGTGAATAAACTGGAACACGCTGTGCCGATGGCAAAAGCGCTGGTTGCGGGTGGGGTGCGCGTACTGGAAGTGACGTTACGTACCGCCTGCGCGATGGATGCTATCCGCGCTATCGCCAAAGAGGTTCCGGAAGCCATTGTGGGTGCGGGTACGGTGCTGAATCCGCAGCAACTGGCTGAGGTTACTGCAGCCGGTGCGCAGTTCGCTATCAGCCCTGGTCTGACCGAGCCGCTGCTGAAAGCGGCAACCGAAGGCACGATCCCGTTGATTCCTGGCATCAGTACCGTTTCTGAACTGATGCTGGGTATGGACTACGGCCTGAAAGAGTTCAAATTCTTCCCGGCAGAAGCCAATGGCGGCACTAAAGCGCTGCAGGCCATTGCCGGTCCGTTCTCTCAGGTGCGTTTCTGCCCGACTGGTGGCATCTCTCCCGCTAATTACCGCGATTACCTGGCACTGAAAAGCGTGCTGTGCATCGGCGGCTCCTGGCTGGTGCCGAATGACGCGCTGGAAGCCGGTGACTACGATCGTATCACCAGACTGGCTCGCGAAGCGGTTGAAGGCGCGAAGCAGTAAGCTACCCATGTGTAAGCCGTAGGCCCGATGAGACGCGTTAGCGCCGCCATCGGGTTTTGCCGGATGGTGGCATGACTGCCTTATCCGGCCTACGGTTGCTGTTGTTTACCCTGTCACTTTCACCTGCGCGGCGGCGTTCTTCGCGCGTTCAATAGCGTCATCAACGTTGTCTGCCGTTGCCAGCGCCACACCCAGGCGACGCGATCCTTCAATTTCCGGCTTACCGAAGAAACGGACCTGCACACCGGCACCGACGGCGGCCTGAACATTGCCAAACGTCACGTCCTGACTGGTCAGTTGCGGTAAAATCACCGCAGAAGCTGCCGGACCATACTGACGAATGGCCCCCACGGGCAGTCCGAGGAAAGCGCGTACATGCAGGGCAAACTCCGACAGATCCTGAGAGATCAGCGTCACCATGCCGGTATCATGCGGGCGAGGGGAGACCTCGCTGAAGATGACCTCATCCCCGCAAACAAACAGCTCCACGCCAAACAGACCGTGACCACCCAGGGCTAATACCACTTTACGGGCAATGTCCTGAGCGCGTTCCAGCGCCAGTGCGCTCATCTGTTGCGGCTGCCAGGATTCACGATAATCGCCATCTTCCTGGCGATGACCCACCGGTGCACAGAAATGGACGCCATCGACCGCGCTGACGGTGAGCAGGGTGATTTCAAAATCAAACTTCACAACCCCTTCGACGATGACCCGACCGGCACCCGCGCGACCGCCCTGTTGGGCATAGTCCCAGGCTTGTGACAGCTGCGCTTCGGAACGAATAAAACTCTGCCCCTTGCCGGATGAACTCATCACCGGTTTGACAATGCAGGGATAACCAATTTCAGCCACGGCGTCGCGGAAGGTGGCTTCACTGTCGGCAAAACGGAAGGTTGATGTGGGCAGTGCCAGTTCTTCTGCCGCCAGGCGGCGAATACCTTCACGATTCATCGTGAGTTTTGTCGCGCGCGCGCAGGGCACGACGTTCAACCCTTCCTGTTCCAGCGCCACCAGCATATCCGTGGCAATGGCTTCAATCTCTGGTACGATATAGTGCGGTTTTTCCAGCTCCACTACGCGACGAAGCGCGTCGCCATCCAGCATATTAATGACGTGAGAACGATGTGCGACATGCATGGCCGGTGCGTCGGCATACCGGTCCACCGCGATCACTTCCACGCCGAGACGCTGGCACTCGATGGCCACTTCTTTACCCAGTTCACCAGAACCCAATAACATCACCCGAGTTGCTGCCGGACGCAGCGCTGTGCCTAATATCGTCATGAAAATATCCCCCAACAAATTTGGCCGCAGTATATACGAAAACGTTTGCGTATGTCTTTATTGCCAGGTTGATTTCAGCGGTGAAATAGAATATACTGTACATAAATACAGTAATATTGAGAGGCTGCAACATGGCGGTTGAAGTTAAATACGTAGTCATTCGGGAAGGTGAGGAAAAAATGTCATTTACCAGCAAAAAGGAAGCCGATGCGTATGACAAGATGCTGGATACGGCGGATCTACTCGACACCTGGCTTGAACAGTCCCCGCTAACGCTGGAAGACGAACAGCGTGAGGCGCTGTCGCTGTGGCTGGCCGAACAAAAAGAGGTGCTGAGCACCATCCTCAAAACCGGCAAGTTGCCTTCTCCGCAGGTGGTTGATAATGACGCCGCTGCCGGGGACGATACGCAGGCGGCCTGAATCTGACTTGCGCTCCTGACGTTTTGTACCATGCTTTTCCCTGTATCACTGTGCTATGGAGAAAGGGAAAAGTATGAAAAGAACGGGTGTGTTAGCCTGCTTGCTGTTGTTATGCACCAGCGTATCGGTGTCTGCGGCAGGCACGGACAGTAAGACGGTTAAGTTCCTTAACTGTGAAGGTCTGGATACCGAGGGTATTGCGGCGAGCGTTAAGCGCGATTATCAGCAGAATCGCATTGCGCGTTGGGCCGACGATCAAAAACATGTGGGTCAGGCCGACCCGGTGGCATGGGTTAATCCAAAAGAGATCACCGGTGGAGAGGGTAAGTGGGTAGTACCGCTGACCGTGCGTGGGAAAAGTGCGGATATTCATTATCTGGTGAAGGTCGACTGCAAGGCCGGCACGGCGGAATATCGTTCGCAATAGCACGAACATTTGCGCATCTTTAGCGCTGACAGACATTTCCTGACATCCCCTCGGGTACGCTTTGACAATTCATTGTCAGCACTTGAGGGGCAAAATGGCTAACTGGCTTAATCAATTACACTCTCTTCTCGGGCAAAACGGATCGTCCTCCTCTTCTTCAGGTGAACAGGGATTAAGTAAGCTGCTGGTACCCGGCGCGTTGGGTGGTCTGGCGGGGTTACTGATCGCTAACAAATCCTCACGCAAACTGCTCAGCAAATATGGCACCAGCGCGCTGCTGGTCGGCGGCGGTGCGGTGGCGGGGACGGTCTTGTGGAACAAGTACAAGGATAAAATCCGTGCGGCGCATCAGGGTGAACCACAGTTCGGCGCGCAAAGTACGCCGCTGGATGTGCGCACCGAACGGCTGATCCTGGCGCTGGTCTTCGCCGCGAAAAGTGATGGCCATATTGATGCCAACGAGCGGGCGGCAATCGAACAGCAACTGCGTGAAGCAGGTGTAGAAGAGCAGGGGCGCGTTTTCATTGAACAGGCGATTGAGCAGCCGCTCGATCCTCAGCGCCTTGCGCAGGGGATCCGCAACGAAGAAGAGGCGCTGGAGATCTATTTCCTCAGCTGTGCGGCGATTGATATCGACCACTTTATGGAGCGCAGCTACCTGAACGCGCTGGGTGATGCGCTGAAGATCCCACAGGATGTCCGTGATGGCATTGAGCAGGATTTGAAACAGCAAAAACAGGCATTACCTGGCTAACGAAATACCGCGCGCAGCATGTTTCGCTTGCATCATTCGTGACTTTTGCCACCCTTAGAGGATGTATAAAGACGAAAGAAACAGACACATGCTGCCAAAAGCAAATCGTATCCCTTACGCCATGACGGTCCATGGCGACACGCGCATTGATAACTACTACTGGCTGCGGGACGACACGCGCTCGCAGCCCGAGGTGCTTGACTACCTGCAACAGGAAAACCGCTACGGACATCAGGTTATGTCTACGCAGCAAGCCTTGCAGGATCGCGTGCTAAAAGAAATTATCGATCGCATTCCTCCCCGCGACACCTCTGCGCCATACGTGAAGAACGGTTATCGCTATCGCCATCTCTATGAACCCGGGTGTGAGTACGCCATTTATCAACGCCAGTCTGCACTGAGTGAGGAATGGGATGACTGGGAAACGCTGCTTGATGGCAACAAACGGGCGGCACACAGTGAGTTCTACACTCTGGGACGACTGGCGATAACGCCGGATAACACCATTATGGCGCTGGCGGAAGATTATCTTTCGCGCCGCCAGTACGGGATCCGTTTTCGCAATCTGGAAAACGGTAACTGGTATCCGGAGATGCTGGATAATGTGGCTCCCGAATTTGTCTGGGCAAATGATTCCCTGACCTTTTACTACGTCCGTAAACATGCCACGACGCTCTTACCTTACCAGGTCTGGCGTCATACCGTCGGCACGCCCTCAGCCGATGACGAGCTGATTTACGAAGAAAAAGACGACACTTTCTACGTCAGCCTGCACAAAACGACGTCGCAACATTACCTCGTCATTCATCTGGCGAGCGCGACGACCAGCGAGGTTTTACTGCTGGATGCTGAACTGGCTGATGCTGAACCTTTCATCTTCCTGCCGCGCCGCAAGGATCACGAATACAGCCTCGATCACTATCAACATAAGTTTTATCTGCGTTCGAACCGCGAGGGTAAAAATTTTGGTCTTTATCGCACCCGTGTGCGCGATGAGAAACAGTGGGAAACGCTGATCCCGGCCCGTGAAGCGATCATGCTGGAAGGGTTTACGCTTTTTACCGACTGGCTGGTAGTGGAAGAGCGCCAGCGTGGCTTAACCAGCCTGCGGCAGATCAATCGTAAAACTCGCGAGGTGGTGGGGATTGCCTTCGACGATCCGGCTTATGTCACCTGGCTTGCGTACAATCCGGAACCGGAAACCTCACGCCTGCGCTATGGCTACTCCTCGATGACCACGCCGGACACGCTGTTTGAACTGGACATGGATACGGGTGAACGACGGGTAATTAAACAGACAGAGGTACCGGGATTTGACGCCGCCAACTATCGCAGTGAACACCTGTGGATCACCGCCCGTGATGGTGTCGAGGTTCCGGTATCACTGGTCTATCATCAGAAATACTTCCGTAAGGGGCAAAATCCGTTACTGGTTTACGGCTACGGTTCCTACGGCGCCAGCATGGATGCCGATTTCAGCAGCAGCCGGTTAAGTCTGCTGGATCGTGGATTTGTCTATGCCATCGTTCACGTGCGAGGCGGAAGCGAACTGGGGCAGCAGTGGTATGAAGACGGTAAATTCCTGAAAAAGCGCAATACCTTCAACGACTATCTTGATGCCTGCGATGCGTTGATTGCCCAGGGCTACGGCTCGCCCTCTCTCTGTTATGGCATGGGCGGTAGCGCGGGAGGAATGCTAATGGGCGTGGCGATCAACGAGCGTCCCGAACGCTTTCATGGTGTGGTTGCCCAGGTGCCGTTTGTGGATGTGGTGACGACGATGCTGGATGAGTCGATACCCCTGACGACCGGTGAGTTTGAGGAGTGGGGGAATCCGAAAGATCCGCAGTATTACGCTTACATGAAAAGCTACAGTCCGTACGATAACGTCAAGGCGCAGGCTTACCCGCATCTGTTGGTCACCACCGGACTGCATGATTCGCAGGTCCAGTACTGGGAACCGGCAAAATGGGTGGCGAAACTGCGCGAGCTGAAAACTGATGACCATCTGCTGTTGCTGTGCACCGATATGGATTCCGGACACGGCGGTAAGTCAGGTCGTTATAAATCCTGGGAAGGCGTGGCGCTGGAATTTGCATTCCTGATTGGTCTAGCACAAGGAACATTGCCCGGTAACGGCGCTGTTCAGGCGTTATCCAGATAGTGTTTGAGGGTTAAACGCAGCTCCGGGCTCATGCTGTCGAGGTTATTAAACAACCAGCGCAAATAGCCCGGATCGCGCTCTGCGACATCGGAAACGGCTTTGCCGCGATACTTACCAAAGGTGAAGGTGGTCAGTAACCCCGGCCGCCCGGTGATATCGACCATCTGCTCCGCCGTCCAGCCGGAAGTATTCATAATATCGATGAGCAGCGCGGCGGTAATATAGCAGTCATAGAGTGCGCGGTGGTGATGCAGACCCGCAGGCGTTTGCACGTTCAGTTTACGTGACTTATAGAGCGCCATATTACTGTACTTAATCCCTGGCCAGAGGCGGCGGGAAAGTTTCATGGTGCAGATCCACTCGCCTGGCATGTCTGGCAGCACACGACGGTCAAAGCTGGCGTTGTGCGCCACATACCATTCGCTGCCGTAATAGTGGGGGATAACCTCTTCAATCCACGGCTTATCTGCCACCATCGCTTCGGTAATGCGATGAATGGCCATCGCCTGTGGCGAGATTGGCCGGTCAGGGCGCACCAGGTGGCTCATAGGATTCACGATCTTACCGTCAACCACGTCAACAGAGGCGATCTCTACAATCCCGCCCTGCAGGCCACAGGTCTCAGTATCGATGATGCGCAGCATGTAAAACTCCTGACCGAAAACGATTAGCGTAATGGAATGATATCACCTTGCCAACCCTGCGTTGTGCGCTGCCCCGTTAATAACAGCGAACCACGGTCGGCGCGGACAATTAATTGCCCGCTTTCATCCCATAATGCGCTACTTCCTCGCGCATTGGCCATCAGTACGGCAATCGAGAATTGATGCGAGAAACGTTGTAACTGCGACGTGGAGGTCAGCAATTCCGGCTCACTGACGCTTTGGCTGGTAGTAAACAGAGAAAACGCCGGATCCATATCGACACCTTCCGGTTGCTCATCCACCACGCTGATGGCTTTCAGGCCCTTACCAAGACACGCACCGTGGCTTTGAGGAAACAGACGCAGTGAGGTTATCCATGGTGCGAAGACGGCAATCCCTTTGACAAAACGGTTGTTATGTTCGACCGGAAGACCGGCAATGATCGTCATGCGGTGCGCGTGGGCGGCCTGAGAGAGCGGTTGTAGCAGACTGATATCGATATCCGGCGGCGCAGGCAGGCACTGCGATTCGTCCATGCAACCGAGTAAGGAGAGGGCGGGAAACACCAACAGTTCGCACTGTTGCCGGGCTGCTGCGTCGATGAAATTCAGGTGATGAGTGATATGTTCACGAACAGATGTTTTTAGCGGTTCATACTGTGCAGCAGCGATTTTCCAGCGTGACATAATGACTTCCTTTTCATAGTGTCTACAATCATCCTTAAATCATAGAATAAGAATGCACTTATACTGTAGCAGGCAATATGTAAGGATATGTAACTTCACGCCGAAAAATTATTTAGGTTTCGGCTCATACGGTAAACGGGACAACGAAACGGACGCCAGACGATGGGCGATCAGACGCTCGCGAAACCAGTCGCGCAGATGTGCAGGTTGCTCACGTTCTACCACTTCAGCGACAACGGGCATGTTGTAGCGCTCTTTAAACGCGACGCCGGCAGCGGCCAGATCTACGTTTACTTTGTCCATTTCAGCTTGTTCAAGCTGAGCCAGATTTTTGTGCATGGGCTTCTCCTTCGATCTTGCGCGCAGAAGTTACTAAGAGTCGACCACAATGGCAAGCCGCAATTGATGATTGTCGACGTGAACATTATAGAAGGTTATCCTCTCAGGATAAGTCATTACAAAAGGGAATAGTTGATATGGTCTCTCCTGCACGTACTTTCCGCTATACGCTCCTTTTTCTGGCAGCCGCTCTGGCAACCCCCACCGTGTGGGCGCATGCGCATCTGACACATCAGTATCCCGCGGCGGATGCCGAGGTAACCGCCGCGCCGCAGGCGCTGACGCTTAATTTCTCTGAAGGTATTGAGCCCGGATTCAGCGGGGCGACAATTACCGGTCCAAAACAAGAGGGAATCAGAACCCGTCCCGCAAAGCGTAACGAACAGGATAAAAAACAGCTCATCGTCCCGCTTGATGAAACGCTGAAGCCGGGTCAATACACGGTGAACTGGCACGTGGTGTCTGTCGATGGGCACAAAACCAAAGGGCAGTACACCTTTAGTGTGAAATAAACATGCTGACGCTGACGTGGGTTGTTCTCCGCTTCATCCATTTTACCGCCCTGATGCTGGTGTTTGGCTCTGCGCTCTACGGCGCATGGCTTGCGCCGGCATCGATCCGCCGTCTGATGAGCAGACGCTTCCTGCGCCTGCAACAACATGCTGCGTTATGGGGTTTTGTGAGTGCATTACTGATGCTGGCAGTCCAGGGTGGGCTTATGGGCTCTGGCTGGCCGGATGTTATCTCTGTGTCTGTCTGGGGCGCGGTATTGCAAACTCAGTTTGGCGGTGTGTGGCTCTGGCAAATCGTTCTGGCGCTGGTTACGTTGGTTGTCGCGTTGATTGTGCCGCGTGATTTAGCGCGACTATTACTGCTCTTAACTCTCGCACAGTTTGCCCTGCTGACGGGGGTTGGGCATGCCACACTGCACTCGGGGGTTATTGGTGCGCTCCAGCAGACAAACCATGCAATGCATCTGATTTGCGCTGCAACCTGGTTTGGAGGACTGCTACCGGTGATTTATTGCATGCACATGGCAAAAGGACGCTGGCAGCAACAGGCGGTTTACACCATGATGCGTTTTTCTCGCTATGGGCATCTTGCCGTGGCGGGAGTATTACTCACTGGTATCGCCAATGTGCTGTTTATTCAGGGTTTTTCCCTGCCATGGCAGACCGCCTGGGGGCAACTGCTTTTGCTAAAATGTGCACTTGTCCTGCTAATGGTGGCAATCGCACTGGCGAATCGGTATCTTCTCGTACCACGAATGCGGCAGGATAGTCGACGCATCAATCGGTGTTTTATTTGGATGACGAAGATCGAATGGGGAGTTGGCGCCGTCGTGCTGGCAATCGTCAGTGTGTTTGCGACGCTGGAACCGTTCTGAAGGACAGGCAAAATTCATGAAAAAAGTGATTCTCTCTTTGCTGCTTCTGACTAGCTCAGGGGTTGCGCTGGCGGCACCGCAGGTCATCACCGTAAGCCGTTTTGAAATCGGTAAAGATAAATGGGCGTTCAATCGTGAAGAGGTGATGCTGACCTGTCGGCCAGGAAACGCGCTGTATGTGATTAACCCCAGCACGCTTGTTCAGTATCCGTTAAACGATGTTGCACAAGAGCAGGTGGCGAGCGGTAAAACAAATGCGCAGCCCCTGTCGGTGATTCAGATTGACGATCCGGCAAAACCGGGTGAAAAAATGAGTCTGGCACCGTTTATCGAACGAGCGGAAAAGCTCTGTTAGTTACCAAAAGTATCTTTCTGATTTCCAATAAAAAACCGCAAGTCTTTTGTAAAGCGTCTTGCGGTTTTTACATTTCAGCCAGTGATCAGCGCCGTTTTTTTCCAGCCGTGCAAGCCGCAGACTGGAAAACCTGGCGTCGTCATCTATTCTTAAAAGGCAAGGCGACTTAGCCTGCATTAATGCCAACTTTTAGCGCACGGCTCTCTCCCAAGAGCCATTTCCCTGGACCGAATACAGGAATCGTATTCGGTCTCTTTTTATCTGCAGAACGTGTACTTTTCCTGAGCCTAATGGCGTTTCGCACTTATCATTCTGAGTAAACCATACCCACACCCGGGCATAAACGTCCAGCGTTTTTTGCTGCTATTGTTAAATTTGTGTTAGGGCGTGACTGAGGACAAAAACTCTCATGAAACAGCCTGAAAAAAGCTACCAAATGATCGAAGGGGCACAGTGGCGACACATCTGGGTGGTCGGGGATATCCACGGCTGTTTTGCGCTGCTGATGGCAAAGCTGCGGGCCTGTCGCTTTGATCCCTGGCAAGATTTACTGGTCTCTGTGGGCGATCTCATCGATCGCGGTCCTGACAGTCTGCGCTGCTTGCAGTTGCTGCATAAGCGCTGGATGGTGGCAGTCAGAGGGAACCATGAGCAGATGGCGATAGATGCATTGCGCACGTCACAGTGGTCGTTGTGGACGATGAATGGTGGCGGCTGGTTTACGGCGTTGCCTGAGCAGAAACGGCATCATGCAACGCTGGCACTGGAATACTGCCAGCATCTGCCGTGGATCCTGGAATTGCATTGCCGCGAGGCGACCCATGTGGTCGCCCACGCCGATTACCCGGAAGATATTTATCAGTGGCAAAAGCCGGTTAACCTTACGGAGGTGTTGTGGCGACGCGCGCGACTGAGTGCGCATCTGGCAGGAGAAGGGACAGCTATCGCCGGCGCTGACCATTTCTGGTTTGGCCATACGCCGTTGCGTCAACGTGTAGACAGCGACAATCTGCACTACATCGATACGGGAGCGGTATTCGGCGGCGAGTTAACGCTGGTACAACTACAGTGATTAAAAGTCGCTGTATTGCTGGGCGGGCGCCCAGAATCCATCGATAAAATCCTCAACCGGAAAGCAGCCGCCCTGACGAATCCGTTGATCGTCCATATAATACAGGCACTGCCGCTCTGTATCGTAAACATCCACTACGATATCTTCGCAACCACCATCCAGATAACAGACAAACAGAACCAGTGCGAACATCCTATCCTCATTTTGTACAGCCATAACAAAAGTGTAGGAGGAATTAACGCAAGCGGGAAGGGGGAAATAAATAACCCGCCGGCAGACGGGTTCTTTTTGAATCAGGCAAGACGCATGATCCAGGCATCAGACTTACGATCGTAGTGTTTACGGAAAAGAACCGAATGTTCGCCATTCAGTAGGGCCGGAACGCTGGTTTCGTCGTCCCAGGCATCCAGTTGCATGCATAAATCCGGATCAGATTTACACGGAATGGTTAACGTTCGGTCTCCCGGCGACTCGCCGTGTAACTCGGCATCGTCAATTTCAAAGGCGCCAATGCGCACACTGGTTTTCATCATCGTGCTCTCCGTTAATTCGCTGATTGTGGTACGACCAGTTAGGCCGTCCATTTTTCAGCGTAGTCAACGCAGGCAAAAGCGCCAGTCAAAAAATGCGCAAATTTTCTGATTTCAGACGTTACCGGTAAACAATTTGCCATCACGAACCAGTTCACGCGGGTAACTGTTTTTCAGGCGCGAGCCGATCCGTTTGGCAAGGCCAATCGGCTGATGCTGGAAGGTCACCAGCACATCGTCAGTGGTGGGGACGGTCTGCGGGTAGACATCGCGACCGCGATACCACTCTTCGGCTTCCGGCTGAGACAGTTCAAACGCACAGCGATGATTGACATCAGCCAGCGCGATGACCGCTTCGTGCTGCCAGCGATAACCTTTATTATGCGTTTCAGCCAGCCTAATGCCGAGCCGGGAGAAACGGACTTTGCCGATCAGCGGTTCTATCTCCGCCGGGAAAAGCCAGACCTCTTTATCACGCTGCCAGAGGCGCAGGTTTTCGCCCCAGTGCAGACTGAGGGCATTAGCTGCCTGGGTCAGATTCGCGGCTTCGCGACCTTTGACGGGGGTGAAGGGGAAGTTGCCCACTTTGTACTTCGGTGCTGGCAGTGCGGGAATGGAGGCCGTTTTACGCAGGCGGGCGACGAAGAATCCTTCGCAGTCATAAATCTGCGGGAACACATGCAGGAAACCTTCTGCCGTCAGCGCCTGATTCGCCTCAGGAAAAAGATCGCCCAACGGTAAAAATTCCACCGCCTCCGGCCAGGTCTCTTTCAGCCAGGCCAGCACCGACTCGTTTTCTTCACGATTCAACGTACAGGTTGAATAGACCAGCGTACCGCCAGGGCGCAGGGCGTGAAACGCACTTTCGATCAGTTCGCGCTGGGTTGCGGCAATCTCAAGATTGCTCTCAACGGACCAGTTTTTTAGCGCATCCGGATCCTTACGCACGACACCTTCACCCGAGCAAGGTGCATCAAGCAAAATCGCATCGAACATTTCCGGCAGCGCTGCACCAAATACGCGGCCGTCAAAATGGGTCAGTGCCACGTTACTGATCCCACAGCGACTGATATTGGCATGCAGCACTTTCACCCGACTGGCTGAGTATTCGTTCGCGAGGATCGCGCCCTGATTACCCATGCGCGCAGCGATTTGCGTGGTTTTTGAGCCAGGCGCGGCAGCAACGTCCATCACGCGTTTGGGGGAATTATCGTCGGCAAACAGGGCGGCAACCGGCAACATGGAACTGGCTTCCTGAATATAAAACAGACCGCTCAGATGCTCGGCGGTACTGCCGAGCGGCAGCGCATCTTCATCCTCACGCTCAATCCAGAAACCTTCTTCGCACCAGGGAACGGGCGTCAACGACCAGCCATACGGGGCGGTTAAGGTGAGAAAATCGGCCACTGAAATCTTAAGCGTATTCACGCGGATGCTGCGGCGTAACGGACGCTGGCAAGCGGCGAGAAAATCGTCAAAAGAGAGATGCGCAGGCATTGCCTCGCGCATTTGCGTTAAAAAGGCGTCAGGAAAATAAACAGCGTGTTGAGTCACGGGGGAGTACCACCGGCAGAAAAACAAGCGCTCAGTGTAGCATAAAGGCTCCGGCGCGAGCACGCCGGAGCCTGATACTAACGTGGCAGCGCGGTGCCCCATTCACGCCACTCTTTCGGTTCACTTTCCAGCAGCAGGAAGTGTTTACCCGCCTGCGCTTTCGGCGCCAGCGGAGTGCCAGGCGGCGTGGCGAAGGCAATGCCGCCGCGAATAAACTGATTAAAGGTACCGGTCTTCACTACGCCGCCCGTCAGGCCGAAGTCCAGACTGTAACCGGACGCCAGCCAGAAGACGGAGTTGTTGCGGACCAGGTGCTGGTAGCGTTGACTGATGCGCAAGGCGATCATCACGCGGTCAGACAGAGTACCGAGCGTCATGCCGGTGACAGTACCAACTTCAATCCCGCGGAACAGTACCGGCGTACCGATCGCCAGCGAGCCCGCTTCGGGAACTTCGAGCACAATACTCAGCCCGTCAAGGTAGCGTGAGTCGGTAATGGTCGCTTCTTGCAGTTCAAAGTCACGGCGCGGATTACCCCGACCCGGCTCGACGTTGATGTAGGGTTGCAGGATCGTGTCGAGATGTTCCACGCCAGCGGCCGAGATTTGCGGCGTAATCACAGAGAAGCGCGTCCCGCCACGGGCGAAGGTCTGCACATATTCCGGATACAATACTGCCTTCGCCTGTACCTCGTTGCGCGAAGTGAGCAGTTCAAGCGTCTGGATCTGTCCGATATCAATACCGAGGTAGCGAATGGGCATTCCTGCCGCCAGTTTCCCGGCATCAAAGGCGTGAAGGGTAATCTGCCCGCCAACCGCACGTGCGGCGGTTTCGGAAGCATACAAAATGCGCTTGTCGCCTTTGCGCTGGCTGGCGCTGGCGCCGCTGAGGTTATCAAAGCTGATCGCCCCCTTCAGCGCACGTGACAGGGGAGAGGCCTGCACGGTCAACCCGCTGCCGTTGAGCTGCACTTTAGCGCCACCTTCGGCCCAGAAGACGCTATTGCTGGTCAGCAGGTTGCGGTACTCCGGTTTGATGTGCAGATCGATGTCAAAGGCGTCGGCGCGCGGGCGTACGGTAATCACTTCACCCACTTCAAATTTACGATACAGCACCACGGAGCCGGCCTGCACGTCTGGCAATGTTTCCGCACGCAGGCTCAGGGTAGTGGTCGGCAGATCGCTCAGGCTATTCTCTACCGCTTTTTCCAGGTTGGCATACAGCGGATAGCTTGACTTCATTTCCCCTTTGCTGCCGGGCAATATGCGAATACCGCCACTGATCCATTCGCTGGCGCTGGCGCCGAGGAACTCCACGCCATCCAGACCTACTTTGACATCCACGCGGCTGTTGACCACGAATTTGCTGTCACCCTGGACCAGGCCACGATGTTGCGGATCGACCGCCACAATAAACTCGACCCCTTTGCTGGTCAGCTTACGTTCGATCACCTGGCCCACCTGGACGCCGTGAAGGATCAGCGGTTGACCTGCATCGATACCGTAGCTTTCAGGCGCGGTCAGGGTAAAGGTCAGGACGTCCGGTTCGTGGAGCAGTGCTTTTTCACCGGGGACGACCACGAACTTGCTGCGCGGTTCACCGGCGCCGGGCACCAGTTCAAAGGTTTTACCCGTCAGTAACGAACTGATATTAGCGTCACTGAGCGAGAGCTTGGGACTGCGCAGTTCAATGCGCGTGCCGTCGCGTAACAGCGCTACGACGCTGGGGTCAACGGTCATTTCACCGGTGACTTTGCCACCGGATTGTAAATCCAGTTTGGTGAGCTGGCCGACTTCGAGCCCCTGATACATCAGGGGCGTAGAATCAGCCTTCAGTCCTTCGCCGCTCGGCAGTTCAAGTTTAATAATGACGCCGCGCTGACTGTGGGCCAGATCTTTATACAGGCCGAAGGTATCATCTTGCTCTGCCGTTTTTGAATCATCGGGTGAGTCAAAGGCGATTGCACCATTCACCAGGGCCGCCAGACTTTCCAGTTTAACCTTCGCACCACTCAGGCTGACGTCAGCATCCACGCCGGAAACGTTCCAGAAGCGACTGCCTTTTTTCACCAGATTGGTAAAGCGGCGTTCAACCAGCACGTCGATGGTGACGCCCTGTTTGTTCGGGTTAATGCTGTAGTCGTAGACTTTACCGACCGGGATTTTGCGGAAATAAACCAGCGAGCCGCTGTTCAACGATCCGAGGTCGGGCGCGTTGAGATGTATCATCAGATCGCCGTTATCCAGCCGATATTTCGGCTGGGTGTCGAGGGCGACGAAATGATCTTGCTCTTTACCTTTACCGGGCATCATGCCGATATAATTGCCGCCGACCAGCGCATCGAGGCCAGAGACGCCTGCGAGCGACGCTTTAGGCGTCACCAGCCAGAACTGCGTCTCTTCGCGTAGCGCGTCTTTCATGTCGGACTTGATGCTGACCCGCACCTCAATTTTGCGTAAATCCTTGCTCAGGCTGATGTCCTGAACCGTACCCACCTCAACGCCCTGATAGCGAACAGGCGTACGGCCCGGGACAATGCCATCCGCAGACATGAAGTCGATGGTCACAGTGTTACCGCGATCTTCATAGCTGTTCCATATCAGCCATCCCGCAATCATTAATGCGATCAGCGGGAGTAGCCAGAATGGTGAGATACGGCGTTTCGTTTTAATCTGCGCTTCAGTCTGCGAAGCGGGCGTTTCCTGACTCATGTGCATCCCAAAGTAAGCGGCTGTCCAGCCATTCCACTGCAAGAATAGTCAAAATGACCGCTGAGCCGAAATAAAACGCAGCCGGTCCCATAGTAAAAGCAAGAATCTGGTCGCGGTTAATCAGCGACATGGTTAAAGCGATAACAAAAAGATCCAGCATCGACCAGCGACCGATCCACGTGACCAGACGCAAGAGTTGCATTCGCGTGCGTAAACCCTGTTCGCATTTGAACTGAATGCTGAGTAGCAGCGTAAACATGACGATCACTTTAGTGAATGGCACCAGAATACTGGCGATAAAGACCACGGCGGCCACGGCGACATTGCTGTTCGCCAGCGACAGGATACCGGACATGATCGTATCTTCCTGTCGTCCGCCGTTCACGTAGATAACCGAGATAGGCAGAAGGTTAGCAGGCAGCAGCAAAACAATCGATGCCAACAATGCCGCCCAGCATTTTTGGATGCTCTGGTTTCTGCGCTCGCGTAAAGGAATATGGCAGCGCGGGCAGCGGCCACGCGGGTCCGGATAGCCGGTAAAATGGCAGCCGAGACAAACGCGCAACTGCTCATCCGGACGCTTTGCCGGTCTCTGCGGATAAAAACGTTCCCATAGTTGTTCGATGTTCAGGTGCGACAGCGTCAGGATGCTCAGGACCACCAGCGCAATAAAGGCGTAAAGTCCTACGCCCGGCTGCAAAAAAGCGTAATCCTGAACTTTGATCGATGCCACACCAATGCCCACCAGATAGATGTCCAGCATCACCCACTCTTTAAGCCTTTCCAGCATTAGCAGCACCGGGCGCAAATTCATACCGAGAATATTGCCGAACCACAGATACGCAATTGCGGTGACGAGGATCAGCGGCGCGCCCGCGACACAAAACAGCACCATCGCCGCGGTAATGGGATCGCCTTGCTTTGTCATCTGCCAGATCCCCTGCATCACATTGGCATCAATACGGATGCCCAGCAGATAGATGTGCAGCAGCGGCTCGCCCCAGGCGAAGGGCATCAGCAACAGCATGGTGACCGCCATCGCGCCCAGCCGCGTCAGCGACCAGTCGCGGCCATCACGAATTTTCGCCTGGCAGCGGGGACAGTATGCGCTCTGGTGAGAACGCATCTTCGGCAGACTAAACAGCAAATCGCACTGAGGGCAACGCTGATAGTGCGCACGAGGCAGTGCTTCGCTGATGGATCGGATCGCTATTTTTTTTGTCGGCGTGATCTGGGGTGTCTTGAGAGCCATGTATCGCGAATCAAAGTGTTAGATTTATGTAATCTTAACTCATGACGGGAATGATCTTGAGCATTAACGCATTTAATGCTTATTTTAATAGGCTGGCAGTATCAGAGTAAGACAACTAAGTGATTATATAATGAACAAGACAGAGCTATACGCGGAACTGAACCGCGATTTCCAGGCATTAATGGCAGGAGAGACCAGTTTTCTGGCCACGCTGGCGAACACCAGCGCACTGTTATACGAACGTCTTTCGCAAGTGAACTGGGCCGGGTTTTACCTGCTTGAGGGCGATACGCTGGTATTAGGTCCGTTTCAGGGCAAAATTGCCTGTGTACGAATCCCGGTGGGTCGCGGTGTGTGCGGCGCAGCCGTTGCCCACAACCAGGTGCAGCGGGTTGACGACGTTCACGCCTTTGATGGTCACATCGCCTGCGATGCGGCCAGTAATGCGGAAATTGTCCTGCCATTAACCGTCAATGGTCATATTATTGGCGTGCTGGACATCGACAGTACGGCGTTTGGGCGCTTCACCGCTGAGGATGAAGAGGGGCTTCGCCGGCTCGTTGCGCAGCTTGAAACCGTGCTTGCAATGACGGATTACAAAAAATTCTTTGCGAGCGTCGCAGGATAATCAACGGATAACGTAGCAATTACTGATGGCGTCATTATAATGACGCCTGTTCATGCCTGCTGCTTGTTGGCTACGTCCGTTGTAATCAGGAAATTTCATGGAAAATCAACCTAAGTTGAATAGCAGTAAAGAAGTCATCGCGTTTTTGGCCGAGCGTTTTCCGCAGTGTTTTAGTGCGGAAGGCGAAGCGCGCCCACTGAAAATTGGCATTTTTCAGGATCTGGTAGAGCGTATTGAGGGCGAAATGAACCTCAGCAAAACGCAACTTCGTTCCGCTTTACGTCTTTATACTTCAAGCTGGCGTTATCTGTACGGCGTTAAGCCGGGCGCAACGCGTGTCGATCTCGACGGCAACCCGTGCGGTGAGCTGGATGAGCAGCACGTTGAACATGCGCGTAAGCAGCTTGAAGAAGCGAAAGCTCGCGTTCAGGCGCAGCGTGCAGAACAGCAAGCGAAAAAACGTGAAGCTGCCGCTGCTGCAGGGGAAACTGAAGACGCTCCGCGTCGTGAACGTAAGCCGCGTCCTGCACCACGCCGCAAAGAAGCGACTGAGCGTAAACCGCGTGCTGAAAAACCTGCCGCGAAAGCGTCTCGCGCACCTCGTGAAGAGAAATTGACTCCGGTTTCGGATATTTCAGCGCTGAGCGTTGGACAGTCTCTGAAGGTGAAAGCGGGCAACGATGCGATGGATGCCACCGTATTAGAAATCACCAAAGATGGCGTCCGTGTACAGCTGAATTCGGGTATGTCTTTGATTGTACGCGCAGAACACCTGGTGTTCTGAAACGGAGGCCAGGCCTGGCATGAACACATTTTTTAGGCTTACCGCGTTAGCTGGCCTGCTTGCAATAGCAGGCCAGACCTTCGCAGTGGACGACATTACGCGTGCCGATCAGATTCCTGTTCTTAAGGAAGAAACCCAGCACGCGACGGTGAGTGAACGCGTCACGTCGCGTTTTACGCGTTCTCACTACCGTCAGTTCGATCTCGATTCGGCCTTTTCCGCCAAAATTTTCGACCGCTATCTGAATTTACTCGACTACAGCCACAACGTGCTGTTGGCGGGGGATGTCGAACAGTTTGCGAAGAAGAAAGGGCAACTGGGTGACGAATTGCGTTCGGGTAAGCTCGACGTTTTTTACGATCTCTATAATCTGGCGCAAAAACGCCGCTTCGAGCGTTTTCAGTACGCACTGAAAGTGCTGGAACGTCCGATGGACTTCACCGGGACTGACACCTTCAATCTCGATCGCAGCAAAGCACCCTGGCCAAAAGATGAGGCTGAGCTGAATGCGCTGTGGGACGGCAAGGTGAAGTTCGATGAGTTAAGTCTGAAACTGACCGGCAAAGACGATAAAGAAATTCGTGAGACGCTGATGCGTCGTTATAAATCCGCGATCCGTCGTCTGACGCAAACTAACAGTGAAGATGTCTTCTCACTGGCGATGACCGCGTTTGCGCGGGAAATCGATCCGCATACCAACTATCTCTCGCCACGCAATACCGAGCAGTTTAATACCGAGATGAGCCTGTCCCTTGAAGGGATTGGTGCCGTGCTGCAAATGGACGATGACTATACGGTCATTAACTCCATGGTGGCTGGCGGTCCGGCGGCGAAGAGCAAGGCGATTAGCGTCGGCGATCGCATTGTCGGTGTGGGTCAGACCGGTAAGAGCATGGTCGATGTGATCGGCTGGCGCCTGGATGATGTGGTTGCGCTTATCAAAGGGCCAAAAGGCAGCAAGGTTCGTCTTGAAGTTCTGCCTGCCGGCAAAGGCACAAAAACCCGTATTGTCACACTGACGCGTGAGCGTATCCGTCTGGAAGACCGCGCCGTTAAAATGTCTGTGAAGACGGTAGGTAAAGAGAAAGTCGGCGTACTGGATATCCCGGGCTTCTACGTTGGCCTGACTGACGATGTCAAAGTTCAGTTGCAGAAACTGGAAAAACAGAACGTCAGCAGCATCGTCATCGATCTGCGGACCAACGGCGGCGGGGCGCTGACGGAGGCTGTTTCGCTGTCCGGTCTGTTTATTCCTTCCGGTCCGGTGGTTCAGGTTCGTGACAACAACGGTAAAGTCCGTGAGGACAGCGATACCGATGGCGTTGTGTATTACAAAGGCCCGCTGGTGGTTCTGGTCGATCGCTTCAGCGCGTCGGCATCGGAAATTTTCGCCGCGGCCATGCAGGATTACGGTCGTGCACTGATTGTTGGTGAGCCGACTTTCGGTAAAGGTACCGTGCAGCAGTATCGTTCGCTGAATCGTATTTACGATCAGATGCTGCGTCCAGAATGGCCCGCACTGGGCTCCGTTCAGTACACGATCCAGAAGTTCTATCGTGTGAATGGCGGCAGTACTCAGCGTAAAGGCGTCACGCCGGATATCATCATGCCGACGGGGAATGAAGAGACCGAAACCGGTGAGAAATTTGAAGATAATGCGTTGCCGTGGGATAGCATCGATGCCGCAACGTATGTGAAATCAGACGATCTGACGCCGTTCGGCCCTGAATTACTCAAAGATCATAACGCGCGTATCGCGCAGGATCCTGAGTTCCAGTACATCATGAAGGATATCGCCCGTTTCAATGCGATGAAGGATAAACGCAACATCGTATCTCTGAATTACGCACAGCGTGAAAAAGAGAATAACGAAGATGATGCGCTGCGCCTGGCGCGAATCAATGACCGGTTTAAACGAGAAGGAAAACCGGTTCTGAAGAAACTGGACGACCTGCCAAAAGATTACCAGGAACCGGATCCGTATCTTGATGAAACGGTGAAGATTGCGCTGGATCTGGCGACGCTCGAGAAAGCGAAGCCCGCGGTACAACCGACCGCAACGAAATAACCTCATACAGGCACAAGAAATTGTGCCTGTTTTTTTAACAAGCGCATGAAGTCGTCAGCCTGATGCAGAAAAATGTAAAGTTGTGTCTTTCTGGTGACTTACCGGGCATTGATGCTTGAAAATAGCCGTACGACCCATACGATGTGGGTAATCGCATAGTGCGTTTTGTTAAGTTGAGGTTAAAAGAAAATTATGATGCGAATCGCGCTTTTCCTGTTGACGAACCTGGCCGTCATGGTCGTTTTCGGGCTGGTGCTGAGCCTGACAGGGATTCAGTCGAGCAGCGTTCAGGGCCTGATGATTATGGCGCTGCTGTTCGGTTTCGGTGGTTCCTTCGTTTCACTGCTGATGTCAAAGTGGATGGCCTTACGCTCCGTCGGTGGGGAAGTGATCGAGCAACCGCGTAACGAAAGAGAGCGTTGGTTGATGAATACGGTCGCCACGCAGGCGCGTCAGGCCGGTATCGCCATGCCGCAGGTCGCTATCTACCATGCGCCGGACATTAACGCGTTTGCCACCGGGGCGCGCCGTGATGCCTCTCTGGTTGCGGTCAGTACCGGTCTGCTGCAAAACATGAGCCCGGATGAAGCTGAAGCCGTTATTGCTCACGAAATTAGCCATATCGCGAACGGTGACATGGTTACCATGACGCTGATCCAGGGGGTTGTGAACACCTTTGTTATCTTCATCTCGCGCATTCTGGCGCAGATCGCCGCTGGTTTTCTCGGTGGTAACCGTGATGAAGGCGAAGGCAGCAATGGCAACCCGATGATCTACTTTGCGGTCGCAATGGTACTGGAACTGGTGTTCGGTATTCTGGCGAGCATCATTACCATGTGGTTCTCTCGTCACCGTGAATTCCACGCTGATGCGGGGTCCGCCAAACTGGTCGGCCGTGAAAAGATGATTGCTGCGCTGCAGCGTCTGAAAACCAGCTACGAACCGCAGGAAGCATCCAGCATGATGGCCTTCTGTATCAATGGTAAAGGTAAATCGCTGAGCGAACTGTTTATGACTCACCCGCCGCTGGATAAACGTATCGAAGCGCTGCGCAGTGGGGAATACCTGAAGTAAGCCTGTCGGTAAGAAGAGAAAGCGCGTCCATGGACGCGCTTTTTTTTACGCCTGTACCCGGGGCTGTGTGATGCGTAGACCGCTCACCACCGCTGCCACGGTCGCCAGAATCCCTGCCATCAGCAAAGAAACATGCGTGCCGTTATCTCCGAACTGGTTCAACAACAGCGCAACCAACGCCGCACCTGAGCTTTGTCCTAACAGACGGGCGGTGCCCAGCATGCCGCTGGCGCCGCCGCTGCGTTCACGTGGCGCAGAGGTGATGATCGTGTGGTTATTGGGGGATTGAAATAAACCAAACCCGGCGCCGCAGAGAATCATCGGCCAGATGATATTCAGATCGGACGGCACGGCAGGAAGTAATACCAGGGCAAACAGTCCACTTGCCATCACCAGCAGGCCCAGCGCGCCCAGTAAACCGGCATGGACGCGTTCAATCAGATACCCGGCCAGCGGCGCCATGACCATCGTTGCCAGCGGCCAGGGGGTGAGCAACAAACCGGTTTCTACTTCACTCCGCCCCAGTACCGTTTGCAGATAGAAGGGCAGGGAGACCATCGCCAACATCTGCGCGCAGAAAGAGCAGATTGAGGTGCCAATCGACAGTGAAAAAAGAGGAATACGCAGCAGGTCGACCGGCAATAATGGTACCGGTAATGAAAGCTGACGACGGATAAAGAAATAGCCCACAACCATCATTGCCGCCACTTCGGCCCCGATCAGCGTCATGGGTTGTCCCTGTGCAAAACCACTCAGTGCGGTGATCAACAGACCAAACGTCAGCGCATTCATCACGGCGCTGGGGAGGTCAAAACGCGGTTTATTGCTGCGTGAGCCATTAGGCGGCAGAAAGCGCATTGCCAGGATCAACGCAATAATCCCTAACGGCACATTGATCAGAAACAGCCATTTCCACGAGGCAATTGAGAGGATAGCGGCCGCGATGGTTGGGCCTGCGGCCGCAGAGACGGCAACGATAAAGGAGTTGATACCCATCCCGCGACCCAGATGGCGCTGAGGATAAATCAGACGAATCAACGCCGTGTTGACGCTCATCAGCGCAGCGCCGCCGAAACCCTGAACGACGCGCGCCATCGTCAACATTTGTAGCGAGTCCGCGAGAGCGCAAAACAGTGAGGCCAGCAGAAAAACCACTAGTCCGCATTTGTAGATGCGTCGATAGCCAAACATATCGCCGAGAAACGACAGCGACAGTAACGAGACGACAATGGCGATCTGATAGGCGTTGACGACCCATATTGAGCTGGCGGCTGAAGCGTGTAAGTCAGTGGCTATCGTGGGGAGCGCCACGTTGGCAATGGCGCCGTCCAGTACGGCCATCGAAATACCAATAACGATGGTTAAAATAGCACCATATCGCTGTGGAAGCGGCAGGCCGTCGGCCTGGGATTTATTCATGTGATTGATAGTTTTTGCGAAGAATATGATCAGGGTAGTGATTTTAGCATTGATATTCAGGCTTTATATCGCAGATTTGTAACGAAGTAAGCAAAGATGGATTGCGGGGGCCTGGCCATGAAATTATAATAAAAAATCGTTCTGATTTTTATAAAACACTCGTAATGAGGTGATAGATGGCTAACGCAGATCTGGATAAACAGCCTGATTCTGTATCTTCCGTGCTGAAGGTTTTTGGCATTCTGCAGGCGCTGGGTGAAGAGCGCGAAATAGGGATTACCGAGTTATCACAACGCGTCATGATGTCAAAAAGCACCGTTTATCGCTTTTTACAGACCATGAAAACACTGGGATATGTGTCACAGGAAGGTGAATCCGAGAAGTATTCTCTGACGCTGAAACTGTTTGAACTGGGCGCTCGCGCGCTACAGAATGTTGACCTTATCCGCAGTGCGGACATCCAGATGCGTGAACTCTCTCGTCTGACGAAAGAGACGGTGCACCTCGGCGCGCTGGACGAAGACAGCATCGTCTACATTCATAAGATTGATTCGATGTACAACCTGCGCATGTATTCGCGTGTGGGTCGCCGCAACCCGCTTTACAGCACCGCGATTGGTAAAGTGCTGCTGGCCTGGCGCGATCGTGACGAAGTGAAGCAGATTCTGGACGGCGTTGAGTACAAGCGCAGTACCGGGCGCACTATCACCACCACGGAAGCATTGCTGCCGGTGCTGGATAAAGTCCGCGAACAGGGTTATGGCGAAGATAACGAAGAACAAGAAGAAGGTTTACGCTGCATTGGCGTACCGGTATTCGATCGTTTCGGCGTCGTGATTGCGGGGCTGAGTATCTCCTTCCCCACGCTGCGTTTTTCTGAAGAAAAATTGCATGACTACGTTTCAATGCTGCATACCGCGGCGCGTAAAATCTCTGAGCAGATGGGTTACAACGATTATCCGTTCTGACGATGTCATGCTGTCGATAGTCAAGAAACGGCCGGCATTTTCGCCGGCCGCTTTAATCTTGTGATATTTTGCTTAAGCAATACGCCAGGCGCGACTCACGACGACGGGATATTAACCGTTATCGACGACCACGGTACTCTTACGCAATATCGGACAATCCGTTAATCCGATGATACCGCTATCGGTATGAACATATTGCGCGGTGGCGGTTCCTCGCGCGGTGAGATACTTGCATTGCAACCCCAGCCCGGCAGCATTCTCCTGACTGCCTATCAGCACACCATACCCACTGAGTAATAATCCAATCCATACAAGCGCAAACAACACGATAGCGCGAATAATCAAACGCATTATGACCTCTTTTCTTCTATAAGTTAGATTGAGCTTAGCGCTTACGCTCATTGATACAAGTAAATGATTCTTAAAAAATCGCGAATGTCTGCTGTAGTTAGTCCTGGTTTAAGATACGCATGATAATTTGGTGGCATAAGATGTTGATGCGGAGAGTGGAGTGAAAAAGTTTCGATGGATAATTCTGGTGGTGGTAGTGCTTGTGTGTCTGCTGCTGTGGGCCCAGGTGTTCAACATCATGTGTGACCAGGATGTACAATTTTTCAGCGGAATTTGCGCCATCAATAAATTTATCCCATGGTGAGATCATTTTTTCATCCGTTGATTTCCTTCCTGTGGCGCGGTGGTAAAATGGCGCGTCTACATTGAGGTGGTGAAATGAACGAAGTCCTGAATTCCGGCGTGCTTAATTTTGCGTCGTTGATTGTATCGGTGGGGGTTCTGGTTGTTGGGCTGGTGCTGTGGTTCTTTATCAACCGTGCGAGCTCGCGAACCAATGAGCAGATTGAGCTGCTTGAAGCGTTGTTAGACCAGCAGAAGCGACAAAATGCACTATTGCGTCGTCTCTGTGAAGCGAACGAGCCGGAAAAAGTGGCAGAGGCATCGCCTAAGGCTAATGACCCGCAAGAGGATGAGGATATCATCCGTCTGGTCGCAGAACGTTAATCCTCGTGTAACAGGAAGCGAAGGGGCTGGCGTCTCGCCAGTCTTTCCTTCCTGGTTTGTTATCCTGCACCCTATTAGTGCAGTCGCATGCCGCTTCGCTATATCCGTTCCTTTTTGTGTCATTGTGCGAGTTATTGCCAGCACACACGTAGTTATATTTTTCCATACGTTAATAATGTGATCTTCCCCGTTTTGTGAGAATGATCGGCTTTATAATAAGCGAAACGTTTCTTTCCCTATTTTTGTGCATTGTCATCATTCTTTCATTAAATGAGTGCATAAGAACAGTAGATATCAAGATGGAGCGAAATGTGGCGTTATTATGATATCGGGCCATTTTGCGTTGAAACAAATTATGCATAACAAAGCAGAATTTGTGATAACCGCAGATTGCTACGTTTTGACATCGCAACGATCTGGAAGTCGCGAAGTTATTGAGCTATGGTTGAAAAGATCCCGCCGCGCTGCGGGTCTGGTAAGGACTCAGCGAGCGCGCGGGAATATATCGGCTTGAGGATTGACGCATAACTGTGCAGATACTCTGTATCGACTGGCGAGATTTGTGCGACCGATCGAGACACGTTTAAAAATGGCTTGCCATAATTAACGTTGTATGTGATAACACGTTTTGGGTTAAACGAGGTACAGTTCTGTTTATGTGTGGCATTTTCAGTAAAGAAGTCCTGAGTAAACACGTTGTCGTTGAATACCGCTTCTCTGCCGAGCCTTATATTAGTGCCTCAAGCAGTAATGTCTCAGTTTTATCTATGTTATGCCTGCGGGCGAAGAAAACACTCTAAGGAATTTTGCAAATGGCAAAGATTAAAGGTCAAGTTAAGTGGTTCAACGAGTCTAAAGGTTTTGGCTTTATTACTCCGGCTGATGGCAGCAAAGACGTGTTCGTACACTTCTCCGCTATCCAGGGTAATGGCTTCAAAACTCTGGCTGAAGGCCAGAACGTTGAGTTCGAAATTCAGGACGGCCAGAAAGGTCCGGCTGCTGTTAACGTAACAGCTATCTGATCGACACCACTGATTTGAAGCGCATCTGCGCATCAACCTCAGATTTAAAGCCTCGCTGATGCGGGGCTTTTTCATTCATCTTCCTTCAAAGTATGTCTGAATGCCTCCTCCGTTAGCGCTTTGTTGCAAAGCCGTGATGTTATTAGCATAGTTTTCACCGCTTTCCCGCCGTTATTCCCGTTAAATCAGTCACCTGAATATCATGTTTGCCGGAGAACAGGTGAAAAAGAAAAATGATGGTACGGTGCGAAGTTTCACACCGCTGCGTTTTGCGCTGCTTTGTATCGCCATATTGCTGAGCCTGGGACTGTTGCTAGGGCGCGTTGCCTGGTTGCAGATTGTTGAACCCGACCGTCTGGTCAAACAAGAAGATATGCGCTCATTGCGTGAAGTCACCACGGCATCGCCGCGTGGAATGATCACCGATCGGCAGGGGCGACCATTGGCGGTCAGCGTACCGGTGAATGCGGTGTGGGCTGACCCCCACACGTTATTGAGCAAAGGAGGCGTAGGCGACAACGAACGCTGGCAGGCGCTGGCCAACACGCTACATCTTTCACTCACGAACCTGGCGGCGCGCGTTAACCACGATCCGTCGGCAAGGTTTATCTATCTTGCGCGTCAGGTCTCTCCTCAACAGGCGCAGTGGATCGATAAGCTGAACCTGCCCGGCATCAATTTGCGCGAAGAGTCCCGGCGCTTTTATCCGGCAGGACATGTCGCGGCGAATCTGATTGGTTTCACCAATATCGACGGGCAGGGCATTGAAGGGGTTGAGAAAAGTTTTAACGCACAGTTAATCGGAAAGCCGGGCTGCCGCCTGGTCCGCAAAGATAAATTCGGTCACGTGATTGAAAACATCACGGAAGTTAATCCTGTGCCGGCGCATGAACTACAACTCAGCATTGATGAGCGGCTGCAGACCGTCACCGAGGATGCGCTGGACAATGCGGTTAGCTGGAACAAAGCGGAATCCGGCGCCGCCGTGCTGGTGAACATTGCCACCGGTGAGATCCTGGCGATGGCCAGCTTCCCCGATTTTAACCCCAACAATCGTGATGGTGCGGTGCTTGATGATTTTCGCAATCGTGCGATTAGCGATACTTTCGAGCCGGGCTCGACGGTGAAACCGCTGGTTATCATGACGGCGCTTGAGCAAGGGATTGTCCAGCCTGATAGCGTGATCGACACGCATCCGTTTTACCTCGACGGGCATCGGATTCGCGATGTGGGCTTTTATCCGGAACTGACGCTGACCGGCATTTTGCAAAAATCGAGTGACACCGGGGTTTCGCATCTTTCATTAGCAATGCCCGTCCAGCGTGTCGTCGATACCTATCGCCGCTTTGGTTTTGGTCAACCCACGGGGCTGGGACTCACCGGTGAGAGCCAGGGGGTGATGCCGCAACGTCGTTACTGGAGCGATCTGGATCGCGCGACCTTTGCCTTTGGCTACGGCCTGATGGTGACGCCGCTGCAACTGGCGCACGTCTATGCCACGATTGGCAGTTTTGGCCTGTACCGACCACTCTCTATCACGCGCATCGACCCGCCCGTTATCGGCAAGCGTGTCATGTCGGAAGCGCTGGTCAGACAGGTGGCGCACATGATGGAAAGCGTCGCCCTGCCGGGGGGCGGTGGGACGAAGGCGGCGGTCCGGGATTATCGCGTGGCGGTTAAAACCGGGACGGCGAAGAAGATCGGCGCTGACGGTAAATACATTGATAAATATGTGGCTTACACCGCAGGGGTGGCACCGGCAAGCAACCCGAAGTTTGCGCTGGTGGTAGTGATCAACGATCCGCAGAACGGGGCCTATTACGGTGGCGCGGTGTCGGCACCGGTTTTCAGCCAGATAATGGGCGATGTGCTGCGACTGGAAAACGTCAAACCGGATGGGATGCCCGCCGACTCCAGCCATTTGCTGGTGATGCAGAGCAATTCGCCGACACACTCCACGCGCTAAGTGATTCTCCCGGGGCGTAAATCGCGTTACACTTGCGCCCTGAATTTACCTGCCGGAGTTGTTATGTCGTTTTCCTGTCCACTTTGTCACCAGCCCCTTGCGCACGTTAATAACAGTTTTATCTGTCCGCAGCGGCATCAGTTTGATGTGGCAAAAGAGGGATACGTTAACCTGTTGCCGGTACAGCATAAGCGTTCACGCGATCCGGGCGACAGCGCGGAGATGATGCAGGCACGGCGTGCGTTTCTGGATGCCGGACATTATCAACCCTTGCGTGATGCTATTGTTGAGCAGCTTTCCGCGCGTCTCGACGCGTCGGCAACCTCGATTCTTGATATCGGCTGTGGGGAAGGGTATTACACTCATGCCTTTGCCGATGCGTTGCCGACGGCGACCACCTATGGACTGGACGTGGCGAAAGTGGCTATTAAAGCGGCGGCCAGACGCTATCCGCAGGTAACATTCTGCGTCGCCTCAAGCCATCGTTTGCCGTTTGCAGATGCAAGCCAGGACGCCATTGTGCGGATTTACGCGCCGTGTAAAGCGCAAGAGCTGGCGCGCGTGGTCAAACCGCAGGGGTGGGTGATGACGGCAACGCCGGGACCGCGCCATTTAATGGAGCTGAAAGGGTTGATTTACGATGAGGTCCGACTCCATGCGCCGCATGCTGAGCAACTGGAAGGGTTCACCCTGCTGGAGGATATCGCACTGGCGTATCCGATGCGCCTGAACGGAAAGGAAGCGGTAGCGCTATTGCAGATGACGCCTTTTGCCTGGCGGGCAAAGCCGGAGGTCTGGGAACGTCTGGCGAGTACAGAAGTGTTTAACTGCCAGACAGATTTTCGTCTTCACCTCTGGCAGCGTGCGGATTAACCGTGAAAGTGCGTCCAGAGGATCTGGACGCCGATACCGATCAGTACCACCCCGCCCAGAATTTCAGCCCGTTTGCCAAGCAGCGGGCCAATGAAGCGACCAACCATCATCCCCAGTGTGGACATGATAAGCGTGGCACAGCCAATAGCCAGTGCCGTCGCGATAATATTGACCTGTAAGAACGCCAGACCCACGCCGACCGCCATAGCGTCGAGGCTAGTGGCGATAGCGGTGGTGACCAGTAACCAGAAACCGTGACGGCGCAGTGGTTCATCATCTTCATTATCCGCGCCGCGAAATCCCTCAATGATCATTCGTCCGCCCAGAAAGACCAGCAGGATGAAAGCAATCCAGTGATTCCATTCCAGCACGAATTTGCTGGCTAACATACCGAGCGCCCAACCGATCAGCGGCGTTAATGTTTCAACTGCGCCGAAGATTAAACCGGTACGCAGGGCTTCAGAGAATTTGGGTTTATGCAGGGTCGCGCCTTTGCCAATTGATGCGGCAAAAGCATCCATCGACATGCCAAAAGCGAGAATAATAGTGGCGGTGATATTCATGACAGCGTCCTGACCGGGGTTTCCATAAAACACACCACTGCCCCCAGTAAACATGCACACCTGAACCCGGGGTTCATACAGTATGCATAGCAGTTGATGTGCCTATGGTCTCGCCTGACTGAAAGAGATTTCAGTCCGTACGTGCCACGTTTTGCAACGAGTATGTTGACACGTACATTTCCGGAGTCTGGAAATCGGCTACTCCCCAAATGACGGCGCAACCTTAACATATTTTGAGAATATAAAACAACAACGGAGAAATATTATTTGATCTCTAATTGAAAACGATTTTCATTTGGGTTTATTGGTAGATAGAACGTTAAAATAAATAACATTTGCGCTGTCGTATTATAGCCTTAGCTATGTTTTTAACTGCAAGTAAATTGCGAAAAATAAAGCCCAGGCTATACCTCTAACTTACTGAGAGGAAACGAGAAGTTTATATATCTTTTCCAGATCGTCGATATTCCGTACACGAATAAGCAGACGCCGTTGCTCTAATTGCATCACCAGAACACCATCTTCCGATAAATTCATCGCTTTAATGCGGTTATATTCTATCCAGACGTTGGCGAAGAAAAATCCATCCTGTTTGAAGAGGATCTTAGGGACCCGGATCCAGAAAATATAAAACCCCATTAAGGCCAGAGCACATAATAACCAGGTGGTGATGATTGCCCCATGGCTGGTGACATTGTTGTAGATAAGAATTGCGATGAGGCCAATGAAGATGATGCTGTCGACGCGGCTTCGGCGCAGCAGGGGAATAGCAAGCAAAGTCGGGCCATTGCGGCGTGGCATGATGAACTGATCGTAAATGGCATAAGCCAGTAACGCGGCAATAAAGAAAACCAGCACCAGGTCCGTGATAGTCATTGATCCTTGTTCCTCCAGATAAAAAAAGGGGCCTTATAGGCCCCGGTAGTGTACTACAGTCTTACAGACCCAACAGGCCGAGCGCATAACCCGCGATACCGATGACAAAGAAGCCAACGATAATCCACAGCGGGTTGACTTTCTTACGCAGCAGCCACATACAGGCGAAGGTCAGCAGCAGCGGAACCAGACCCGGCATCAACTGGTCGAGAATGGTCTGTACGGTGGTAACACGTGTCTGCCCATCCTGACCGGTGATAGTTGAAACCACCAGTGGGATGTTCACATGCGTCCACTTGTTCACCAACGCCCCCATGACAAACAGGCCGAGGATTGACGCCCCCTCAGTCAGTTTCTGCAGGAAGCCGCCGCCCATATCTTTAACGATATCGACACCTTTGCGATAACCGTAGGCGACACCGTAGTAACGGGTCAGCAGACGGACTGCGTTGAACAGAATGAAGAACAGCAAGGGACCGAGCAGGCTGCC
This sequence comes from Citrobacter sp. CtB7.12, assembly GCF_001297795.1. Classification (NCBI taxonomy): domain Bacteria; kingdom Pseudomonadati; phylum Pseudomonadota; class Gammaproteobacteria; order Enterobacterales; family Enterobacteriaceae; genus Citrobacter; species Citrobacter sp. CtB7.12. Next base: position 320,884 of record NZ_LIFT01000003.1, on the reverse strand, counting down.
GCTCATCGCGATACCCGCACCTAACGCGGCGAATACCGGACGCACAGTACCCCAGAAAATCGGGTCGCCCACGCCTGCCAACGGGCCCATCAGACCGACTTTGATACCGTTAATGGCACCATCGTCAATTTCTGCGCCGTTAGCACGCTGTTCTTCCATCGCCAGCGTTACGCCGAGCACCGGCGCGGCTACATACGGATGGGTGTTAAAGAATTCCAGGTGACGCTTGATGGCTTGCTTACGCGCATCGTTGTTCTCTGGATACAGGCGACGGATAGCCGGTACCATGGAGAAGCAGAAACCCAGCGCCTGCATACGTTCGAAGTTCCATGAACCCTGAAACAGGTTAGAACGAATGAACACGCCACGAATGTCACTCTGTGTGAGTTTTTTCTCAGTGGTAGTTTTAGTCATATCAACCATTTCGCTCACCTGCTAGTCCAGTTCGTTATCGAGGGAGTTGTCACCCGCAGCCTGTGCTGGTGCACCCGCCACGCGGTTATATTTCGGGCTCAGTTGGATGTAGAGGATGGCCATGACCGCACCAATCACACCCAGAGCAACCAGGTTGAAGTTAGTAAATGCCGCAGTCACGAAGCCGAGGTAGAAGAACGGCATCAGGTAGCCTGCACGCATCATGTTGATAACCATCGCGTAACCGACCACAACGATCATGCCACCGGCGATGTTCAGACCGCCAGTCACCACTTCCGGAATCGCATTCAGCATGCCCTGAACTTCGCTGGTGCCTACGGAAATCGCAACGATAACCGCCGGGATAGCGATACGCATCGCCTGCAGGAACAGGGAAGAGACATGCAGCCAGGAGAGCGCTGTCAGGTTACCGTTTTCCGCCGCTTTATCCGCCGCGTGCTGGAATGCCACGGTGATAGTACGAACGATGATCGTCAGAACCTGGCCTGCTGCAGCCAGCGGAATCGCCAGCGCGATACCGGCACCGATGCTTTGGTGACCCGCAATAACCAGAACGGTAGAGATAATGGACGCCAGTGCGGCATCAGGTGCAACGGCAGCACCGATGTTCATCCAGCCAAGGGCGATCATTTCCAGGGTACCACCGATGATAATACCGGTTTTCATATCCCCGAGAACGGCACCAATCAGCGTACAGGCCACCAGTGGGCGGTGGAACTGAAATTCATCGAGTACCGACTCCATACCCGCGATACATGCGACGATGAACACCAGCACAATCTGAAGAGTGGTAATCTCCATTGTACTTCTCCTATTGCTATAACAGCCTTAAGTGTGAAAGCTCATTCAATGCCAGGGGTTACTTGCCCACTTTGGCAATCAAATCCATCATTTTCAGTTTCTGATCGGTTGACACTTTACGCGCCTCAAGCTCAATACCGCGGGCATTAAGTTTGTTAAAGGCTTCGATGTCTTTCTCATCGACAGAGATGGCGTTGTTGACCTGCGTTTTACCCTGACGGAAAGCCATGCCGCCAATGTTTACGGAGGTGATTTTTACGCCGCCTTCGACAATGCGTTCAACATCGGTCGGATTGGTGAACAGCAGCATTACACGTTCGCCCGCGTATTTCGGGTTGTTGTAAACGCGAATCATCTTGGCAACATCCACCACGTGAGCGGTCACGCCAGGAGGCGCCACCTGCGTCAACAGCGTTTTACGCACGGTGTCTGCCGCCACTTCATCGCTGACTACGATAATGCGGGTCACGTTGGTTTCTTTGGTCCAGCGGGTAGCCACCTGACCATGGATCAAACGGTCATCAATACGGGCAAGACCGATTTGCATATAATCGTTCGGTCCCATTGGTTTTGCCGGAGCCGCGGCTTTGGGGGCCGTTGCGACGGGGGCAGGGGCGGCTTTTTCCACCGGTTTCGCTTTCAGCGCTTTCACGCCTTCGCGACCGGTTTCAACTGCCAGCGCGACCAGTTCATCGAAGCTTGGGTTGTCGTCACGCGCCATCAGCGTTTCGACCAGCATAGGGATGTTCACCCCGGCAATCACTTCATACTGTTCTTTGTCGACGACAATGCGGCTGGCAGCGTTGAACGGACTGCCTCCCCATGTATCGACGAGAAACAGCACGCCGTTACTGGTATCGAGTTTTGCCAACTGAGCGTTGTACTTTTCAATCAGCGTTTCGGCATTTTCGCCGGGCACGAAATCGATCCAGCCGACGTTTTCCTGCTCGCCTAACAGCATTTCTGCTGTCTTGAGTAACTGCTCTGCAGCCCAACCATGTGTGCCTATAACAATAGCAATGGTCACTTGCTACCTCCTTTATTATCGTTAACACATCAACGTGAGAGATGTATTTGAATCGCCGTCCGCAACAGAATCGATTCAGATAAGGGTTACAATGAAAAACATATGATGTCCGTGAATTATTTTAGATATCGAAAAAAATATTTTATGTGATGAAGATCCGTAATTTAGTTTTCGGCAATGAGAAATTTCGTAGAGTAAAATATCCCTGTTACAACACTTTGCAAAGGAAGGTAAATCTTTGCCAAAAACAGGTTGCCTCTGTTATGTTTACGTTCTGTTTAACTAACCAGGAGTATAGGGCACTAGCCCGCTGTATGGATCGTCACCGACGTCATTTCACTTTCAGGCCGCATCGCGCCTGCCAGTCTGGCATGTCTTGCCACACGTTTTATCTGCACTGTGTTTTATCGCCTGTTAACCATTCCTTAAGCAGGAGCTTGTCATGGAATTCTTAATGGACCCCTCGATTTGGGCGGGTTTGCTCACGCTTGTCGTCCTGGAAATTGTCTTGGGTATCGATAACCTGGTTTTTATTGCGATTCTTGCGGATAAGCTGCCGCCGAAGCAGCGTGACAAAGCGCGTCTGATTGGTTTATCCCTGGCGCTCGTGATGCGTCTGGCCTTGCTGTCTATTATTTCGTGGATGGTCACCCTGACCCAACCGCTGTTCACCGTCATGGACTTCACCTTCTCCGGTCGCGATCTGATCATGCTGCTGGGGGGTATCTTCCTGTTGTTTAAAGCCACGACGGAACTTCATGAACGGCTGGAAAACCGCGAACACGATTCCGGGCATGGTAAAGGTTATGCCAGTTTCTGGGTGGTCGTGACGCAGATCGTTATCCTGGATGCGGTATTCTCGCTGGATGCGGTGATTACTGCCGTCGGTATGGTGAACCATCTGCCTGTGATGATGGCGGCGGTTGTGATCGCGATGGCGGTGATGCTGCTGGCGTCCAAGCCGCTGACGCGTTTCGTCAACCAACATCCGACGGTGGTGGTGCTCTGTCTGAGCTTCCTGCTGATGATTGGTCTGAGCCTGGTCGCCGAAGGTTTTGGTTTCCATATTCCGAAAGGCTACCTGTACGCCGCAATTGGCTTCTCGATCATTATCGAAGTGTTTAACCAGATTGCGCGTCGCAACTTTATTCGCCATCAGTCAACACTGCCGCTGCGTGCGCGCACGGCTGACGCGATCCTGCGTCTGATGGGGGGTAAACGTCAGGCGGCAGTAGCGCATGAATCCGACAGCCAGGCCGCCGTTCCGATCCCGGAAGGAGCATTTGCGGAAGAAGAACGCTATATGATTAACGGCGTGCTGACGCTGGCACAGCGCTCGCTGCGCGGCATCATGACTCCGCGCGGTGAAATCAGCTGGGTGGATGCTAATCTGAGCGTTGATGAGATCCGCGAGCAGTTGCTCTCCTCGCCGCACAGCCTGTTCCCGGTGTGTCGTGGCGAACTGGATGAGATCATCGGTATCGTGCGGGCGAAAGAGCTGCTGGTGGCGCTGGAAGAGGGCGTTGACGTCGCGGCTATTGCGTCGGCTACACCGGCTATCGTGGTGCCGGAAACGCTGGACCCTATCAACCTGTTGGGTGTCCTGCGTCGTGCACGCGGTAGCTTTGTTATCGTCACCAACGAATTTGGCGTGGTGCAGGGGCTGGTTACGCCGCTGGATGTCCTTGAAGCCATTGCCGGTGAGTTCCCGGATGCTGATGAAACGCCGGAAATTACCGTTGACGGCGAAGGCTGGTTAGTCAAAGGCGGCACCGATCTGCATGCCCTGCAACAGGCGCTGGCGGTGGATAACCTGGTTGATGAAGACGAAGACATCGCCACGGTCGCGGGACTGGTGATTGCGGCTAAGGGTCACATTCCCCGTACGGGCGATGTGATCGAGGTTCCTCCGCTGAGCATTACCATTGTCGACGCTAATGACTACCGCGTGGATCTGGTGCGAATTGTTAAAGAACAACCTGCGCAAGAAGAAGAGGAATAATCCTCTCTAACGCAGGGGCATAACGGGCGCGATGCGTCCGTTATGCCTGGGCGGCGGCGGGTTACTGCCCGCCAGCCACTGCGGAAAATCGCGCAGCGGCATCGGCTTCGCAAATAAAAATCCCTGCAGTAAATCCACACCGTGGCGACGCAGATGCTGCGCCTGCTCCTGCGTTTCAACTCCCTCCGCGACCAGTTCGATATTTAGTCGTTGCCCAAGGGCGATGATGATGTCGGTCACCGTTGAATTGACCGCATCAGTACCAATCGCATGGGTAAAGGACTTATCAATTTTCAGAATGTCAGGGTGCAACTTTTCCAGCCATGACAACGAACTGTTGCCGGTTCCAAAATCATCGATCGCCAGCTTGATGTTTTGCCGTTGCAACGCGTGAACGATTCGGTAATCAACATCCTGCAGCGCATCCCGCTCGGTCAGTTCTATCACCAGTTGCTGAATGGGCTGCTGACTGAACCAGTACTGATCGAGATCTTTTAGCAATTCCCCCTGCTGAAAATGGCTGGCAGCGACATTAATACCAATATGAAACTGGCTGCTCATGGGGAAAAAATGACGTTGCCGAATGGTTTCCGCTAGCACATAACGCGTCAGCGGTGCGATCTGGTGATGCTCTTCGGCAATCGGGATAAAGACGTCCGGTGAAATCCACCCCTGACGCGGATTATTCCAGCGCAGCAGGATCTCCACTCCCATGCACTGTCCGGTCCGCCCGTTCAGTAGCGGCTGGCAAAAAAGCTCAAATTCGCGCTGTGCCAGCGCGAGGTTAATCTCCCAGGAAAAACTCATTCGACTGGCGGTGGCCAGCCACGCCAGATAGCCCACCAGCAGACTGAGCAATAATGCCAGCGGCAGCTGCGCGGGCAGGGCTTTGAACGCCAGCGCTTCTGCTGCTGGCCCGGTCACGCTAATAGTAAAGGGATAGTGCTGTGAGGTGAGTTGATAGCGTTGCTCATCGATGAGCGCAGGCAGGCGCTGTACTACGCCGCTCCCGTAAATTAAATGTCGGTTGCCGACTGTCAGGCTGGCAGCGGTAATCTGCGGCTTACGCGGTTCCAGCAGCAGCCTGGTAAGCAGGTCGATATTGATAATCTCCAGTATTCCGTCCTTTCCGTCGGGAGAGGCCGGGTACCACTGGACGAGAATCGGGCTGCCTTTAATCAGCAGTGGATCGGTGGACAACAGCAGTTGCGCGTTTGCGGTAGGGAGGTCGGGCTGAAGCTGATGAACCGGGATATTGCGATAGCCAAAGACGCTGGAACAGTACAGTATGCCGCGCTGGACCAGGGCAATTGCGCGTACCGTTTGCAGTCTGGCAGCTTGTTTGCGCAGCGGGAGATGCGTAGCGGAGCAGGGAAGGCCAATCAGTGGTAACAGGATATCGCGGCCATTCTGCAACGGACGTAGTACTTCATCGAGCGTGGCGACCGCCCTGGAGGCAAAGGTAACGGTGTGGTGGTGATTTAAATTGCGCTGTGAAATAAATCGGACGCCCAGGGTCAGGATGAGCGTAATGAGCGCGCAAAGTATGCACAGGATAAAACGTTTACGACGATATTTTTTTATGATCCGTTGTGCTGTCTGCATGCGGGCCGCCTGATAACCGTCAGCCACAAAAGCCAACCGTAACAGAGCAAGTGTAGTGGGGAATTGGCGAGCAGACGAGAAAGGGGGCAAAATTTCGCCCATCCGTTGCAGATGGGCGAGGAAAAAGTATTAGTGTTGCTTGCTGAGGTGTTTAGTCACACTGAACTTTAATCGCCAGGCCGCCGCGTGAGGTTTCGCGGTATTTGGCGTTCATATCCTTACCGGTTTCGTACATCGTTTCGATGACTTTATCCAGTGAGACGCGCGGTGCGCTGGTACGACGCATCGCCATCCGTGCGGCATTGATCGCTTTTACAGAGGCAATTGCATTACGTTCAATGCACGGTACCTGCACCTGACCGGCAACCGGGTCGCAGGTCAGTCCCAGGTTATGCTCCATGCCAATTTCAGCGGCGACACACACCTGCTCCGGGCTCGCGCCCAGCAGTTCCGCAAGACCGGCGGCCGCCATTGAGCAGGCCACGCCCACTTCGCCCTGACAGCCGACTTCCGCTCCCGAAATCGAGGCATTCATCTTATACAACGCGCCGATGGCGCCTGCCGCCAGGAAGTAGCGGGTATAAATATCGGGGCTGACGGACTCAATAAAGTGATCGTAGTAGGCCAGAACGGCTGGCACGATACCGCACGCGCCATTGGTTGGCGCGGTGACCACCCGACCGCCTGCCGCGTTCTCTTCGTTGACCGCGAGGGCGAACATGTTCACCCAGTCGATCACATTCATCGGGTCGTTAGAGAGTTTATCGCTGGAAACCAACATCCGACGCAACGCAGAGGCGCGACGCGGAACGCGCAGTGGACCCGGCAATACGCCTTCGGTATTCATACCGCGATCGATACAGGCTTGCATGGTCTGCCAGACATGACCGAAGTATTCTTCAATCTCTTTTTTGTCGTGCAAGGCCAGTTCGTTCTGCATCGCCAGTCCGGAAAGGGACAGGCCAGTGTTGTTGCAGTACTCCAGCAACTCGGTTGCAGATTTGAACGGATAAGGAACGCTTACCTCATTTGCCGCATCCTGACCAAAGTGCTCTTCATCGACGATAAAACCGCCGCCGATGGAGTAGTAGGTTTTGCTGTAAACGACGACATCGCCGTTATACGCATGGATCTGCATGCCGTTTTCGTGCAGCGGCAGGTTGCCGTTATGAAAACGCATGCCGTCGTTTTGGGGGAAATCCACTTCGTGCTGACCGTGCGCCAGCAGCAGGCGACCGCGCGCCTCTACGTCGCGGATGAAACCTGGGATACTATCAATATCCACGGTGGCTGGCTCATTGCCTGCCAGACCCATAATAATGGCGATATCGGTGTGGTGACCTTTACCCGTGAGCGACAGTGAACCATACACGTCGACGGCAACACGAGTAACGCTATCCAGTAATCCTTTTTCGACCAGGTCATCGACGAACTGTTTACCCGCCTTCATAGGCCCTACAGTATGGGAAGATGAGGGACCAATCCCCACCTTAAACATGTCGAATAGACTAATCACGATAATACTCCTGACAGGGTGACTGGAAACTTCCAGAAACGATGTAATAACTGCGCATAGTGTAAGAGGGAACGCGGGGATCGGCTTAACTATTCACATGAATTAAACTAATGGGTAACTGCGTTTTTACTAATGTTGTGACGGGAGTTTCAGGTTGTGTCTTCTGCGCGTAAAGATAAGTATAGTCAGGGCTTCACACCAATTTGTAGCGCCAGTTCACGAATAATTCCGGCGGTCATTCCCCAGACGAAATAATGCTCATACCAGGAAAGCCACACGCGATGCGAATCCCCGCGACGCCAGACATCCAGCGGGTGATAGCGGCCTAAATGCAGCGCCTGCGCCAGCGGCATTTCAAAGACGGCGGAAACCTCGTCTTCGCTGGCGCGGTAAGGCAGATTAGGCGGAATAATGCCCACTACTGGCGTGACCTGGAAGCCGGTCACGCTGTCCACCGGCGGCAGCACGCCGATCACATCAACGGCTTCTGGCGGGATTGCCACTTCTTCTTCGGCTTCACGCAGCGCGGCGGCAATGAGAGAGGCGTCGGTGCTGTCAACCGCGCCGCCGGGGAAGGCCACCTGCCCGGCGTGTTTGCGTAAATGCACCGAACGCTGGGTCAACAGCAGCCCTGGCTGGGGGCGGCGAACCACAGGAATGAGCACGGCGGCCTGGCGCAGGTTCAGCGACTCGCGATTAATCTGCGGGCGCAAAAGTTGGAAGCGCGATAGAAAATCATCCAGCGTCAGGCTCTTGTTCTCCATGTCTCAGTTCTCCAGTTGTTGCAGGATACGATTCACTTTATCAAAGGTTTCCTGATATTCCGCCTGTTCCTCGCTATCGGCGACAATACCGCCGCCAGCGGAACAGTACAGTTGACCGTTCACGGCGGTCAGGGTGCGGATGGTAATGCTGGTATCCATATTGCCGCAGACGCTCAGATAACCGATGCTGCCGCACCAGGCGTTACGGCGGTGGGGTTCCAGCTCATCAATAATTTCCATGGCGCGCACTTTCGGTGCCCCGGTAATCGAGCCGCCCGGAAACGCGGCGCGGAGCAGGTCACTGGCATGCCGTGTGGGGGGTAACCGCGCGGTCACGGTGCTGACCAGATGATGCACCGCCGGGAAGGGTTCAACCACGAACAGTTCCGGCACCTTCACCGAACCCGGTACCGCCACGCGACCAATGTCGTTGCGCATCAGATCGACAATCATTACGTTTTCCGCCCGATCCTTTGCTGAGTTCGCCAGTTTCTGCGCCTGTTTCCGGTCTGCCTCTTCCTGCGGCAATCGCGGCAGGGTGCCCTTAATGGGGCGGGTCTGAATGTCGCCATCAGCCAGAAGAATAAACCGTTCAGGCGACAGGCTCAGAATGGCGCCGTCATCCAGGCGTAAAAACGCGCTGAACGGGGCGCGGTTCGCCTGATTGAGCCGCGCGAAGGCCAGCCACTCATCGCCCTGATAAGACGCCTGAAAACGCTGGGCCAGATTGACCTGATAGCAGTCGCCACTGTGCAGATACGCCTGCACCTGGCGGAATTTTTCGCCGTATTGCTCACGCGTCATGTTCGATTGCCAGTCGGTGGTTAACCTGAACGGCACATGCGCAGGAGGTTGCTGGCTTTCCAGCCAGGCGAGTCTGGCGTGGGCGTCCGTGTGGCTGAGTAAGCTCACGGTCTGGCACTGATGATCGACAATCAGCGCCCAGTCGTAGAGGCCTATCGCCATGTCCGCCAGCGCGATATCCTGCCGGGCATGGCTGGGCAAAGATTCGAAGCGGCGTCCCAGATCGTAGCCAAATAACCCCAGTGCGCCACCCTGGAACGGTAAATCGGCGTTCACTGGCGGCTGAAGATTCAGCGCGGTCAGTGTGCTTTGCAGTACGGCCAGCGGATCGTCATGAGTAAGACGACAGCCTTGCGCATCGCGAATCTGCGTGGTTTCGCCGTGCGTTTTCACGGTGCAAAGCGGATCGGCTACCACAATGTCAAAACGGCTATGTGGGTGATCCGCGTGACCGGAATGCAGCAGCATCGCCCACGGCAGATGGCTTATTGGCGCGAAATACTGTTCGGCGGCGTCCTGACGCCAGGGGAGCGTGATAATAGCGGGAGATAACGTCTTCATTGATCCTGACTGTACTGGCTATGTTCCGGGTTGCATGAAATAATTAGCGCAGACAATTTAGCAGGAGTTAACGATGTTTGCAGGTTTACCTTCACTCAGTCACGAACAGCAACAGAAAGCGGTTGAGCGTATTCAGGAACTGATGTCACAGGGTATGAGCAGCGGTCAGGCGATTGCGCTGGTGGCCGAAGAGCTGCGCGCCACCCATACCGGTGAGCGGATTGTGGCGCGTTTTGAAGACGAAGACGAGTAGCCCCGGCTTACACCGCGGCGACGATTTTAATCTCAACTTTATATTTCGGGTTCATTAATCCAGCCTGAACCGTGCAGCGTACCGGCGCATGACCGGCCACAACCCAGGCGTCCCAGGCTTTGTTCATCGCTGCGAAATCATGCTTATCGGCAAGGAAAATGGTGGCATCAAGAATGCGTGACTTGTTGCTGCCTTGCTGTTCCAGCGCGGCGTCAATCTGTGCCAGCGTGTTGGCGGTCTGCTCGAAGGCATCGGCATCAAGGTTTGCTGGTACGCCAGTGTAGTAGAGCGTGTTGTTGTGGATCACCACGTCAGACCAACGATCTTCGGCATCAATACGGATGATAGTCATAAAGCCTTCCTTTTTTACGTTCTGCATAAAATGGCAAGACTGCCATATTGTCAGGGCGGCGTCACCTCTTCAACTGGCGTAAGCCGCTGCGGCCTGACATAATCCCTGTTCAAATCAACAGGGGGTAGTGTGACGGACGATTTTGCACCAGAAGGTCAACTGGCTAAAGCGATACCGGGTTTCAAACCGCGCGAACCACAGCGGCAGATGGCGATGGCCGTCGCTCAGTCCATCCAAAAATCACAGCCTCTGGTGGTAGAAGCCGGAACGGGGACAGGGAAAACCTACGCCTATCTGGCACCGGCGCTGCGCGCAAAAAAGAAAGTGATTATCTCGACCGGTTCGAAGGCGTTGCAGGATCAGCTATACAGCCGCGATCTGCCAACGGTGGCTAAAGCGCTGAAGTACACCGGAAGGCTGGCCCTGTTGAAAGGACGTTCAAACTATTTATGCCTGGAGCGCCTTGAACAGCAGGCGCTGGCGGGTGGCGATCTGCCTGTTCAGACCTTAAGCGATGTGATCCTGCTGCGCTCGTGGTCGAATCAGACCGAAGATGGCGACATCAGTACCTGTGTCAGCGTAGCCGAGGATTCTCAGGCCTGGCCGCTGGTCACTAGCACCAACGACAACTGCCTCGGCAGCGACTGCCCGCTGTATAAAGACTGTTTTGTGGTGAAAGCACGTAAAAAGGCGATGGACGCGGACGTGGTAGTGGTGAACCATCACCTGTTTCTGGCCGATATGGTGGTCAAAGAGAGCGGTTTCGGTGAGCTGATCCCGGAGGCGGAGGTGATGATTTTCGATGAAGCTCATCAGCTACCGGACATCGCCAGCCAGTATTTTGGCCAGTCGCTCTCCAGTCGTCAGCTAATGGATTTGGCGAAGGACATCACCATTGCCTATCGTACCGAGCTGAAAGACACCCAGCAGTTACAGAAATGCGCCGACCGTCTGGCGCAAAGCGCGCAGGATTTCCGCTTGCAACTGGGTGAGCCGGGATATCGCGGCAACCTGCGTGAACTGCTGGCCGATCAGCGGGTGCAGCGCGCGTTTTTACTGCTCGATGATACGCTGGAGCTGTGTTACGACGTGGCGAAATTGTCCCTTGGACGTTCGGCGTTGCTTGATGCCGCGTTTGAGCGCGCTACGTTGTATCGCGCACGTCTCAAACGGTTGAAAGAGATCAACCAGCCCGGTTATAGCTACTGGTACGAATGTACCTCGCGCAATTTTACCCTCGCGCTGACCCCGCTGACGGTGGCGGACAAGTTCAAAGAGGTGATGGCGCAGAAGCCAGGAAGCTGGATTTTCACCTCGGCAACGCTGTCGGTGAATGATGACCTGCATCACTTTACGGCGCGTCTGGGGATTGAAGAAGCGGAATCAATGCTGTTGCCGAGTCCGTTTGATTACACCCGCCAAGCCCTGCTCTGTGTGCCGCGTAATCTGCCACAAACCAATCAACCGGGCGCGGCGCGACAGCTGGCGGCAATGTTAAGACCGATCATCGAAGCGAACAACGGGCGCTGCTTTATGCTCTGTACCTCGCATGCGATGATGCGCGATCTGGCGGAGCAGTTCCGCGCTACCATGACGCTTCCGGTGCTGTTGCAGGGTGAAACCAGCAAAGGCCAACTGCTGCAACAGTTCGTCAGCGCGGGTAACGCGTTGCTGGTGGCGACCAGCAGCTTCTGGGAAGGGGTGGACGTGCGCGGCGATACGCTGTCGCTGGTGATCATCGACAAACTGCCGTTTACATCGCCAGACGATCCGCTACTGAAGGCACGGATGGAAGACTGTCGTTTACGTGGCGGCGATCCGTTTGATGAGGTGCAACTGCCCGACGCGGTGATTACGCTGAAGCAGGGCGTCGGTCGTTTGATCCGTGATGCCGATGACCGTGGCGTGTTGGTGATTTGTGACAATCGACTGGTGATGCGACCTTACGGCGCGACGTTTCTTGCCAGCCTGCCGCCGGCGCCGCGCACCCGGGATATCGCCCGTGCTGTGCGATTCCTCGCAATACCATCCTCCGAGTAATTTGTTACGGAGTATGGTAAGATGCGGGCCATTTTATTGATCTAAGCACGAAGACTCATGCGAATTCTGGCTATCGATACCGCCACAGAAGCCTGTTCTGTGGCGCTGTGGAACGACGGTACTCACTCTGCTCATTTTGAGCTTTGCCCACGAGAACATACTCAACGCATCCTGCCGATGGTGCAGGATATCCTTGCCGCTAACGGCACCTCTCTGACTGAACTCAATGCGCTGGCCTACGGGCGCGGGCCGGGCAGTTTTACTGGCGTGCGCATCGGAATTGGCATCGCCCAGGGGCTGGCGTTAGGTGCTGACCTGCCGATGATTGGCGTCTCCACGCTGGCGACAATGGCGCAGGGCGCATGGCGTAAAACCGGCGCGACTCGCGTTCTGGCGGCCATTGATGCGCGAATGGGCGAGGTCTACTGGGCCGAGTATCAGCGTGATGAAAAGGGCGTCTGGCACGGTGAAGAAACCGAGGCCGTGTTGAAGCCTGAGCAGGTCACCGAGCGCTTACAACAGCTTTCCGGCGAATGGGTGACTGTCGGGACGGGCTGGCCTGCCTGGCCTGAACTTGGCAAAGAGAGCGGACTGGCGCTGCGCGACGGTGACGTCCTGCTGCCCGCCGCGGAAGATATGTTGCCGATCGCCTGCCAGATGTTGGCTGACGGTAAAACCGTGGCGGTCGAACACGCGGAACCGGTTTATTTACGTAACAACGTGGCCTGGAAGAAACTTCCCGGAAAAGAGTGAATCTCAGTAGTATGACCCGTAAAACATCGGGTTAGCCGTTTGAGAAAAGGAGTCGCAGTATGGCGGTTCAAAAACAAGTTGTGAAAGGCCTGCTCGCGGGCGCCATCGCCCTCATGTTAAGCGGGTGCGTCACGGTTCCGGAGGCGATTAAGGGCTCCAGCCCCACGCCGCAGGACGATCTGGTGCGGGTGATGAATGCCCCGCAGCTGTATGTCGGACAGGAAGCGCGCTTTGGCGGTAAAGTGGTGGAGATTCAAAACCAGCAGGGAAAAACCCGTCTGGAAATTGCCACTGTTCCGCTCGATAGCGGGGCGCGACCGATTCTGGGCGAACCGTCGCGTGGTCGTATATACGCCAATGTGAATGGCTTCCTCGACCCGGTTGATTTCCGGGGGCAACTGGTGACCGTCGTTGGGCCGATTACGGGTACCGTTGAAGGTAAAGTGGGTAGCACGCCGTACAAATTCATGACCATGGACGTGACGGGCTACAAACGCTGGCGGCTTGCTCAGCAGGTGGTGATGCCACCACAACCGATCGACCCGTGGTTCTACGGCGGGAGAGGCTGGCCGTATGGCTATGGCGGTTGGGGATGGTACAACCCTGGTCCTGCACAGGTTCAAACGATCGTCACAGAGTAATGCGTTGTATTATCAGTAAAAGAAACAGCGGCTGGTCCGCTGTTTCTGTTTTATTAACGTCATAACAAAAATAAATAGTGACGCGCTTCGCAACCTTTCAGTTGAGTAATTAATAAACTGGTACGCTGAGTTAATATTATGTTAACGACTTGTTTATTATCTGGGGTTGAGATGACGACGAACACTCATTTTAGAGGTGATGCAGTGAAGAAGGTTTGGTTAAACCGTTACCCCGCAGATGTGCCTGCGGAGATCAATCCTGACCGTTATCAATCCCTGGTGGAACTGTTTGAACATGCTGTCGCGCGTTATGCCGATCAGCCCGCGTTTATGAACATGGGGGAGGTAATGACCTTCCGCAAGCTGGAGGAGCGTAGCCGCGCCTTCTCAGCTTACCTGCAACAGGGGCTGGGACTGAAAAAGGGCGATCGCGTCGCGCTGATGATGCCAAACCTGCTGCAATATCCGGTGGCGCTGTTTGGCATTTTGCGTGCCGGGATGATTGTGGTGAACGTCAACCCGCTTTATACCCCGCGTGAACTGGAGCATCAGTTAAACGACAGCGGCGCGGCGGCGATTGTAATTGTCTCCAACTTTGCCCATACCCTGGAAAAGGTGGTAGACAAAACCAGCGTGAAGCACGTCATTCTGACCCGTATGGGCGATCAGCTTTCCACGGCTAAAGGCACGCTGGTGAACTTCGTAGTGAAGTACATCAAACGACTGGTACCGAAATATCATCTGCCGGATGCGATCTCTTTTCGCAGTGCGCTGCACGCCGGGTACCGTATGCAGTATGTTAAACCGGAAGTGGTTTCTGAGGACCTGGCGTTTTTACAGTACACCGGCGGAACGACCGGAGTGGCGAAAGGGGCGATGCTGACGCACCGCAATATGCTGGCTAACCTGGAGCAGGTGAAAGCCACTTACGGACCGCTTTTGCATCCGGGTAAAGAACTGGTGGTGACCGCGTTGCCGCTGTACCACATTTTTGCCCTGACCATGAACTGCCTGCTTTTTATCGAGCTGGGAGGGCAGAACCTGCTGATCACCAACCCGCGCGACATTCCGGGGCTGGTTAAAGAGCTGGCGAAGTATCCGTTTACCGCGATGACCGGCGTGAACACTTTGTTTAACGCCTTGCTGAACAATAAAGAGTTCCAGCAACTGGATTTCTCTTCGTTGCATCTTTCTGCGGGCGGCGGCATGCCAGTGCAACAGGCGGTGGCAGAACGCTGGGTAAAACTGACAGGACAGTATCTGCTTGAAGGGTATGGCCTGACCGAATGCGCGCCGCTGGTCAGCGTTAACCCGCACGATATTGATTATCACAGCGGCAGCATCGGCCTGCCAGTGCCATCGACCGAAGCCAAACTGGTGGACGATGACGACAACGAAGTGTCGCCGGATCAGCCGGGTGAACTGTGCGTGAAAGGGCCGCAGGTGATGCTGGGCTACTGGCAGCGTCCGGACGCGACCGATGAAATCATCAAAGACGGCTGGCTACACACCGGTGATATCGCAGTCATGGACGATGAAGGCTTCCTGCGCATTGTCGATCGTAAGAAAGATATGATTCTGGTCTCCGGATTTAACGTTTATCCGAACGAGATCGAAGATGTGGTGATGCAGCATCCGGGCGTGCTGGAAGTGGCTGCCGTCGGTGTTCCGTCCGGCAGCAGCGGCGAAGCGGTGAAGATTTTTGTGGTGAAAAAAGAGGCTTCACTCACCGAAGAGGCGCTGGTCACTTTCTGCCGCCGTCAGCTCACGGGCTATAAAGTCCCGAAACTGGTTGAATTCCGCGATGAACTGCCGAAATCAAACGTCGGCAAAATTTTACGTCGAGAATTGCGTGACGAAGCCCGTGCCAAAGTGGACAATAAGGGCTGAGCGTTAAGCAACACGTCAAACGCCGGGTGAATCCGGCGTGAGAGTGATCGCAAACCTTATGCCGATACCGGACAAGCCGAGATCACCTTATTAAAAACCAGGAAAATCAATTTATTGATTTTCGGCTGATAACCACAAAGAAGGAAAAACCACGCTTTTTTCTTCTTTGTCAGCAATCTGACGCCGGGTGAATCCGGCGTTTTTTTTGGCGTAAACCGAAGAGAATGCAATTTGAATTACCAAATGATCACCACTGACGACGCGCTGGCGACCCTGTGCGAAGCGGTCCGTGCGTTTCCTGCGATTGCCCTGGATACCGAATTTGTTCGTACCCGCACCTATTATCCGCAACTGGGCCTGATTCAGCTGTTTGACGGCGAACATGTCGCGCTGATTGATCCGCATGGCATTAGCGACTGGTCGCCGCTGAAAGCGATTCTGCGCGATACCGCCATCACCAAGTTTTTGCACGCGGGCAGTGAAGATCTGGAAGTCTTTCTGAATGCGTTTGGCGAACTGCCGCAGCCGCTGATCGATACCCAAATCCTGGCGGCATTTTGTGGTCGTCCCCTGTCGTGGGGTTTTGCATCAATGGTGGAAGAGTTCACCG
Source organism: Citrobacter sp. CtB7.12 (assembly GCF_001297795.1). NCBI lineage: Bacteria > Pseudomonadati > Pseudomonadota > Gammaproteobacteria > Enterobacterales > Enterobacteriaceae > Citrobacter > Citrobacter sp. CtB7.12. The sequence continues at coordinate 304,830 of NZ_LIFT01000003.1, read as the reverse complement.
GCGTGGCGCTGGATAAGAGCGAGTCACGTACCGACTGGCTGGCGCGTCCACTGACTGAGCGCCAGTGCGAATACGCGGCAGCCGACGTCTGGTATCTGTTACCGATTGCCGGGAAACTGATGGCGGAAACCGAGGCGGCGGGCTGGTTGCCTGCGGCGCTGGATGAGTGTCGTCTGATGCAAACCCGTCGTCAGGAGATCCTGGCACCGGAAGATGCCTGGCGCGAGATCACCAACGCCTGGCAGCTACGCACGCGTCAACTGGCCTGCCTGCAACTGCTTGCCGACTGGCGTCTGCGTAAAGCGCGTGAGCGCGATCTGGCTGTTAACTTCGTGGTTCGCGAAGAGCACCTGTGGTCCGTGGCGCGCTATATGCCCGGCAGCATGGGCGAACTCGACAGCCTGGGGCTTTCTGGCAGTGAAATTCGCTTCCACGGCAAAACGCTGCTCTCGCTGGTTGCCAAAGCGCAGGCGTTGCCGGAAGAGGCGCTGCCGGAACCGCTGCTGAATCTGATGGATATGCCGGGTTATCGCAAAGCGTTTAAGGCGATCAAGGCGCTGGTGACGGAAGTGAGTACGGAACATCACGTCAGCGCAGAGCTGCTGGCGTCACGTCGTCAGATCAACCAGCTGCTCAACTGGCACTGGAAGTTAAAGCCGCAGACAACGGAACCTGAACTCATTTCCGGCTGGCGTGCGGCGTTAATGGCGACGAAGCTCAATACGCTATTACAGGAATACCCGCAATAAGCGGCTGTTGCCGGATGTCATTAGCGGCATCCGGCACGATGGTTTTACGACTCTAACACCTTACAAATGGCATCACCGACCTGCTGCGTCGATGCGCTGCCTTTCAGATCCGGCGTTTTAGGGCCAGTGGCAATGACGTGCTCAATCGCTGCCAGAATTCCGTCATGCGCGGCAGTGTACTTCGCTTCTCCTGCACCGAGGAAATCCAGCATCATCGCCCCCGCCCAGATGGTCGCAATCGGATTGGCGAGGTTTTTGCCATAAATATCCGGTGCGGAACCATGTACCGGTTCGAACAACGAGGGGAAGTTACGCTCAGGGTTCAGGTTAGCCGAGGGGGCAATGCCAATGGTGCCGGTACAGGCCGGGCCGAGATCGGAAAGAATGTCGCCAAACAGATTCGAGGCGACCACCACATCGAAGCGCTCCGGCTGCATCACAAAACGGGCGCAAAGAATATCAATGTGCTGCTTGTCCCAGCGGATATCGGGATAGTGCTGCGCCATGGCTTCTACGCGTGTATCCCAGAACGGCATACTGATTGCCAGACCATTGGATTTGGTCGCCGACGTCAGCGTCTTACGCGGGCGGCTTTGGGCTAATTCAAACGCATAGCGCAGAATACGATCCACGCCCCGACGGGTGAAAACGGACTCCTGGATGACCACTTCATGCTCAGTGCCTGGGTTGATATGTCCGCCCAGTGAAGAGTATTCCCCTTCAGTGTTTTCACGCACGACGTAGAAATCAATATCGCCAGGCTTCTTGCCGGCCAGCGGGCAGGGCACGCCGGGGAAGAGGCGAACCGGGCGCAGGTTCACATACTGATCGAATTCCCGACGGAATTTCAGCAGCGACCCCCACAGGGAAATATGGTCCGGAACCGTCTCCGGCCAGCCGACGGCGCCAAAGTAAATGGCGTCAAAGGAGGATAACTGTTCGCGCCAGTCATCCGGCATCATTTTCCCGTGCTCAAGGTAATAATCGCAACTGGCCCATTCGAACGTCTCAACGCTGAGCGACAGATCCCAACGTCTGGCGGCGGCCTGCAAAACGCGAATGCCTTCTGGCAGCACTTCCTTACCGATGCCATCACCAGCAATGGCGGCAATACGACAGGTTTTTTTCATACCAGTTCTCACTTGTAGGGTAGCAAAATTGACTTCCTCCTTATCCTATAATTGACTGATCCACAGTTAATCTCCCTAACTGGTGAAACATAAAACACAGATCATGAATAATCCTCCTCTGCTGACTGATTTACGCGTCTTTATGCTGGTCGCCCGTCGGGCGGGATTCGCTGCCGTCGCCCAGGAACTGGGGGTCTCACCCGCCTATGTCAGTAAACGCATTGCGCTGCTTGAACAGAACCTGAATGTGGTTCTGCTGCACCGCACCACGCGTCGCGTCACCATTACGGAAGAGGGTGAGCGCATCTATGAATGGGCGCAGCGTATTCTGCATGATGTCGATCAGATGATGGATGAACTCTCTGATGTCCGGCAGGTTCCGCAAGGGATGCTGCGCATCATCAGTAGTTTTGGTTTTGGTCGACAGGTGGTGGCTCCTGCGCTGTCCGCCCTGGCAAGACAGTATCCGCAACTGGAGTTGCGCTTTGATGTGGAAGACCGGCTGGTGGATTTGGCTAATGAAGGTGTCGATCTCGATATCCGTATTGGCGACGACATTGCGCCAAATTTGATCGCCCGCAAGCTGGGAACGAACTACCGAATCCTTTGTGCATCGCCGTCGTTCCTGGCACAGCACGGTACGCTAAAACAGCTTGCCGATCTTGCTACCTGTTCCTGCTTAGTGATCAAAGAGCGTGACCATCCCTTTGGGATCTGGCAATTGCAGAATAAAGAGGGGGAGCACGCCATTAAGGTGACCGGGCCGCTGTCATCGAATCATGGTGAGATTGTGCATCAGTGGTGTCTGGACGGACAGGGGATTGCGCTGCGCTCCTGGTGGGATGTCTGCGATAACATTGCCAGCGGTCATCTGGTGCATGTCCTGCCGGAGTATTACCAACCGGCCAATATCTGGGCGGTGTATGTTTCACGACTGGCGACGTCAGCCAAAGTGCGTATTACGGTGGAATTCTTACGCCACTATTTTGCCGAGCGCTATCCGGCATTCTCACTGAAATAAAGCGGGGGATAAGCGCTTCCCTTGGACTGGTGCATCCGTTAGCATATTGTTTCGCAGTTAAGCGAAAAAGTGGTTTCAGGAAGAAGAGGTTAACGTGTTTGCAGAGTATGGTGTACTGAATTATTGGACTTATCTGGTCGGGGCTATTTTTATTGTCCTGGTTCCGGGACCGAACACGATATTTGTGCTGAAAAACAGCGTCGGACGTGGAATGAAGGGCGGTTACCTTGCGGCAAGCGGGGTATTTATTGGTGACGCGGTGCTCATGTTTCTGGCGTATGCCGGGGTGGCGACGCTGATTAAAACGACGCCAGTGCTGTTTAATATCGTCCGCTATCTCGGTGCCTTTTACCTGCTTTATCTGGGCGCAAAAATCCTCTATGCCACGCTTAAAGCAAAAAGCGGTGAGACAACTGAAGACGCGGTTCCCTTTGGCGCCATTTTTAAACGTGCGCTGGTATTGAGCCTGACGAACCCAAAAGCCATTCTGTTCTACGTCTCCTTTTTTGTGCAGTTTATTGATGTGAATGCGCCGCACGCGGGACTGTCATTCTTTATTTTAGCGATCACGCTTGAAGTGGTGAGCTTCTGCTACCTGAGCTTCCTGATTATCTCGGGCGCCTTTGTCACCCAGTACATTCGTACTAAAAAGAAACTGGCGAAGATCGGAAACTCGCTGATTGGCCTGATTTTTGTCGGTTTCGCCGCACGGCTGGCGACCCTACAGTCGTAAGCCATGGAGCCCGCCATCGGCGGGTTTTTTATTGAGGTAAACGACAACAAAACAGCGTGTCATTGGCGGTTCACTTTTGAATAATCTCATGTAAAATCCGCACTTTATATTTCGTTCGCAGGATAATCGATGAAGTATCGTTCTGATATTGACGGCATAAGGGCGATTGCCGTATTGCTGGTGGTGTTATTTCACGCCGGATTTTCGCTATTTGCATCCGGTTTCATCGGGGTCGATATTTTCTTCGTCATTTCAGGCTTTCTCATCGCATCGATAATAAAAGACCGAATGGATGCGGGGCATTTCAGCTTTAGCGATTTTTATTTGCGTAGAATATGGCGATTGCAGCCAGCAATGCTGACAATGATGCTGCTCTGCGTTGTCATTGCGTCGCTATTCTGGTTGCCTGAAGATTATGCCTCTTTTCTCAAAAGCATAAAGCAGACGCTGCTGATTGTCTCAAACCGCTATTTTGGCGATGAAACAACCGCCTATGCAGCGCCTGATTCAAACGCCATGCTGTTGCTTCACACCTGGTCCTTATCCATCGAGTGGCAATGGTATGTCTTTTTCCCGGTAATCTATTACGTCATCCGTAAAAAAACGCACGAACGGGCGCTTAACTACCTGGCGCCATTGCTGACGATTGCAGGCATCTATATCGCCTGGCACTACTCAGGTGCGCATCCGACGAAAACGTATTATTTCTTCGCCTCCCGACTCTTTGAGTTCATGCTCGGTGTCTGTGCCTGTATTTATCTCCCGATGGCACAAAAAATAAACAAGATCGCGCTTAATAGCCTTTCGTTCATTGCGGTGGCGGCAATATTGTTTGTTAGCGTCAGAAGTGATGTCATTCTGGGTTATCCCAATGCTTACACCCTGATCGTTTGCGTCAGTACCGCGGTGTTAATTTTCACCGGTAGCCAGCAAAATATTCTGACCTGTAAATTGCTGTCATTCCCGCCGTTGGTCTGGCTTGGCACGATCTCCTATTCGCTTTATCTCTTTCATTGGCCGATTTTCGCGACACTGCACTACATCGGTATTACCAGTGTCTATGCCAGAATGGCTGGTCTGGGTCTGGCTGTGTTGCTGGCGATGGGATCATATTATTTCATCGAGAAACCCTACCGGAAGCCTCGTCAGTCGTTGAAAAAAACGCTGATTCTGCTGGTGGTTATCCCACTGATTGCCATTATTACCCTGATGTCGGTCAGTAAGCGTTTTGACGGATTTAGCTATCTACGATTCGGCGAGTCGTTAAGTCATATCAACCATGTGCTCAAAGAGACGAAGATAAAGCAGCGTCAGGATTGTATGAACGAAAACGTCACAGGAACCGATATGGCTTGTGTGGTGGGGGATAAAACCGCTTCTGAGAAAGCGCTCCTGATGGGCGATTCGCACTCTAATCAGTACTGGAATTTCTTCGATATTATGGGGAAAAATGCGCATGTTGCTGTTGATATGAAAGCGACTTCACTGTGCCTGGCGATTCCCCGTGTGTATCACGACGATCTCTATACTTATAAAGGCGATTATTACCGGGCCTGTCATGAGAATGTCAAAAAATACTATGAAGCGATCCGAAACCATAAGTATAAATATGTGATCATTTCTCAGGTCTGGGAAAACTATGCGGCATTCAGGGTCAGATCGCAGATTAAGGATTCCCCATCGCCTGCGGAATCTATCAATATTCTCACCCGAGCCACGGAACAGGCAATACAGGACATTATTGATGCCGGGGCGCAGCCGGTACTGGTGAAAACGATGTTCCCGATGCCGAAGAACTTCCTGACCTGTTTTTATGAACATTTTAAGACGCGGGGAGAGTATGAGCCTCAGGCATGCAACCCGAATCCACAGATTAATAAAAGTGTCTGGACGGAACCGTTTTTTGCCACGTTACAGGCCCGCTTCCCATCGTTGATTATTGTCGATCCCAAAAATGTGCAATGTCCTGACGGGCTGTGCAGGACGGAAATTGAGGGCATACCGCTGTATCGTGACGTCGGTCATTTAAATGATTACGCCACGAAAGCGTTGGGGGAGGTGTATCTGGAGCAATTTGGCAATCCATTAAAAACACCTGGTCGATAATATAGCAGGAGGAAAGCCTGGAGACAGGCTTTCCTCTGTCAGACAAAACCAGTGATGAATGTCACTTGCCCCCTTTGGTGTATTTAAAATGCCAGTTATGAGGCGTAACCTTTCTGGAACAGCGGTTTACTCACAATCGCATCCTACCGACTGGAAGAGGGAAGGACATGCTTCAGATTCCACAAAATCATATTCACACACGTGCCACGCCGTTCTGGAACAAAGAAACGGCACCTGCCGGAATTTTCGAACGCCACCTTGATAAAGGAACCCGACCGGGCGTTTATCCCCGTTTGTCGGTGATGCAGGGGGCGGTCAAATATCTCGGATATGCGGATGAACACAGTCCAAAAGCCGAAACAGTGATGATCATTGAAGCGGGCCAGTTTGGTGTGTTCCCACCGGAAAAGTGGCACAACATCGAAGTGATGAGCGATGACACCTATTTCAATATCGACTTTTTCGTCGCGCCAGAGGTACTGATGGAAAGCGCGAATCAACGAAAAGTCATTCATACCGGGAAGAAATAATCATGGGCAAAGCAACCTATACCGTCACTGTGACGAACAACAGTAATGGCGTCTCTGTCGATTACGAAACCGAAGCGCCAATGACTTTACTGGTGCCTGACGTCGCCGCTGAAGTGGTGAAAGATCTCGTCAATACCGTGCGTTCCTACGATACGGAAAATGAGCACGACGTCTGCGGCTGGTAAGTCACGCTATGCAGAGAGGAAACCGGCTGTCATCGCCGGTTTTTTTTCGCTTTCCGGAAATGCTCCCCCACACCTGTCCTGAAACGGCGGACGTCGTCACTCAGCGCAAAAATTTACAAACCGTATATTTGTAGGATCAATAAATGGTTACGCACAATGTGGCGACGCTTTGCGCAGCGGCGTGTTGCCAATGACTTGATCCCTGTCGGAGTTGAAATTACTGTATATAAAAACAGTATTAAAGGTGTGCATTATGACGTTGTACAGACCTGCGGAATGGCATGAAGTCATTACCTTTCCACTTTTCAGCGATCGGGTTCCGTGCGGATTCCCCAGTCCGGCGGCCGATTACGTTGAGCAGAGTATCGATCTCAACAAATTACTTGTTCAGCATCCCAGTTCGACTTATTTCGTCAGGGCTGCTGGCGACTCGATGATCGATGCGGGGATCGGCGACGGCGATCTGCTGGTGGTGGACAGTTCACGTACTGCCAGCCACGGAGATATCGTGATTGCGGCGGTGGAGAGGGAATTCACGGTGAAGCGGTTGCAGTTGCGACCTACCGTTCAGCTTAACCCTATGAACAGCGCCTATTCTCCCATCATCATCGGCAGTGAGGACGCCCTGGCGATTTTTGGCGTCGTGACATTTATTGTAAAGGCAGTGAGTTAACTATTGCTGCGTATTGTTCGTCCCCCAGGCGTTGCAAACCGTACACGGCTGGTTTCTTTGTGATTCCCCGGTGGCCTTAAGTGGTATCCCAATGGCAGGCAGGTTAATGAGTAATTAACCTGCCTGTTTTGTGAGCAGACATACCCACTTCGGTTTACGTTGTTACGGAGAGGAACGGAGATATCCGACTGACGTAGGGATACGGCATGCGAACAAACTTGATTAACAACGTCATGTCACTCACCCACAGGGTTATGCACCGTTTCTGTGGATAACCGACCACGTTTTCAGGCAGAACAATCCACTAAAAAAAGCGCCAGAATTTTGCTTGCAAGTTAAAAAATATCTTAAATAATACTGTATATAAATACAGTTTCTATGGGGTGTGACGTGTTTGCGTTATGCGATGTGAATTCATTTTATGCGTCCTGTGAGACGGTGTTTCGGCCCGATCTGAAAGGCAAACCGGTTGTTGTGCTGTCAAATAACGATGGTTGCGTGATTTCCCGTAGTCCCGAAGCGAAACCGTGGGTGGTCATGGGAGCGCCCTATTTCAAGCAAAAAGAGGCGTTCCGGCGTCATGGGGTGGTGTGTTTCAGTTCGAATTATGAACTCTACGGCGACATGAGCAATCGGGTCATGTCGACGCTCGAAGCGCTATCACCACGCGTTGAAATTTACAGTATCGATGAGGCCTTTTGCGATTTGACGGGAGTCCGAAACTGTCGGGATCTCACGGATTTTGGCAAAGAGATCCGCGACACGGTCTTAAAGCGGACACATCTGACACTCGGCGTGGGGATTGCACAGACAAAAACGCTGGCCAAGCTGGCCAACCACGCGGCGAAGAAGTGGCCGCAGCAGACGGGTGGCGTTGTGGATCTGTCGAATCTCGAACGGCAGCGAAAACTGATGGCGGCTCTGCCGGTTGATGAGGTGTGGGGCGTTGGTCGTCGTATCAGTAAAAAGCTGACCGCGATGGGCATAGAAACGGTACTCGATCTGGCGGATACGCACATCGCGGTGATACGCAAGCACTTCAATGTCGTACTGGAAAGAACCGTGCGGGAGTTACGCGGTGAGCCTTGCCTGGCGCTTGAGGAGTTTGCGCCCGCGAAGCAGGAGATCGTTTTTAGTCGCTCATTCGGCGAGCGCATTACGGAATACGAACAGATGCGCCAGGCGATTTGTGCTTATGCGACGCGCGCGGCGGAGAAGCTCCGGAGTGAGCATCAGTATTGCCGGTTCATTTCGACATTTGTGAAAACGTCGCCGTTTGCGCCGAATGAAACCTGGTACGGCAATAGCGCGTCCGTAAAACTGCTGACACCGACACAGGACAGCCGGGACATCATCAGCGCAGCCACGCGATGCCTGGACGCTATCTGGAAAGAGGGGCATCGTTATCAGAAGGCTGGAGTCATGCTCGGTGATTTTTTCAGTCAGGGCGTGGCGCAACTCAATCTGTTCGATGATAACGCACCGCGTCCCGGCAGCGAGAAGTTGATGGAAGTTCTGGATACGCTCAATGCCAAACAGGGAAGAGGAACGCTGTACTTTGTCGGGCAGGGGATTCAGCCACCATGGCAGTTAAGACGGCAGATGCTTTCTCCGCGCTACACCACGCGTTTTTCCGATCTGCTGGTGGTCAGGTGATCGTCGCTGCAGGTATGAATCATCGGGAGACAGAAAACACGGTCTCCCTTCACATAATCTGCTCCTACATGGGGAAAGTCAGCGTGAGTCCCACGCCCGTTTCTTTGAGATCCACATAACGGGACAGATGGATTTTTGCGGCAAGATCGGTGCAATGGCTGGGATAAAGCGTAGTAGCCGACAATGCGCTAAGATATTTCCCGGTTTCCGAGAGTAAGGATTCATCAGCATTAAGGAGATGAAAGCCGCCTATAACGGAAGCAATTTTCGATTCTCCAGTGACTGATTTTGCGTGCTCAATAATATTACAAATCCCGGCGTGGGAACATCCGGTGACAATCACCAGTCCATCCTTTGTCTTAATTGCCATTGCACTATCATCAATCACGTAATCAGCCGTTAACTCACCATCATGATTATGTGTGTGGCCTACCGGATTTTGCGCTTCAAAATGGTTAAGGCGGGGGATTTGCCCTAAAAAAGTGATGTCTTCGGATAATTTCAGGGGTTGTGTGGAACTGACGATATTAAAGAAGTAATCAAAACAAAGGGCATTATGGTTCATCCCAATGGGTTTCGACTCATAAAATTTAGGCGTAAATGCGGCGGGGTGGGCGATGATATCGACTTTCTTTGCTGGAGATGATGGAAGTCTGTCGTAATGCTGGAATAAATGGTTTAACCCCCAGGTGTGATCGTTATGTCCATGTGATAATACAATTTTATCAATGTGCGTAAGATCGATATCCAGGATCTGTGCATTTTTTAAAAAAATATCAGAATAGCCAACGTCAAAAAGAAGTTTTAAGCCTGAGCATTCAATGTAATAGCAAACGCCAGGTTCTCCGGTCAAATACCTGTCAATGTAAGTATTGTTATCTACCAGTATGGTTAATTTCATCACTCTGCATCCCATTCGGATTCACTATATCGATTGAGGCCATTATCGAACCTTTTGATTTTCTGACGCAAATCATAACCGCGATCTCTGTCACATAAGCGAGGAGCGGAAACGGCGGACGTCAAAACAAGGGGTAGTCGCACAGCGCAATGTGGTGTATAAACGACCTATACAAAAAGTATAAATTAATACATTATGTATTAGCTATGGAACGCAGGAGAGATGCACATGCACCCGGATATCACATTGAACACAACATCCCATGGGCTTCCTCCCGCTGGACACTACTCGGCGAGCGTGACAGCAGGGGGATTTGTTTTTATCTCAGGGCAACTGCCAATCACCCCGCATGGTGAGAAAAAGGCGGGGGCGTCTTTTGAGGAACAGACCAGACAAGTTCTGGAAAATGTCGATGCCTGTCTGAAGGGGGCCGGTGTCTCCCGTCAGCATCTGGTTTCCGTACGTGTCTATGTGACAGATATCAACCAGTGGCCGACGTTTAACGACATTTACGCCGAATGGATTGGCGATTTCCGTCCATCTCGTGTCGTTGCTGGGGTGGCAGAACTGCATTATGGTTCTGCCTTAGAAGTAGAAGCACTCGCGCTGGCGCAATAAGCCCGACGCTTAACGCTATACAGGTGAAAAAATGGTTGAGATTACACTCCCGGAATATGCTGATGTTGCCGCCGCCGCAGGGCGTATTGAAGGATATGCAAACAAGACGCCGGTGATGACCTCCCGGACCGTCAATGCGGAATTTGGCGCTGACGTTTTCTTTAAATGTGAAAACCTACAGCGTATGGGAGCCTTTAAGTTTCGTGGGGCGATGAATGCATTACGCCAGTTTACGCCGGAACAACGTGCTGCTGGCGTGGTGACATTTTCTTCCGGAAACCATGCTCAGGCGATAGCGCTGTCAGCTAAATTGCTGGGTATTCCGGCGACAATCATCATGCCTCATGATGCGCCAGCCGCGAAAGTAGCGGCAACCAAAGGGTATGGTGGCAATGTTGTTATGTACGATCGCTATACGGAAGATCGTGAACAGATTGGCCGTGAACTGGCTGAGAAACAGGGACTGACGCTCATCCCTCCCTACGATCATCCGCATGTTATCGCCGGTCAGGGCACGGCCACCAAAGAGTTAATTGAAGAGGTTGGTCCGCTGGATGTTCTTTTTGTCTGTCTGGGGGGCGGTGGTTTACTTTCAGGTTCAGCACTGGCCGCCCGGCAACTTTCGCCAGATTGCATAATTTATGGCGTGGAGCCTGAAGCCGGTAACGACGGACAGCAGTCTTTTCGAAGCGGAAAAATCGTTCACATCGATACGCCAAAAACGATTGCTGATGGTGCACAGACGCAACATCTGGGGCACTATACGTTCCCTCTGATTCAAAAATACGTCAATGATATTCTGACCGTTTCAGACGATGAATTAATTGCTTCGATGAGGTTTATGGCCGAGCGTATGAAAATCGTCGCAGAACCCACGGGCTGTCTTGGCTTTGCAGCGGCAAGGGCGAGAAAAGCAGAACTCAGCGGGAAAAAAGTCGGCATTATCATCAGCGGCGGCAATGTGGATATCGCGCGCTACGGTGAGTTTCTGGCCGGGAAATCCGTTTCGTGAGGCTGTAAACGGATAGCAATAATGACAACGGGCATCAATGTGGGAGACCGGCATGCCAAAAAACGACGAGAATTCGCTTCTCAGCCAACTTGACACTATCGCGAAGGGATTAAGCGAAACGTTTTCTCCTTTTTGCGAAGTGGTTGTTCATGATCTCAAGGATCCTGAGCATGCGATTATGTCGATACATAATAATTTATCCGGTCGTGAGGCGGGACAACCGGCGACGGAACTCGGGCTGGCAAGGATTGCCTCTCCAGATTTTCCTGAAATTATTGCGAACTACGGCAATCAGTTTGCTGATGGCCGTCCGGTAAAAAGTACGTCTATTGGCATTAAGGATGAAAAGGGTAATTACGTCGCCGCATTATGCCTTAATGTCGATATGACGCTTTTCCGGGGGATGCAAAGCGCGCTGGCGCGTTTTACCGAAACAGAGAGTTCACCGGTGCGTGAACATCTTGACCCCGGGAGCACTGAAGTCATTCGCCAGCGCATCGATGACTTTGCCGCGAAACGCGCCACCACGGCGCGCGCGCTTAAAACGGAAGACAGAAAGGTTCTGATCCAACAGTTACGCAAAGAGGGATTGCTGAATGTGCGTAAATCCATGGATACGGTGGCACAGCATTTAGGGGTGTCACGGGCGACAGCCTACCTCTATGCGCGCCAGTCCGGGTGAATTCGCCGGTGTGCGATATATCATCTCTTATATATTGCCCAGCATGAATAATGAGCAAACGAACGGTAATAATAAGGGAAAGTCATCCACACCTATTGCAGGGGTAATTTGAGTTATGTATTATCTCGCCCGGTTCTGATAATGAGTAGATTCTCAATCGGAAATAAAAACCGGCAGACCGCCATTAGCTCATCTGGAAGAGCGAACGACTTTTGTTGTAGGGAACGGGGTTCGAGGCCTCGATGGCGGCCCAAATTTGAAGGCCCAGACATCTGTCTGGGCCTTTTTGCTTTCTTCGCTTACCCGCCGGGCTCAAAGCCCTTCCGTCACAATCTTTGCAGCGGCGGCCAGAATATCTTTACGCCCTTTGGCGTCCTGCTGTGGCTGTGTAAAGTAGGTGACGAGGATCAGCGGCGCACGATCTTCGGGCCAGATCACCGCGATATCATTGGTTGTGCCGTAATCACCGCCTCCGGTTTTATCGCCAACCACCCAGCCTTCAGGGAGTCCGGCACGAATGCTCTGACCGCCGGTCGTATTGCCTTTCAACCATTCGACAAGCTGTGCACGCTGTGCGCCAGCCAGCGCATCGCCCAGCGTCAGTTTGTGCAGGCTTTTCGCCATCGCCATCGCCAGCGGCGAGGTCGTGTCGCGCTCATCGCCAGGGATGGCAGTGTTCAGCTCGGGTTCTTTCCGGTCCAGACGAAACGTCGTGTCGCCAATTGAGCGGGCAAAAGCCGTGACGTTACTGGTACCGCCCAGGTGCTCAAGTAATTTATTCATTGCCGTATTATCGCTGTATTGCAGCGTGGCAGCGCTTAGCTCCGCTAATGTCATCTCTTTATCGACATATTTTTCCGTCACCGGATTCCAGTTCGTCAGATCGGCTTTTTTGATGACCATTTTCTGCTGCAAAATATCGTGCTGAGTTTCACTCTGTTTTAATACCGCGGCAGCGACCATCGTCTTACTGGTGCTGCACATGGCAAAGCGCTCATCACCGCGATAAAGAATTTGCGAACGATCGGCGGTATTAATCAGCGCAACGCCCAGTCGACCACCCGATTGTTTTTCTAATGCTGCCAGCTTTTCTTGGACCTGTGCGGGATCCCCCTGCGTGCGAGCCAAAAGCGGTGAACTGGCAGTAAAGAAAGCGAGCACGGCGGCAATAAGTACCGTCTGATGACCTCGTTTTTTAAACATAAATAACATCCTTGATAATCAGTAAATTGATCAATGCACGCACTTTATTTTTCCGCTCAAACAGACAAAAGAAGAAAGAGAATTAAAGGCGCATGATGTGTTTGCGATGCCAGAACTATCCGCTCTCTGCGCTTGCTTAACAAGCGAGAAGAATTTACCCTGGGATAAAGAAAATCTTATGAGTCTTTATTATGCGCTCTAATCTTCCGCTTAATGCCCTACGGGCCTTTGAGGCTTCGGCTCGCCATTTGAGTTTTACTCGTGCGGCACTGGAACTTTGTGTCACGCAGGCCGCCGTCAGCCAGCAGGTACGTATCCTGGAAGATCGCCTGAACAGAGTGCTGTTTAAACGTCTGCCCAGAGGGCTGGAGATGACGGATGAGGCGCAGGCACTGTTTGCCGTCCTGACCGACGCCTTTGGTCAAATCGACACCATTTTTCGTCAGTTTGAGGGTGGGGAATATCGTGAAGTGCTCACGGTTGCTGCAGTCGGTACCTTTGCCGTTGGCTGGTTACTGCCGCGCATTGATCAATTCCGGCAGGCGCATCCGTTCGTTGAGCTACGCCTGCGTACAAATAATAACGTTGTGAATCTGGCGGCTGAGGGACTGGATTTTGCCATCCGCTTTGGCAATGGCTTGTGGCCCGCCACCCATAACGAAATGCTGTTTGAGGCTCCGCTGACTGTCCTGTGCACGCCAGAAACGGCCCTACGGCTCAGGCGGCCAGCCGATCTCTTGCAAGAGAATCTTCTGCGTTCATATCGGGTAGATGAGTGGGATAACTGGTTTGCTGCAGCAGGTGTGACGGCAGAGCGGATCAATGGTGCCGTTTTTGACTCCTCACGTCTGATGGTTGAAACGGTTATCCATACCGGCGGTGCGGCACTGGTTCCGGCAGTGATGTTTGCCAGAGAACTGGCGGCCGGACAACTCGTTCGCCCCTTTGACATTGAGATCCAAATGGGCGGTTACTGGCTCACCCATCTGAAGTCGAAACCGATGACGCCCGCGATGGAAATCTTCCGCGACTGGATCGTGAAAATGGCATAAACGGGAGCCCGCAGACTCCCGTTTGCGGCTCAGCGAACGACCAGCACCGGACAGTGCGCGTGACGCACAACGGCGGCGGCGGTAGAACCTAACAGATATGTTGAAATACCGGGCTGGTGTGACGCGATGATCACCAGGTCAGCACTGACGGTATCCGCCAGCTTCAGGATCTGATCCTTCGGGGGGCCGTATACCACATGCGTCTGTACCCGTCCTTCAGGGATATCGAATTGCTTCACAATCTCGTTGAGTTTTTGTAATGCCTTCGTCTGCAGTCCATTTTTATCCGGGAGTTCGCCAGAGTAGGCGAGCCCCAGGGATGCATAAAAGGGGACTGAGGGAATGACTGACAGAAAATGGACTTTTGCCGTTTTGGCGTGGATTTTGATCTGAGGAATAAGCTGCCGGGTGAGATCGGCTTCTGAGATATCAATGGGCACCAGAACAGAACGATACATAGTCATTACCTCCTGTTTTTTGTCTCCGGTTTCAGTATATCGAATCTGGTTATTGCATAAAAAGTGAACAGATCAAGTTTCCTTCATTTACGCGTAACAGTGTTGAATAAATTTTATTGTTATAATATAACATTTCATCTTGTTCATTTGATTGAGGGTACGACGTTGGCTATTCATTGGAAAAAATTATCTGTTTCTCTGGGAATGTTGTGGTTCAGCAGTTATGCCTTCGCCCATGGCGATCACGCGCATGGTGTGCCGTTGACGGAGATGGAACAGAAAGCAGCGGAAGGCGAATTTGCGGATAGCAATGTTAAGGACAGGGCGCTTACCGACTGGGATGGCATGTGGCAATCCGTTTATCCTTATCTGGTCAGCGGTGAGCTGGATCCGGTTTTCAAACAGAAGGCGGCAAAGGATAAGGGGAAAACGGCGGAAGAGGTGAAAGCCTATTACCGGAAAGGCTATGCGACGGAAGTCGACACCATTGGTATCGAAAATGGCGTGATGGAGTTTCATACCGGTAAGCAGGTGGCTTCCTGTCAGTATGACTATGCCGGGTACAAGATCCTGACCTACACCTCAGGTAAAAAAGGGGTGCGTTATCTGTTTGAATGCAAAGACGCAAACAGTAAAGCGCCGAAGTTTGTGCAGTTCAGCGATCATATTATTGCGCCGCGGGCGTCGAACCACTTCCATATTTTTATGGGCAATACCTCACAGCAGGCGCTACTGGAAGAGATGGATAACTGGCCAACCTACTATCCTTATCAACTCAAGGCGCAGGCCGTGGTAGACGAAATGCTGCACCACTAAATTCAGGCTCAGCCCGTTGCTTGTCAGCGGGCTTCCTGTCGCGCTAAGGTGGCACCTGACATGATGACGGTGAGGCGATGACATTGAAGATTCCGGATACCCTTCGGAAACAACTGGAAAAGGCGACGGCCATCATTGAACGGATCTTTGAAGAGGATCTGTTGGCCATTCACCTGTACGGATCTGCCGTTGAAGGTGGGTTAAAACCTTACAGCGACATTGATTTGCTGGTCACCACGCGTGTGCCGCTGACGACGGCACAGCGAGAAGCGCTGATGCAGGAACTCCTGTCGGTGTCAGCCTGGCCTGGTACGTCGACGCTCTGGCGGGCGCTTGAGGTGACGGTTGTGGTGCATACCGATGTGGTGCCCTGGCGTTTTCCCCCCCGACGGGAAATGCAGTTTGGCGAGTGGTTGCGCGAGGATATTCACGCCGGGAAGTATGAACCCGCACAGCAGGATAGCGATCTGGCGATTTTATTGACTCAGGTGCGTAGTGCCAGCATGGCTTTAACCGGCGAGCGTGCGGATTTGCTTTTTGAGCCGGTCCCGGAAAACGACATTCGGGAGACATTCCGTCAGACGCTGACGCTCTGGCAGGACAATGGTGATTTACAGGGCGACGAGCGCAATATCGTGTTGACCCTGGCGCGCATCTGGTACAGCGTGGCGACAGGCGGTTTTACCGCGAAAGACAGCGCGGCAGACTGGTTAATGCCTTATCTCCCGGACGAGCACGCTTCTCTACTTGCAGCCGCGCGGCTCGACTATCTGGGACAGGCAAGCGTTGACTGGGCAGAGATAATGCCCGCTGTTTCGCGCTTTGTCTGCTATGCAAAAGCAAAAATAGCCGAACAGTTATCGCTCGTGGATAAGTGATGCCATATTTCAGGCATCGTGTTGCCGCAACAGAAAAATGGCTGATAATAAAAAAGGCAGATTGCTCTGCCTTTTTTTATCAGGAATTATCTGAGAAGAGCGTTTATTTCAACTCTTCAGCTTCCGGCAATGTAACGTTAAGTTCGAGAATGGAAATATCGCCGTCCTTTTGTTCAAGCTGAACGGTGACCATTTCCGGATCAATTTGTACATACTTACAAATGACCTCAAGAATATCTTTACGCAACTGCGGTAAATAATGCGGCTCAGCGTCACTACGACGACGCTCAGCAACGATAATCTGCAATCGCTCTTTCGCGATGTTCGCTGTACTCTTTTTCCGCGAGAGAAAAAAATCCAGTAATGCCATAACTTATCCTCCGAACAGGCGTTTGAGGAAACCTTTCTTCTCTTCGTCAATGAAGCGGAAAGGACGTTCTTCTCCCAACAGACGATCTACCGTATCGGCATACGCTTTACCTGCGTCTGCATTGATGTCCAGAATGACCGGTTCGCCCTGGTTAGAGGCGCGCAGAACAGACTGATCTTCCGGGATAACTCCGACGAGTTTAATGCGCAGGATCTCCAGCACATCTTCCATACTGAGCATGTCGCCACGGTTAACACGGCCTGGATTGTAGCGCGTCAACAGCAGATGTTCTTTAATCGGATCTTCACCGTTTTCGGCACGGCGCGATTTAGACGCCAGGATACCCAGGATACGGTCAGAGTCGCGTACCGAGGAGACTTCCGGGTTGGTGGTGATAATCGCTTCGTCAGCGAAATAGAGCGCCATCAGCGCGCCAGTTTCAATCCCCGCAGGGGAGTCGCAAACGATAAACTCGAAATCCATTGCTTTCAGATCGTCGAGAACCTTTGCCACGCCTTCACGCGTTAATGCGTCTTTATCGCGCGTCTGAGAGGCCGGAAGAATAAAGAGATTCTCAGTGCGCTTGTCCTTGATGAGCGCCTGATTGAGTGAAGCATCACCCTGAATGACGTTGACGAAATCATAAACAACCCGACGCTCACACCCCATGATCAGATCGAGGTTACGCAGGCCGATATCAAAATCAATAACGACAGTTTTCTTTCCCTTCTGGGCCAAACCAGTAGCGATGGCCGCGCTGGAGGTGGTCTTGCCAACGCCCCCTTTACCCGAAGTAACTACAATAATGCGTGCCATAGAAATTCCTTGTTAAAAAGGGATCAATTCAACGGTTGAACTGTCAAAGCGTTATCTGCTAACTGCAGACGTGCCGCTTTGCCATAAAATTCTGCTGGGATTTTATCACTCAGCCAGTAAACACCTGCGATAGACACCAGTTCTGCCGTCAGATGGGTACAAAAAATTTGCGCATCCCGGTCACCACTTGCCCCTGCCAGCGCGCGGCCTCTCATCATGCCATAGACATGAATATTGCCATCGGCGATCAGCTCAGCGCCAGCACTGACGTGACTTGTAACAATCAGATCACATTGTGGTGCATAAATGCGTTGACCGGAACGAACGGGTATATCAATAAATCGCGTTTTTGTGACGGGAGTAGCGTTTTGCACTACAGCGGCGGGAGCAACGGGTTCAGCCGGAGCGGAACGCGCCATTTTCTCTTTACCTTCAGTGAGTAAAGGAAGGCCCATTTTGTCGATTTCAGCTTTGAGCCGGGCATCTTTACAACCGCTGACGCCAACAATACGCAATCCCGTCGACGCCACCACCTTCTGCAACTGCGGCCAGTTTACCGGCGCATCAAGGCTACTGACATTCACTACCACAGGAGCATGTTTTAAAAAAGCAGGAGCCTGAGCGATTTTGTCTTCTAACGCCTGACGAATAACCTCGGGTTCTGCTTCATGTAAATGAACCACTGATAAGGTGAAGCTACTGCCTTTAAGTTCGATGGGCGTGTTTGACATCCTGGCCTTACTCAATTTGCTATTTATCATCCCCGATGTGGAGTGATATTCCGAAGTCCAGAAGGCATGTTATAGTCACTATTATATTGAGGCAAGTCGCCATCCGTTTAATTCAGAGTAAAATGTATGTTTTGTGTGATCTACAGAAGTGCTAAGCGTGACCAGACCTATTTGTATGTCGAAAAAAAAGACGATTTCTCACGTGTGCCTGAAGAACTGATGAAAGGATTTGGTCAACCACAGCTGGCAATGATATTGCCGTTAGATGGTAGCAAAAAGTTAGTCAACGCCTCGCTGGATAAAGTAAAACAAGCCTTAACGGAGCAGGGATATTATTTACAACTGCCTCCGCCACCCGAAGATTTATTGAAGCAACATCGTTTCAACGCCTCACAAAACAATCCAGAAACCGATAAATAAACGGTACCCGGCGTCATACCTGTCGGTGCCATTCCTGAAGTCAACGATGACAAATTAGGGGAAAATGAATGTATCAACATCATAACTGGCAGGGTGCGCTGCTTGACTACCCGGTAAGCAAAGTGGTGTGCGTGGGGAGCAACTACGCCAACCACATCAAGGAAATGGGCAGCGTCACGCCGGATGAGCCGGTGCTGTTTATCAAACCGGAAACCGCCCTGTGTGATTTGCGCCA
The DNA here is from genome assembly GCF_001297795.1 of Citrobacter sp. CtB7.12. Lineage (NCBI taxonomy): Bacteria > Pseudomonadati > Pseudomonadota > Gammaproteobacteria > Enterobacterales > Enterobacteriaceae > Citrobacter > Citrobacter sp. CtB7.12. Next base: position 285,855 of record NZ_LIFT01000003.1, on the reverse strand, counting down.
ACCGCTGGTCATTCCGACGGATATGGGCTCGGTGCACCATGAAGTCGAACTGGCGGTATTGATCGGCGCGACGCTGCGTCAGGCGACCGAAGAGCATGTTCGTAAGGCTATCGCTGGATATGGCGTGGCGCTCGATCTGACGCTGCGTGATATCCAGGGCAAAATGAAGAAGGCCGGGCAGCCCTGGGAGAAGGCAAAAGGATTTGATAATTCATGCCCGTTATCCGGATTCATTCCGGTCGCAGAATTTAACGGCGATCCGCAGGCGACGCCGCTGGGTCTGACGGTCAATGGCGAGGTTCGCCAGCAGGGTACAACGGCGGATATGATCCATAAAATCGTCCCCTTAATCGCCTATATGAGCAAATTCTTTACCCTCAAAGCGGGTGACGTCGTGCTGACCGGCACCCCGGAAGGCGTCGGACCGCTCGCCAGCGGCGACGAGCTGGTGGTCAATTTTAACGGTCACACCCTGACAACCCGCGTCCTGTAACGCCTGCTTGCCGCCTTTTTAGGCGGCAAAACTTGCATCAACGTGCCAGACTGGTTATAAGGTGCAGCTTTATAGCAATGGCGGATACCCTGATGAGCGATTTACCTTTCTGGCAACGTAAAACCCTGGATGAAATGACCGATGCCGAATGGGAGTCGTTATGTGATGGCTGCGGTCAGTGCTGCCTGCATAAGCTGATGGACGAGGATACCGACGAGATTTATTTCACCAACGTCGCCTGCCGCCAGCTCAACATCAAAACCTGCCAGTGTCGCAATTACGAACGTCGGTTCGAGTACGAGCCTGACTGTATCAAGCTAACGCGTGATAACCTGCCCACCTTTGAATGGTTGCCGATGACCTGCGCCTATCGTCTGCTGGCGGAAGGGAAAGGACTGCCTGAATGGCACCCGCTGCTGACGGGGTCGAAAGCGGCAATGCACGGCGAGCGAATTTCGGTGCGTCACATTGCGGTAAGAGAGTCAGAAGTCCATGACTGGCAGGACCATATTCTCAACAAACCGTCATGGGCGGACTAAACCGCCCGGTCTGATTTCAGGCTAACGGCAAAAAAAACGCTCCCGGTTGGGAGCGTCAGACTGCTGACAAAGAAGGAAAAGACGTGGTTTTTCCTTCTTTGTGGTTATCAGCCGAAAATCGATGAATTGTTTTCCGGGTTTTTAATGAGGTGAACTTTGCTTGTCCGGTATCGGGATGAAGTTTGTCATCGCTCTCACGCTCCCGGCTGGGAGCGTCTGAGATTAACGACCGAACAGATCGCGTCTTTTCGGTTTAAGCGGCTGAGCAATCAGCACCAGAACCGCGACGACCAGATAGGCAACGAAAATGCCTAATAGCCATTGCGGCATTTCCAGAGATAAAAATTCCCACTGACGCTCGGCGCAATCACCAGAGGCAACAAACACCTGTGGTAACCATTTGTCCAGTGGCAACCAGGCAGGGAAGCGAGCCATGAAATCACAGGTCATGAACGGGGAAGGGTGTAACTGGATCATGGTATGTTCCCATGTCAGTTGAACCCCACGCCAGGCACTGTAGATCCAGATAATCAACGCCACATAGCGCAACGGTGTTTTAGGCGCAATAGCCCCAACCAGACCGGCCCCCATGACGCCAAACAGCGCACAGCGTTCGTAGATGCACAGTACGCACGGCTTAAGCAGCATAACGTGCTGAAACCACAGCGCGACCAGTTCAAGCGCTAAGGCAGTAAAAGCCATCAATAACCACGCGCCCCGACCCCGTGAGCACTGGTTCAAATATCGCAACATAATAATTTCCCTGCAACATGCGTAGACACGGCAGTGTAAACCAATTCGATTACCGCGCCACCAGGAGAAACTCAAATATTGTGTAATTGGAGAAATATCACGCAAAAAGGCAAACCGGGCAGTGAAATGCCCGGTTAGTTGTTATGAAAGTGTAGCTAACCAACCGGTTTGCATCATCCACTCGGTCATTGGCGTCAGGGTAAACTCGACGCACAGCAGGCCGACTAGCGTCAGCACGATGGTATAGGGCAGAGCCATCCAGACCATCCGACCATAGGAGAGGCGAATCAGCGGTGCCAGTGCGGAGGTGAGCAGGAACAGGAATGCCGCCTGACCGTTCGGCGTCGCCACGGATGGCAGGTTTGTCCCGGTGTTGATCGCAACGGCTAACAGCTCGTATTGCTGCAGGGAGATCGCACCACTTTCCATGGCCGCTTTGGCCTCGTTAATGTAGATAGTACCGACGAAAACATTATCCGAGATCGACGAGAGCAGGCCGTTGAAGAGATAGAACAGCGTCAGTTGCGCGTGCTCTGAGGCTTGCAATACGTACTGAATAATCGGCGAAAAGAGATGCTGGTCGATAATCACCGCGACAATGGAGAAAAAGACCGTCAGCAGCGCGGTGAATGGCAGAGATTCGGTGAACGCCTTGCCAATGGCATGTTCATCCGTCACGCCGGTCAGCGACGTTGCGAGGATAATCACGGAGAGGCCAATCAGTCCCACTTCCGCCAGATGCAGCGCCAGGGCAATCACCAGCCAGACGCCGATAATCGCCTGCACAATCAGTTTTACTCTGTCCTGACGTGAACGCTGATGGCGGCTCTGATCGTCAAACTGCTGCAATACGTCACGCACTTTTTCCGGCAGTGTTTCGCCATAGCCAAACCAGCGCAGTTTCTCAACCAGTACACAGGTGAGCAGGCCGCAAATCAGTACCGGAACGGTAACAGGCGACATCCGCAGGAAGAAGTCGCCAAAGTGCCAGCCAGCGGCTTTGGCGATGATCAGGTTCTGCGGCTCGCCCACCATCGTCATCACGCCGCCCAGAGCGGTACCCACCCCGGCATGCATCATCAGACTGCGCAAAAAGCCGCGGAATTGCTCAAGCACTGTTTTGTAGTGTTGATCAATGTGACTGTCATCCAGGATGTCGCTATCATCGCCGCGGGAAGAGGCCACGCGGTGATAAATGCCGTAGAACCCGACGGCGACGCTGATCACTACCGCTACCACGGTCAGTGCGTCAAGGAAGGCGGAAAGGAAGGCCGCCGCCACACAAAACGCCAGCGACAGCAGCATTTTAGAACGAATGCTCAGCAGCAGCCGGGTAAAAATAAACAGCAACAGCTGCTTCATAAAATAGATGCCCGCGACCATGAACATCAGCAGCAGTAAAACTTCCAGATTGTTTGCCACCTCTTCGCGAACATGCGCGGCGCTGGTCATCCCGATGATAACTGCTTCAATGGCTAACAAACCGCCCGGTAGCAGTGGATAACACTTCAGCGCCATCGCCAGCGTGAAGATGAATTCCGCCACCAACAACCAGCCCGCAACAAACGGGTTGATGATGAAAATCAGTGGATTAACTATCAGGAAGATCAGTAGCGCAAGCTTGTACCAGTCTGGCGACTGGCCTAAAAAGTTGCGCCAGAGCGCGCGGCCCCATGAGAGTTCCATTATGGTTTCCCTTACCTTATTTATTGAAATGATGTTTTTATGGTTAGCGACAAAGAGTAACGGTCAGTCTGAATGCAGGCAAGCCTTTCACCCCAGACAGCCAGCGTTATCAAGAAAATGAAGCCTTGATCCACTTTTTCTTCGTTGTGTCTCCTATCGGGCATGTAACCCGTCTGGTATGATGAGTGTAACTATGTTTTGCTGTGTAATGGAAATCTCACTATGGTCATTAAGGCGCAGAGCCCGGCGGGTTTCGCGGAAGAGTACATCATTGAAAGTATCTGGAATAACCGCTTCCCTCCTGGCACTATCTTGCCTGCAGAACGAGAACTCTCCGAACTGATTGGGGTGACACGTACCACTTTACGTGAAGTGCTGCAGCGCCTGGCGCGAGACGGTTGGTTGACCATTCAGCATGGCAAACCGACGAAGGTGAATAATTTCTGGGAAACCTCCGGACTGAATATTCTTGAAACGCTGGCGCGTCTCGATCACGAAAGCGTCCCGCAGTTGATCGACAATCTGCTGTCGGTGCGGACCAACATCTCCACCATCTTCATTCGTACCGCGTTTCGTCAGCATCCTGACAAAGCGCAGGAAGTGCTGGCGACCGCGCAGGAAGTGGCCGATCACGCCGATGCGTTTGCCGATCTCGATTACAACATTTTCCGTGGTCTGGCATTTGCCTCCGGCAACCCGATTTATGGTCTGATCCTGAACGGCATGAAAGGGTTGTATACCCGCATTGGTCGTCACTATTTTGCCAATCCGGAAGCGCGCAGCCTGGCGCTGGGTTTCTACCATAAGCTGTCGCAACTGTGCCTGCAGGGCGCGCACGATCAGGTATACGAAACGGTGCGTCGTTACGGTCACGACAGCGGCGAGATTTGGCACCGGATGCAGAAAAACCTGCCTGGCGATTTAGCCATTCAGGGCCGCTAAAAACGAACCCCCTCACGATGAGGGGGTTTTTGTTTACAGGCTGTTCATTCTGGGGGGGCAGCGCTCCAGCAGTTCCACGCTTCCGTCCTCGTTTTGCTGTTCCAGCAACACATCAAATCCCCACAGCCGATGCACATGCTTGAGCACCTCTTTGCGGCCTTTATCCAGCGGCGCGCGATTGTGCGGAATATAACGCAGGGTTAGGGAACGATCGCCCCGCAGATCCACGTTCCAGACCTGAATATTCGGCTCTACGTTGCTCAGATTATATTGCGACGAGAGGCGGTTGCGGATTTCGCGGTAGCCTTCTTCGTTATGAATGGCAGAGATTTCCAGATAGTTATGCCGATCGTCATCCAGCACCGTAAAGAGGCGAAAATCGCGCATCACCTTCGGCGACAGGAACTGGCTGATGAAGCTCTCATCTTTGAAGTCGCGCATGGCAAAATGCAGCGTTTCCAGCCAGTCGGAACCGGCGATATCCGGGAACCAGTACTTATCTTCTTCCGTCGGCGACTGGCAGATGCGCTTGATGTCCTGGAACATAGCGAAACCCAGTGCGTAAGGGTTTATGCCGCTGTACCACGGGCTGTTATAAGGCGGCTGGAACACCACGTTGGTATGGCTGTGTAAAAACTCCAGCATAAAACGTTCGGTGACTTTCCCCTCGTCATACAGGTGGTTCAGGATGGTGTAATGCCAGAACGTGGCCCAGCCCTCATTCATCACCTGCGTCTGTTTTTGCGGATAAAAATACTGACTGACTTTGCGCACGATGCGCAGGATCTCGCGCTGCCATGACTCCAGCAGCGGGGCATTTTTTTCCATAAAGTAGAGCAGATTTTCCTGCGGTTCTGAGGGATAGCGCCGCGCTTCGGCAATCGTCTTCTCTTCCTCTTTTTTCGGCAGGGTACGCCACAGCATGTTCACCTGGCTTTGCAGATACTCTTCACGACTCTGTTGGCGGGCCTTCTCCTCCTGGAGGGAGATTTTCTGCGGGCGTTTATAGCGATCAACGCCGTAGTTCATCAGCGCGTGGCAGGAGTCGAGCAATCGCTCAACCTCGTCCACGCCGTATCGCTCTTCGCACTGAGTGATGTAATTACGCGCGAAGATCAGGTAATCAACAATGGAGCTGGCATCAGTCCAGCTGCGGAACAGATAGTTATTTTTGAAGAACGAGTTATGTCCGTAACAGGCGTGCGCCATCACCAGCGCCTGCATGGTAATGGTGTTCTCCTCCATCAGGTATGCAATACACGGGTTGGAGTTGATCACAATCTCATAGGCCAGCCCTTGCTGACCGTGCTTATACAGTCGTTCGGTCTCGATGAATTTTTTACCAAACGACCAGTGAGGATAGTTAATCGGCATTCCGACGCTGGAATATGCATCCATCATCTGCTCGGAGGTAATGACCTCAATCTGGTGCGGGTAGGTATCCAGTCTGTAGAGTTTCGCCACCCGATCTATTTCCGCCAGGTAGACATCCAGCAGATCAAACGTCCAGTCGGGTCCATCGCTCAAGCGTGTGGTGTCCTTGTTCATGGAATCAATCGTAGCCATTCGCGCACCCTCATTGTTGGCGGCACTCTCTGTGTGGAGCACCTCATTTCAAGCATAGAACACCCGGTTAAAAACCGTGTCAGTGAAGAAATATTTTCTTTGCGATTTCCGCTGGTCGACTCGCCAGATTACGGGGTAGTCACGATATTTTCTGCTGGATAAAAATAACCCACAGCAGGAGATACCAAAGCAGAGAGTTCACTGTTCTACCTGCTATATGTGAGATGTGTCACCATAAAAAAGCCATATGTTGAATAATATTTTCATCTGGGTTATCAAGATGTAATTAGATGATTGTTCTTTTACTGTTACTGTTAACGGAGTGGCTATGCGAGTTGTCATACTGGGAAGTGGCGTCGTTGGCGTGACCAGCGCCTGGTATCTGAGTCAGGCTGGACATGATGTTACCGTCATCGATCGTGAACCCGGCCCGGCGCTGGAGACCAGCGCGGCGAATGCGGGGCAGATCTCTCCGGGCTATGCCGCGCCCTGGGCTGCGCCGGGTGTACCGCTGAAAGCGATTAAATGGATGTTCCAGCGCCATGCGCCGCTGGCCGTTCGTCTTGACGGGACACAGTTCCAGTTAAAGTGGATGTGGCAGATGCTGCGCAACTGCGACACCAGCCACTACATGGAAAACAAAGGGCGGATGGTACGTCTGGCGGAATACAGCCGTGATTGCCTGAAAGCGCTACGTGCGTCGACCGGTATCCAGTATGAAGGGCGGCAGGGCGGGACGCTGCAACTGTTCCGTACCGCGCAGCAGTATGAGAACGCCACGCGCGACATCGCTGTGCTGGAAGACGCCGGTGTGCCGTATCAGTTGCTGGAAGCCAGTCGACTGGCGGAAGTCGAGCCGGCGCTGGCGGAAGTGGCGCACAAACTGACCGGTGGCTTGCGTCTGCCGAATGACGAAACCGGCGACTGCCAGCTCTTTACCCAGCGTCTGGCGCAGATGGCCGAACAGGCGGGCGTCAAATTCCGCTTCAACACACCGGTGGATAAACTGCTCTGCGAAGGCGAACAGATTTACGGCGTGAAATGTGGTGATGAGATCGTTAAAGCTGATGCGTACGTCATGGCGATGGGGTCTTACTCCACGGCGATGCTGAAAGGGATTGTCGATATTCCGGTCTATCCGCTGAAAGGCTATTCGCTGACGATTCCGGTGGCGGAAGAGGACGGCGCGCCGGTTTCGACTATTCTTGATGAAACTTACAAAATCGCCATTACCCGTTTTGACCAGCGCATCCGCGTGGGGGGGATGGCGGAAATTGTCGGTTTCAATACCGAACTGCTCCAGCCGCGTCGGGAAACGCTTGAGATGGTGGTGCGCGATCTCTACCCGCGCGGGGGGCATGTTGAGCAGGCGACATTCTGGACCGGTCTGCGGCCAATGACGCCGGACGGTACGCCCGTTGTGGGACGTACCCGCTTCAAAAATCTGTTGTTAAATACCGGACACGGTACGCTGGGATGGACGATGGCCTGTGGTTCAGGGCAGTTGCTGAGCGATATATTGTCAGGTCGCACGCCCGCCATTCCGTATGACGATTTGAGCGTGGCGCGCTACCACGCAGGCTTTACGCCTTCACGTCCCCAACATCTGCACGGCGCACATAACTAAGAAGGACGAGAGATGACCCGCCCTATACTGGCCAGCCTTGACCTGCAGGCGATGAAACAAAACCTGAGCATTGTGCGTCAGGCCGCACCGGACGCCCGCGTCTGGTCAGTGGTGAAAGCCAATGCTTATGGACACGGCATAGAACGTATCTGGAGTGCGCTGGGCAACACCGACGGTTTTGCCCTGTTGAATCTGGAAGAGGCGGTCACCCTGCGTGAGCGCGGCTGGAAAGGGCCGATCCTGATGCTGGAAGGTTTTTTCCACGCTGAAGATCTGGAACGGTATGACACCTGGCGTCTGACCACCTGCGTGCACAGCAACTGGCAGCTCAAAGCGATCCAGAATGCGAAGCTTAAGGCGCCGCTGGATGTCTATGTGAAGGTTAACAGCGGCATGAACCGCCTGGGATTCCAGCCGGAACGGCTGCAAACCGTCTGGCAGCAACTGCGCGCGATGCCGAACGTCGGTGAAATGACGCTGATGTCGCATTTTGCCGACGCTGAGCACCCTGACGGGATCCACAATGCAATGGCGCGCATCGAGCAGGCTGCGGAAGGGCTGGATTGCCGGCGTTCGCTGTCAAACTCCGCGGCCACGCTGTGGCATCCTGATGCACATTTTGACTGGGTACGCCCGGGCATTATTCTCTATGGCGCTTCGCCGTCAGGTCAGTGGCGCGATATCGCCAATACCGGACTGAAGCCAGTGATGACGCTGAGCAGCGAAATCATTGGTGTACAGACACTAAAAGCGGGAGACCGCGTCGGCTATGGCGGACGTTATACCGCCAGAGGCGAGCAACGCATTGGCATCGTGGCGGCTGGCTATGCGGATGGCTATCCGCGCCATGCGCCTAGCGGCACGCCGGTGCTGGTGGACGGTGTCCGGACCACGACGGTGGGGACAGTGTCAATGGATATGTTGGCGGTGGATTTGACGGCATGCCCGCAGGCGGGCATCGGAACGCCGGTGGAGCTGTGGGGCAAAGAGATCAAAATTGACGACGTGGCGCAATCAGCTGGAACGGTGGGTTATGAGCTGATGTGTTCGCTGGCGTTGCGCGTTCCTGTTGTGACGGTGTAACTTTTATGGTATTGCCGGATGCCGGCGCGATGCGCCTGATCCGGCCTACAGCACACGCTACGCGGTGTCTCAGTAGGCCAGATAAGTGCCGGCAGAGTCACTATTCTTCGTCTTCATCCCCGGCAACGCGGACACCGACTTTGCGCACCTGATTATCCTCTTTTTCGGCAACCGTCCAGATCATCCCGGCAAATTCGACCTGGTCGCCGACGACCGGGGCGGCACCCAGCAGTTGCTGAACAATTTCACCCAGCGTTTGCTGCTTATCGCGGTACTCCGTTCCGTCATCCAGACCATAAATCAGCGCCACATCGGCATACTTGGCGTTGGCTTCCAGAATAAAGTCGCCGAAGAAGCGCTGATCCAGCGCCACCGGCGGCGACTGGCTGAACAGTTTGCCCAGCGCCGGGAGATCGCGTTCACGCCCGATGACGCACAGCACATCGCCTTCACGCAGACGAGTGCTGCCGGTGGGATGAAACAGCACATTGTCACGAAACAGCGCCGCAATACGCGTTTCCTGAGGCATATGCAGATCGCGCAGCGCCGCGCCGACACACCATTTGTCGGCACTGAGCTGATAGACAAACTGCTCCCACGGATTGTCCGGATGAATATCCAGACCCACGCGTGAGACCGGCCAACCGACCGGTGGTACCACCACCTTCGCCTTTTTCGCCGCCCAGGAGAGCGACGTCCCCTGCAAAACCAGTGACACCAGCACTACGAAGAAAGCGACGTTAAAGAACAGACGGGCATTTTCCAGACCCGCCATCATCGGAAAGACGGCAAGAATGATCGGTACCGCACCGCGCAGACCCACCCAGCTAATAAACACGCGTTCACGCAGATTAAAACCGCGGAACGGCAGCAGTCCGATAAATACAGAGAGTGGACGGGCAATGAAAATCATCCCGGCGGAAAGAATCAGCGCCGGAATAGCAATCGGCAACAGGTCAGAAGGATTCACCAGCAGTCCGAGCACAAGGAACATGCCGATCTGTGCCAGCCAGGCCAGTCCGTCGAAGTTTTGCAAAATACCATAGCGGTTGCGGATAGGGCGATTGCCCAGTAAAAAACCGCACAGATAGACCGCCAGGATCCCGCTGCCTTCCAGCGCCGTGGTCAGGGCAAACACCAGAATCCCGCCGCTCAGGGCTAATAGCGGGTAGAGTCCGGCGGGCAGAGAGATACGATTAATCATCTGCTGTAGCAGATAGCCGCCGCCCAGCCCAAGCAGGATGCCCAGACCAAACTGTTGAATAATGTGGACAGCGAACATCCAGCTTAAGCCGGTTTCGTGTTGCTGAATCATCTCGATCAGCGTAATGGTCAGAAATACTGCCATCGGGTCATTACTGCCGGATTCAATTTCCAGCGTCGCGCCGACACGCTCGTTCAGCCCCTTGCCGCCAAGCAGGGAAAAAACCGCCGCCGCATCTGTTGAACCGACAATGGCGCCAATCAACAGACCCTGAATCAGATCGAGATTAAACAGCCAGGCGGCAATCATACCGGTTAACCCGGAGGTGATCAGGACGCCAACGGTCGCCAGAGAAAGCGCCGGGCCCAGCGCGACGCGAAACGAACTGGCCTGCGTGCGCATCCCGCCATCGAGCAGAATAATCGCCAGCGCAAGGTTACTGACCATATAGGCGAAGGGATAATTATCGAACGGGATGCCGCCGACGCCATCGACGCCCGCCAGCATGCCAATGGCCAGGAAGATAACCAGAATCGGAATGCCAAGGCGTGATGAAAATGAACTGAGTAAGATACTGCTGGTAACGAGGACGGACCCCAAAATGAAAAGACTGATTATTGCCGCGGCGTCCAACGTTCGATTACTCCTCAATCAGGAATTTTTTGGTGCATTGACATTATCATATTAACGGCTACATCCGGGCGTTACTTAGTCCTGCAGCCGTTTTTTTTTATGATTTCAGAAAGGGATGACCCGAGATCGTCAGTTGTGTACCGTTTTGACTGTTTTGCAATACGGCATGCGCGCCCAACGCCAGCGTAACGGTTCGCGGCTCATGACCAAAATCGAGTCCAGTTATCAGGGGAATAGAGAGGCGTTCACGTAAAAACGCATACACGGTGTTAAGATCGTAACCGGCATCATACTCATTCGGGGTGCTACCGCTGAAACTGCCCAGCACAATGGCGCTCTGCCGGTTCAATATACCGGCGTCAACCAACTGCAATAACATGCGCTCAACGCGAAAAGGGTGCTCGTTAATGTCTTCCAGTACCAGAATGCCGTTTTCTATTTTGGGCATCCACGGGGTACCGATGAGCGAAATCAGCATCGCCAGATTACCGCCCCACAGCGTTCCTTGCGTGTGACAGGCCGGACCATCGCCTTGCCATTCCACCGTGTACTGCGCGTGACGCAATGCCTGCCAGAAATGGGTTTGCGTAAAGGTATTCAGCTCCGGCGCGCCAACGTTCGCCGCCAGCATTGGACCACTGAAAGTGATGACATTGCCCAGCGCCAGCAGACCGCACTGGATCGCCGTAAAATCACTGTGTCCGCAAATAAGCAGCGGATCCCGCTGTTGTCGGGCGGCAAGGGCCTGCCAGTCGATGTGTTGCAGTAGACGGCTCGCTCCATAGCCACCGCGCACCGGCATGACGATGGTGTCCGGCGCGGTGAGATGCACAAGGTCGTTCACGTCCGCCAGACGCTCCGAATCCGTACCCGCAAAGCGTTGATGGCGACGACTGACCACCGCCGTATTATCGACCTGATGACCGGCCTCTTTAAGGCGCTGGATACCAAGTAAAGCCGCGTGCTGATTGATGCAGTAGCCCGAGGGGGCAATTAAGTGAAACCGGGACATGGCAATTCCTTGCTACAACAGAAACCAAATGTATATCATGCCGCTTATAGTAGAACGTTTTGCCGGAGGGTGCTTTGCTTATCCGGTTTATAACGGTGGTTTTAGTAACAAAGCGTTCCGGCGATAAGGACAGAAGACGTGAAATTGAGATGGTTTGCTTTTTTAATTGTGCTGCTTGCAGGCTGTAGTTCAAAACAAGATTATAAAAATCCCCCGTGGAACGCGGAAGTGCCGGTAAAACGTGCCATGCAATGGATGCCGATCAGTGAAAAAGCCGGTGCGGCGTGGGGCGTTAGCCCACAATTGATTACGGCGATTATCGCCATTGAGTCAGGCGGGAATCCCAATGCGGTCAGCAAATCGAATGCGATAGGGTTGATGCAATTAAAAGCGTCAACTTCAGGACGCGATGTCTATCGTCGGATGGGCTGGAGCGGCGAGCCTACGACCAGTGAACTGAAAAACCCGGAACGGAATATCTCAATGGGCGCTGCCTACCTGAGTATTCTGGAGACTGGCCCGCTCGCCGGCATTGAGGATCCACAGGTGATGCAGTACGCGCTGGTCGTCTCCTACGCTAACGGCGCAGGCGCACTGCTACGCACGTTCTCTTCCGACCGGAAAAAAGCAATTAACAAAATCAACGATCTCAGCGCTGATGAGTTCGTTGAACACGTCGCGGATAATCATCCTGCGCCTCAGGCGCCGCGCTACATCTATAAATTGCAGCGCGCGCTGGATGCGATGTAATTAGTCGCGCACTTTATTTGATTTTTCGCGCGCTTCGCGCTCAAGGGAAAAGATAATCCGCTGAAGTTCCCGCTCCACCGCCGGGCCGACGTTGAGAAAACGAAAGCTCAGGCGGGGAGTGGAAATGGTCTCGTTTTTGCCGTCAATCACTTTGCGTTCGGTGACGGAAATCAGCTGTGCGTCAAAGTGAAACATCCCCCATTCCCCCATATCCAATGCCACCGGCGAAAAACGCATCCCTTCGGTGAGACCTGACGGTTTCGGGCCTTCCAGCAGAGCACCCATTCCGCCGAGGGAAAGATCGTACAGACGAAAACGTAGGGTGCTGTTATCCGGCATCTGTGCCGTACAACCGTAGGGAGGATGGAGCGGTGCGCAGATGCGGAAGTATTCCCGTCGTTGCACAAACCATAGCGCCGGAGGGAGCGGGGTGATAAAGGCGGGAAGCTGCTGATACTCACCGCTGTGCAACTGCTCAAGAGTAAACTCGACCTTCGCGCCCTGGGTTTCGGCGGTAAAGGTAATATTGCGCGCTTTTTGCACGGCGAGATTTTCTTTTTGCTGACTGCCAAAATCCATCACCAGTCTTTCGGCCGAGACGTCAAGGATCTTGCTGATGAATTGTCCGCCGGACCAGGAGACGCGCAAAGGCACCTGGTTGCTGTTTAAGTCGCGAAGAACCCCCAACACCGCCAACGGATTTTGCTTCAGGAACTGCTCATTGTAATGACTCACGCGGAATGCCTCCTGGCTGCCTGACAGTCTATCGAACGGTTATCGGCAAGACGCAGGAGAACTTAATACAAACGCGTGATTTTTTTTACCAAAGACAAATAATTCAGCCTCGCAGAAACAACGGGGATCAAGGGGTTGCCTATACTTAACGGACAAGCGCAAGAAACGGTTGCGTGTGGTTTCCCTGAAAAGAGGGTCTGAACATGGGAATTATTGCCTGGATTGTATTTGGTTTGATTGCCGGTGTTATCGCCAAATTGATCATGCCGGGACGTGACGGCGGCGGATTCATCCTGACCTGTATACTCGGCATCGTCGGTGCTGTAGTGGGCGGATGGCTGGCGACCATGTTTGGTATTGGCGGCACGATCAGTAGTTTTAACCTTCACAGTTTCCTGGTCGCTGTGGTGGGCGCCATTGTGGTGCTGGTGGTATACCGGCTCGTACGCCGCGATTAATAACAATACGGCTCCTGCGGGAGCCGTGTTTTTAATGGTATTCCCCTTCAATTCCTCTCTTGATTTACCCTTTGAAATGAGAATAATTGGCATTCCAATTTAAACTGATAATTATTCTCACTATGACAACTTCTTGTTTTCGACTTTGCGCGCTTTCTGGCTGTATCTCACTGGCTCTGACCACATTGTCATATGCGGCGGACACCAACGAATCGACTATTGTCGTTTCAGCGACAGGTCAGGAGAGCCTGCTGCCTGCCTGGACTAACAGCGCCACCAAATCTGCTGTCCCGGAAAGTAAAACGCCGCAGGTGATTAATACCATCGATAATCACGAGATCGCGTTACGTCATGCGAATTCCGTCAACGAGATCCTGCGCTATGCGCCGGGGGTGTCGACAGAAATGCGCGGCAATACCTCCTACCTGAGCGAGTACAAGATTCGCGGTTTCTCTGTCGATCAGGAGTACTACAACGGCCTGCAGTTGCCGTACAACGTCACTGGCAACACCAAAGCACGTATCGACCCGCTGCTGGTGGAAAGCGTCGATATTCTGAAAGGGCCCGCCTCTGTGCTGTATGGCAGCGGTTCGCCAGGAGGACTGGTGAATATTCAGGGCAAAAAACCGCAGGCTGAACAAAAAACGGAGATCGGCTTTAATACCGGTACGCGAAATCTGAAAGAAGGCTATCTGGATTCCACCGGCAAAATCAGCGACAGCGACTGGAATTACCGTCTGCTGGGCAAGGCGACGGAGGGCGACGATCAACCGCGCACCACCCGTTATGAAGACTATCTGTTGGCGCCCTCCGTCACCTGGCAACCAGACAGCAAAACGCGCCTGACGCTGGATGCGCTGGTGCAAAATACACCGTCGTTGTCGCCGTCAAACCCGTTACCGATTGCCTATTTGCGCTCGGGGTATGCCGATCGCCGTGATTACGCCGGTGATGAGTGGAGTGGCTTTAAGCAGCGTCAGTGGATGGTGGGTTATCATTTCGAACATGAATTTGACAGCGGTTGGGGATTCAGTCAGCAGGCGCGCTATTTTGATGTTGATACGCACCAGCGCAGCGTCTATTCAACCGGCAATGGCACAAACCCGGTCTGGATGCTGAACCGCTTTGCCTATACCACCGATGAAGATCTGAAAAGTTTCAACATTGACAACCAGGTAACGAAAACTGTCACGCTGGGCGACTGGCAGCACCATATTCTGGCCGGTTTTGATTATCAGAAACTCGACAGCCATTACTTCTACCGTTACGCCAGCGCCACGCCGGGAATCGACATGCGCGACCCGGATTTCCATCAGGTGCATACTGCCGATCTGGGGTTGTACACCGCACAGAAAAACCGCCTTTCTTATCAGCAAAATGGCTACTACTTGCAGGATCAGGTGGCGTTTGGCAGCTTAAATCTGTTGGCCAGTCTGCGTTACGACGACTATCGGTCAACGACGACCGACGCGCTGCAAAATGATGAGAAAACCTGGATCGCCCAGGACCGGGTGACCAAACGTTTTGGCGCGCTTTATGCCTTTGAAAACGGTATTTCACCGTTTATCAGTTATTCCGAAGGCTTCAAACCGATTTCACCGCAGGGCACGCTGACGTCAAAAGAGGTGAAGCCGACAACCAGCAAACAACTGGAAGGCGGGGTGAAATACCTGCTGGCCGATTACGCGACCACGCTGACGGCATCCGTGTTTAACATCCGTCAGAAGAATGTTCTTTCCGCCACGCCAACCTGGGATTATCGGCAGACCGGGGAGATCGAATCAAAAGGCGCGGAACTGTCGGTGATTAGCCGACCAGGTGACAACGTCACGTTGGTTGCCAACTACGCCTATACTCATGCGATCAATACTGAAGACGAAACATACGAAGGCAAACGCCCGACACAGGTGCCGGAGAATGCGTTTAATCTGTGGGGCGATTACACCTTCGATGCGACCATACTGCGCGGGCTAACAATGGGCGCAGGGGCGCGCTATACCGGGCCGATGGAAATTGCGCCGGATAACAAGAGCGGTAAACTCGGAGGCACAACGCAGTACGATCTCGCCGTGTCATATCAGTTGGGCGAGGCGCTGCCTTCATTGCGCGGCGTGACGTTAAAAGCCAGCGCGCAGAATATCACCAACAAAGAAACCTTCAGTTGCTACGACAGCACCAATTGCTGGATTGGTCGTGATCGTACCGTTCAGGTCGGGGCAAGCTACCGTTTCTGATTGCGTGAAGCGAAAACCGGCCTGGTATTTCCAGGCCGGTCAGGCGTTGGCTATTACGGCGTTGCCTGTTTTTGTGTCGGTTCGGTGGAGGTCTGGCGAGTCACAGGACGTTTTTCCGGCACGTTGTCGCATGGATTTTCCTTCGGACAGATCAGGTCGAGCATCTTCAGCGTGACGCCGTTGCTCCAGCCAAAACCATCCTGTAACGGATATTCACCGCCGCCACCGCCGGTTCCGGTGCTGCTGACGTCATATTTTTCCACCAGCTTTTGCTCGCGATCGTAAGTGTGCTGCACGTTGGTCAGAAAACGCCAGCTTACCTCCATTGCCACCTCACTCTGTCCATAGTTCTGTAAGCCCTCGGTGGCGACCCACTGCAACGGCGCCCAGCCGTTTGGCGCATCCCATTGCTGTCCGCTTTTCACCGAGGTGGTGGCAAGCCCGCCCGGCTGCAGCAGATGCGCGCGAGTGGCCACGGCCATTTTGCTGGCGCGATCTTTCGAGGCCGCGTTGACATACAGTGGGAACAGGGCGGCAGCGGTCAGTTGATTACGCACCTGCTTGCTCTTCAGATCGTAATCCGCATACCAGCCTTCTTTGTCATTCCACAGGTAGTGCTCAATCGCTTTCTGTCTGGCGTTCGCCAGCGAATCGTACTGGCTGGCTTTTGCTTCATCCCCCGCGGCTTTGCTGGCGCGCGCGAGGATTTTTTCCATCTTGTACAGCAGCGCGTTAAG
Source organism: Citrobacter sp. CtB7.12 (assembly GCF_001297795.1). Taxonomy (NCBI): domain Bacteria; kingdom Pseudomonadati; phylum Pseudomonadota; class Gammaproteobacteria; order Enterobacterales; family Enterobacteriaceae; genus Citrobacter; species Citrobacter sp. CtB7.12. The sequence goes on along the minus strand of NZ_LIFT01000003.1, from coordinate 269,403 downwards.
ATCCACCGGAACGATGCTGGTGGTCCGCAGCGTACCGAGCTGCTGTGGGTTATCCATCCAGCGCGAACTGAAATCCCAGCCGGATGCCGCCGCAGCGCGCAGATCGCGATAAATGTCGGTGGCCGGACGGTTTGGATTGCTTTTTGCCGTGGCGATATCCTCAACCCAGGATTCCGGTCGTGGCGTATCCCGCTCATCCCAGTAGCGGTTCAAAATGGTGCCATCATCCAGTTTCACCACCCGTTTGTTCTGTTGACCTGCCTGCAGCGTTTCGACGCCTTCCATCCAGTAGATATACTCTTTTTGCAGTTGCGGCAGGTATTTTTTCAGCGCATCGTCGCCGTCATGCTGCGCCAGCAGTTCCACCATCAGGGAGAAGAAGGGGGGCTGGGAACGGCTCAGATAGTAGGTGCGGTTGCCGTTGGGGATATGACCGAAAGCATCAATCTCCCAGGCAAAGTTCGCCACCATATCGGCAATTTTGTCCCAGTGATCGCTTTCGGCAAGTCCCAACATGGTGAAGTAGCTGTCCCAGTAATAGACTTCCCGGAAGCGCCCGCCGGGTACCACGTAAGGTTCAGGTAGCGGCAGCAACGAATCCCATTTTCCCGCGCTTTCGGTAGAGCGTGTTAATACTGGCCACAGCCCGTCGATATGTTCACGCAGCGATTGTCCTTCCGGCGGAACATATTTTTCTCCCTCTTTTGGCAACGTGAAGTTGACGCTCACAAAGTGGCGTAAATCGAAACTGGATTGATTTTTTTGCATCCGGTAATCCGCAAGGATCATCAGCGGATCGCTGTTTGGCACGGCATCAGCAAAGGTCTTTTGATCGGGGAACAGTCTGGCATTCTGCACATCGTTAAACAGCGGGCCGAGCAAAATATCCGGCGGTTGCGGCGGGGTAACCGGCATCTCTTCTGCGTGCACAGACAGTGAAGAGAAGGACAGAAGGGTGCCGGAAACCGCTAATTTTATGACCCACGACAGCGAACCAGACGTGCAAAAAGCAGGGGTATGCATTGATTCATCTCCTTAGTGCGTACCGAAAAACGGTATCTACCATGAGAAAATCGTAGTCCAGGATCGCCCCCGGCGCGTTGTTACCCTCCTTTTTTTGCGACGTTACAGGGTTTTCCTTTCCCTGACGACGCGATTTTGCGCCACATCAAGGGTCAACCGCTCACCCGTCTGCACATCGTCAAGTGCGTCGCCCTGCTGGCATATCCAGGCGATGCCCATCTCGCGGGCGATCAAGGCGCCATGCGCGAGCGGACTGCCTTCACGCAGGCAAATGCCTTTCACCACGTTCGGGTCGAATTCCGGCACCGTTGAGGGAAACAGATTGTCGGCGACCAGGATGGCAGGCGCGGTGAAATCAGGCAACGTCAGCGGGCTTTGCAGCAAATGACGTAGCGTGCGATGCAGGAGATCGTCGATATCGATGTAGCGCGCCTGCAGATAGGCATCATCCAGTTGCCGATACTGCATGCTGAGGCTGCTCAGCACCTGCTGCCAGGCATATTCTGCCGTACAGTGTTCGCTACGCAGGATCCCGCAGGCGGTATCAAACAGCTCTGGATCGTCCAGCAACATATGGTGACCAGAGAAAATGGCCGCCAGGTCACCAGGCCAGTGTTCTTCCATGCGGGTGAGCAGCGTCATCAGATCGAGCAGGGTGAGATCCAGTGCGTTACGCAGTCGCGCCTGTTCTGCAACGGGACTGAGATCCGAGGCTTGTCGAACCGGCGGCAGCGTTGGGGTGTAACAGAACGCGCTGCCCGTAATCTTCTCCGTCGACGATGCGGTAATTGCGACATCGTCCAGCGATTCACCGAAGTTCTCCGCAGCCAGTTGGCTAAATGCGGCCAGCGCGTCATCCGCCTGCGCTCCGCTTGCCAGCAGACGGATCGTGTCATTACAGCGAACCTGCAACAGCGATATCTGATTAAGGCTATCCGGCGTGACGCACTTGCCATTTTTTTCCAGCAGCAGATCCGCGTCAAAGGCTGACAGCGTTGCCACAAGCCGGGACGACGGACGAATGTGCAAACCGTTAGGGTTTTTGATCACCACGGACACTGATTTTGCCGCTGCGTCCGGTGCGCTAAAAACCGGAGTCATGCGGCGCTCATCAGCAGAAGAGGGTAAACCCAGTTGCTCGCGCTTAGCTTCAAGGGCGTTCGTCGCATCGGCGATGACCTTTTCGATATCCGCGCCCGCGGCGGCGCTCACCGTTGCCGCCAGCGTCCCTTCAACCAGTGGCGCGGCGCACAGTCGCACTTTCCCGGCAATGCTCGGGTCGAGAAGATCCAGCGCCGTTTCCGCACTGAGCAGGGCACTGCCGATGTCCATCATCACCAGCACGTGGTCGGTATCAGCAACAGACTCGATCGCCTCCATCACCTTGATAGGGTCGGTACCGATGGGGTTTTGCGGATCGTCGATACCGGCGGCAACGGCGATTTTACAGTCGCCGCCCATTAACATCTGTTGCGCCAGTTCGCCCACCCCCTCACCGAGGCGGGCGCTGTGAGAGACTATCACCAGGTTTACCATCTTACTGTCCTTACTCTTTTGCTGCGGCTGCCAGCATCTGGATCATAAACATCACCGAGGTTGCGCCCGGATCCTGATGCCCGATGCTGCGCTCGCCCAGATAGCTGGCGCGACCTTTGCGGGCTTGCATCGTAATTGTGCTTTGCGCGGCGGCTTCAGCCTGAACGGCGGCGGCGTCCAGCGCGGCGGTGACGGAGAGGTTCTGTTCGCTCGACTGGCGCAGTGACTCCGCCACCGGCACCCAGACATCGCACATCGTTTTATCACCCGGCTCGGCTTTACCCCGGCTGATCACGCCATCGGCGCCTTCACGCATCATGTGATAGAGTTCATTTAGCGACAAACTCTGGTGCGCCTGAGTGACCTGCGCGGCGCGGATAAAAAAGGTGCCGAACAGCGGGCCGCTGGCTCCCCCGACGTTTGACAGCAGCGTCATCCCGGTATTTTTTAAAATGAACCCAATATCTTTATCCGCAATGGACGGTAATTTTTCGACCACTTTGCTAAAGCCGCGATGCATATTCAAACCGTGGTCGGCATCGCCAATCTCGCGATCCAGCCCGGTGAGATAATCACTCTCTTTGCTGAAAATCTCCCCGCAGCGATAAAGCCAACTCACAATTTGTTCTCTGTTCAGTGACATGACGCTCTCCTTAGTTGCCCCAGTTCAGGCCTGGGGTATGAACCGGTGCGTCCCAGAGTGCCAGCGTCTCGTCATCTACTTTTAACAGGGTGATGGAAAAGCCGGTCATATCCAGTGACGTACAGTACGAACCAATCAAATTACGTTCGATAACGATACCCGCCTGCTGGCAGCGTTCGTCAAGGCGGTTATAGACGCCATACAGTTCAGAAAGCGGCGTGGCGCCGAGGTTATTGACCAGCGCGATGACGCGATCGCCACGCTGCAAAGGCTGTTTGCCTTGCTTATCCTCCTGCCAGACGCCCTGAGCGGGATCCCAGTGGCGCAGCGTGCGGCTATAGTTGCCGTTTTCCAGCAGGGTATCGAACATCTCGTCAACGGTCTGATCGAGGGAGACGAAAGCGCGACGGTCGATGCCGGGCTCGCCGTGGATCCCGACTCCGAACTCCATTTCATTGTCGGCAAGGGTGAAAGAGGGCTGACCGGCGGCCGGAACCGTACAGGCAGCGAGGGCGATACCGATCGAATGGCCGTGATTATTAAGTTTACGGCCAAGTTTCGCACACGCTTCCAGGGAATCGCCGCGCTCTGCCGCCGCCCCGACCAGTTTTTCAATCAGCACGGTGTTGGCGACGCCGCGTCGTCCGGCGGTATAGAGACTGTCTTTGACGGCCACGTCGTCATCCACCACCACAGTGGTGACTTTCACGCCACTTTCGTGCAGCAGTTCAGTGGCGGTTTCGAAGTTAAGAATATCGCCGGTGTAGTTTTTCACGATCAGCAGCACGCCTTCGCCGCCGTCAATCTGCATGGCGCATTCAAACATTTTGTCGGGCGTTGGGGAGGTAAAAATTTCGCCGGGGCAGGCGCCAGACAGCATGCCCTGACCAATATAGCCGCAGTGCATGGGTTCATGCCCGCTGCCACCGCCGGAAAGCAGCGCGACTTTGCCCTGAACGGGGGCATCTGCACGGGTCACATACACCGGATCCTGATGCAGGGTCAGCGACGGGTGCGCTTTTGCGAGGCCAGCCAGTTGTTCACTCAGTACGTCTTCCACACGGTTAATCAGCTTTTTCATTCTCTTGCTCCGGGTCTTAGGCTCCAGGGGATCGATGGTGTACAACGCCACGGCGACCGCTCGCTGCCGATAACGTAATTGTGCCCCAGCGCGCGAAAAAGAAAATTCATCGATGTTATGTTCCAAAAGAGAACATTTATTTTGATGAATGTTCCATAACGGAACGTAAAAGCGCGAGATACCGCAGAATTGCGAGCGACCGCACCCTGAAATGAGGGAAAACAGACAGTGAATAACAGCGTGAACATAAGCGATGAATCGAATATTCCTGAATTTATTCGCGACTCGTGGCTACGCTGCGGCAAAATAATGCAGCGTGATTTCTGGGCGCAACCGCACCGGGCACAGGGACTGACGTTTGATTCGATTTGTCGGCGTAAGACGGCGATGCTCACGCTTGGACAGGCGGCGCTGGAGGACGCATGGGAATACATGGCGCCGCGAAAGTGTGCGCTGTTCATTCTGGATGAGAGTGCGTGTGTGCTGAGCCGCTGTGGCGATCCAAAAACGCTCGGGCAACTGGCGGAACTCGGTTTTGTCGACGGCACCTATTGTGCCGAAAGCATCATTGGCAGTTGCGCGCTGTCGCTGGCCTCTGTCGTAGGGCAACCGGTAAAAACGCTGCCCGATCACCATTTTAAACATGCGCTCGGTGCGTGGTGTTTTTGCTCAACGCCTGTTTTCGACAACCATGGACGCCTCTTAGGATCCATTGCGCTGGGCTGTCCGGCAGATCACGCATCGCCTGCCGATCTGCCATTAACCCTGGCGATTGCGCGTGAAGTGGGAAACTCGCTGCTCACCGACAGCCTGCTTGCCGAATCAAACCGTCATCTCAATCAACTGTACGGTTTGCTGGAGAGCATGGATGACGGCGTGATGACCTGGAACGCGCAGGGCAGTCTGCAATTCATCAATGCTCAGGCGGCACGGCTACTGCATCTTGATGTGACGGCTGCCCATGGCAAAAACCTCAATGAACTCCTGACGCTGCCCAGCCTGCTGGTGCGTGCGATCCGCCATCAGCGTCCGCTGCATCATGTTGAGGCGACATTTGAAAGCCAGCATCAGTTCGTTGATACCGTGATTACCCTCAAACCGATTGTCGAAACGCAGGGCACCAGTTTTATTCTGCTGCTGCATCCGGTGGAGAAGATGCGCCAGTTGATGACCAGTCAATTGGGTAAAGTGAGCCATACCTTCGCGCAGATGGCGCAGGACGATCCGCAGACCCAGCGTATCGTTCATTTTGGTCGTCAGGCGGCGCGGGGCAGTTTTCCGGTGTTGTTATGCGGCGAAGAGGGCGTGGGTAAAGAGTTGCTGAGTCAGGCTATTCATAATGCCAGCGAACGGGCAGAAGGCCCGTATATTGCGGTGAACTGTCAGCTGTATGCCGATCAGGTACGGGATTTTATCGCCAGTACGGCGGATGACGACAGCGAAGGGCGGTTGAGCCGCCTGGAACTGGCGCACGGCGGTACGCTGTACCTGGAAAAAATTGAGTATCTGGCGCCAGAACTGCAGTCGGCGTTGTTACAGGTGATTAAACAAGGGGTGATCACTCGCCTGGACGCGCGGCGTGTGGTGCCAGTTGACGTGAAAGTGATTGCCGCCACAACGGTGGATCTGGCGCGGCTGGTGGAACAAAACCGCTTTAGCCGCCAGCTCTATTACGCGTTGCACGCCTTTGAAATAATGATTCCACCGCTGCGACAGCGGCGTAACAGCATTCCTTCGCTGGTGAATCACCGCCTGCGTCGCCTGGAAAAACGCTTTTCGACCCGCCTGTTTATGGATGACGATGTGCTGACTCCGCTGATTGCCTGCGACTGGCCGGGGAATGACTTCGAGCTCAACAGTGTCATTGAAAATACGGCGCTGAGAAGTGACAACGGGCGTATTCACCTGAACCATCTGCCGGAATATCTCTTTAACGAGCATCGTGCCTCAGAACCCGCGACCGATCGTTTCTCTGCCAGCGTCGCTTTCAGTGATATTGAGAAAGACGCCATTATTCACGCGGCAAGGGTGACCGGTGGGCGGATTCAGGAGATGGCCAGCCTGCTGAAAATTGGCCGCACCACCTTGTGGCGAAAAATGAAGCAATACAATATTAACGCCGCGCATTTTAAGTTGAGTCCCTGATAAGCGGGATTGTTGCAGGAGAGTGAAGGCGATTTTTGTAGGTTGCGGCAAAGGGGACCCATCACGGGTGCCCTTTGCGCGATCTGCAGTCTGGTACCAGGGAGACGGGTCTGTTCTGAACGGTGAGTCCAACGGGTCGATGGACACTATCCCTGATACCCGGCTAAATATGCTTCGTTATAACAACGTGATAAGGTTAAAAACCTGCCATAATGGCAGATTCCTTTCATTCTTAATTAGAGATTTGCAACGTTATGATAGACTTTTTGAACATCATCGTCATCTTCAAGGGCATTAACAAGACCTTCAAAGATTTCTAAATCTTCTGGTGAAAGTTCAACTTCAGATTGAGCAATCATTTCTAATTCTGTTGTTGAGAATTCAGTAATCCCTGCTGCTTTTAGCGCTGCAATTCCTTTGTGAAGGTCTGTAGGTTCAGTATAAATAACGATGTTTCCTTCTTCTTCGGTTACATCGCGAACATCAACTTCAGCTTCAAGCAAAATTTCAAAAATATGGTCAGGGTCTGTTCCTTTAAATACAATCACGCCAGTATTGTCAAACATATAGCTTACAGAACCTGCCGCGCCGATATTGCCGCCTTTTTTATTGAAAATTGTGCGGACATTAGCAATCGTACGGTTAACATTCGACGTTAACGTTTCAGCGATAACCATTGCACCATTGGGGCCAAAGCCTTCATAACGCCCTGGCACGAATGTTTCATCTCCGCCACCTTTAGCTTTATCAATGGCTTTATCAATAACGTGTTTTGGGACCTGTGCTTGTTTTGCACGTTCAATAACGAACTTTAAAGATGTGTTTAATTCAGGGTCTGGTTCACCTTGTTTAGCCGCGGCATAGATTTCTACACCGAACTTTGCATATACGTTAGATGTTGCACCGTCTTTAGCCGTTTTTTTAGCAACAATATTGGCCCATTTACGTCCCACTGGAATAGTCCCCTCGAAAATTTAATCACAAAGCATACAGGTTAATAACCTGCGTGCTTTTCCTCGCACATTATATCATGATATGTAAATTCTCGTCTATGAGAAATAAAAATATCCCATTTCATGGAGTGTTGTTTTAATACTATCAATTGTTAATATTATGGATAAACTATATTCGAAATGTTTCTGATTCTTTTTCTATTCTTAATTGTTGAACCGCAGCAATAATACATACGACAAGAGAAACAAAAGTGATTAAGCTGGCAAAATACCTTTTTAAAGGCTTTCGATAACGCATTAACTAAACAGCTATCAAAAATGCTGGATTTGGCATTGTGCAGGCCACAGGAGAGATCGGATTATGAAGGTTGTCATTTCAAATGGCATTCATGCAAGTACCGCCTTCGCCTTATATAACACGTTCACGTCTGCTGTTGGCTCGCAGAGGATAGACTGGCTGGGCCNACTGGCTGGTCCTCAGGTCTGCTATGAACGATAAACGAAGGTCAGAAGCGCCTGAAAACTCGCTATCAGAAGAAATACTCTTCATTAACTACACCATGAAATACCTTTTGGTGATAGGGTTATATTTCTCATAACAGGAGATAAAACTAATGATTGTAAGAACCTGGCACGGCTGCGTTCCACTTGAACATGCGGATGGCTTTGCTATGCATCTGGAGAAAACAGGAGTAGAGCATTCAAAGAGCATCCCAGGAAACATAGGCGCGTTTGTTCGCAGAGAAACGCAGGGTGGTTGGGAACATTTTTTTCTTGCTACCTACTGGCAGGATCTCCAGTCGGTGAAGGCGTTTGCTGGAGAAAACTATCACGTGGCGGTCACCTACCCGGATGACGAAGAATTTGAACTACTTTCTGATCCTTACGTTTTCCAGCATGTTGTTGAGTCCGTCTCACCCCTTTAATCCCATGTCGGGGCAACCTGTCTGTAACCCGGAAGTTGAATAACACCCGTACTAATTACTATCAGCAACGTCCGCTCATGGCACATAGCCGACGTGATATTGATTTCCCCTGGCGACGAGTTTTGCCCAACATTTCAAAGAAAATGTGGGCAGCATGTCGATGGACTACCCTATGCGTTAGCGCATGTTGTTGGCCTGCGATCGTCTGAAAAATACCGAAACATCGTCGTACTGATTGCCAACGCGTTGGATTACGAGTCTGACAGTGCGTTTGGTAAAGTCTTTAAACGTCTGATGGGCTGTTCACCCAGATTGCACCGCCAGGTAAGCGGCAGCAATTAAAAATCCACGCCAGGCGTGGATTTTTGAGGGGGCGATAGCAGGGGATTAGTGTTCACGCCTTGCCATCAACAGTGCCAGGTCGACGAGGCGGTTGGAGAATCCCCATTCATTGTCATACCACGCCAGAATTTTGACCATATTTCCGCCAATCACCAGCGTCGACAGGCCGTCGATAATGGAAGAACGCGGGTCGCCCTGGTAGTCGCTTGACACGAGTGGTTCATCGCTGTAACCGAGGATCCCTTTCAGTGGTCCCGCTGCGGCGGCTTCACGAAACGCATTATTGACCTCTTCCGTCGTCACATCCCGCTCAAGCGTTACGGTTAGATCGACAATGGAAACCACCGGAACCGGTACGCGCAGCGAGTAGCCGGTCAAACGACCATCCAGCTCAGGAATGACTTTGCCAAGCGCCTTCGCGGCACCGCTGGAGTAAGGCACAATCGACAGTGCGGCGGCGCGAGCGCCACGAAGGTCTTTTTCCGGCTGGTCATGCAGCGCCTGACTGTTGGTATAGGCGTGGGTGGTGTTCATCAGACCATGCTTAATACCGAAATGCTGGTGCAGAACCTGCGCGGCAGGTGCCAGACCGTTAGTGGTGCAACTACCGTTGCTGACCACGACGTGTTTATCCGGGGAGTAGAGGCCATCGTTAACGCCCATCACGATGGTTAAATCTTCGTTTTTACCGGGGGCGGAGATAATCACGCGCTTTGCGCCACCGCTGTGGATATGCACCGCTGCTTTGTCACGGTCAGTGAAGAAGCCGGTTGCTTCAATAACAATATCAACTTCGCTTTGACGCCATGGGATGTTGGCGGGGTCGCGTTCGCTGAACACGGTAATGGGTTTACCGTCAACGACAAGCTGCCCTTCACCGGCGGTGACGTCGGCATCGAGTTTTCCGAGCAGCGAATCGTATTTCAGCAGATGCGCCAGTGTCTTACTGTCTGTCAGATCGTTGATTGCCACAATCTGAATATCCGGGTTACCCAGCGCTGCACGCAGTACGTTGCGTCCGATACGGCCAAAACCGTTAATGCCGACCTTTACCATGATTAACTCCTTATCTGTTGTCTCTGAAGGTAATGTAGGTCGGTCATCAGTTGGCGTAAATGACAAAAAAGGATCACTTTACGCCATTTTACGACAGTGAAAGCGCTGACGATATTCTCCCGGGGTGAGCTGGAGCTGTTTTTCAAACAGTCGCCGTAGGTTAATGCTGCTGCCAAATCCCGTTTGTTCAGCGATACGATCCAGCGTCTCGTTGGTCTGCTCCAGACGCTGTCGTGCAGCAGCCAGACGGGCTTCGGCGACGTAACGGGCCGGCGAAGCGCCGGTTTCCCGGGTAAACACGCGGGTGAAATTACGCGGGCTCATGGCGACTTTTGCCGCCAGTTTATCCACACTGAGGTCGGCGGTGAGGTTTTCGAGCAGCCAGGCCTGTAGATCGCTAATGGGGCCCTGGGTACTGATCTGCTGAAGGTTGTAGCGGCTAAACTGCAACTGGCCTCCGGGTCGGCGCAGGTACATGACGAAGTCCTGAGCGATGTCGCGTGCCAGACTGAAGCCGTAGTCCTCTTCAACCAGGGCAAGCGTCAGGTCAAAGCCGGAACTGACTCCGCCTGACGTCCAGATGTGTTCGTCCTGAATATAAAGCGGACCGCCTTCGACGCGCACCTGAGGGAATTCTGCCTGCATGGTTTCCAGTAGCTTCCAGTGGGTGGTGGCTCGTCTGCCGTCCAGCAGTCCGGTTTGCGCCAGCAGCATCGCGCCGCCGCAAATGGATGCAATGCGGCGGGCATGGGGAGCGGCAAGGCGCAGCCAGTCAACCACTGCAATCCCTTCCTGCGGATTTTGACCTCTGCCGGTGATAATGATGGTATCCAGAGGCTCACGAGGGTCAATTTCATGCAGGCGATGATCTGCCAGTAAATTTAAACCAGACTGACCATGGATCACCTGATGCGGTTGAGTTGTTGCTAACTGCACCTGGTAACAGATGTCCGTAGCACCTTCCGGATGCAGGCGATTGGCCTGCATCAGAATGTCGGCAATACCAGCGGATTCAAACAGCATACCGCCATCGGGGACAATGATGAGTATCTTCTTCATGTCCTGAAAAGTAATCTTTTTACAGAATAAGTCAACAGCACAGACGCAGATGGAAGCGGTCTTATCCCTGCCGCAGAGACTGTCCCGCCTCTGACCGCCAGTAAACGGGCGGTGAATCGTGACAATAAGCGGCGAAGAGAGGGTCAATCAATTCATCAGGCTGGCGTAGAGGCATTCGCGGTGGTCCTGACCCCCGACAGAGGCATTACTGACATTGGCGTTTACTCAACGGGCAACCGGCATTGCGGCGCCATGCGCCGGGAGCCTGACCATACTGACGCTTGAAGCTGCGGTTGAATGACTGCTGAGAGTCAAAGCCCAACGCGATCGCCACGTTCAAAATCGGTTCGTCGCTGTGGGTTAAGCGTTCAACCGATTTTCGCAGCTTTTGCGCGCGAATATACCCGGCGATGGGATAACCCGTATGTTCTTTGAAGATGCGCTGAAGGTGCCATTTCGAATAACCGGCTCGTCTGGAAACGGTGTCGATGTCCAGGCGGTTATCAAGGTTGTTATTGATCCAGTCGAGTAAATCGTGAATAAATGCGCCAGTGTTCATCTCGCTTCCCCCGGGCTGCGTATCAAAAAGCATCTTTATCTGTTGCATTTAAAGGTGGCTCCTTTTGAAAATAATTGCAAGTTTTATTGTTACATTTAAATCCCTGCCTGAAACAGGTCTTTTCACATCCGCTCAAATAGCACATAAAGTGCAACAATTATTCTTGCACTTAGTTAAGCGCCTTCCTACAATCGCCGCGATAGTGTATTTGCAACTGTTACAGTTTTGTGGCGATGAACGACACAAATGGCCTTAAGTCAGCTACCGGACAAAGGAGGTGGCGCGGCGTCTCCCGCAGCGTCTTGCCCGGCGGCTACCAATACCGGAATAAAAATAATGAGCCTGCAAAAAACCTGGGGTAACGTTTATCCGAGCGCGCTGGGGGCGATGTTGCTCTCTATGTTGCTTGTCGGATGTGATAACAGCGTCGCGCAAAACGCCGCGCCGCCTGCGCCCGCCGTCAGTGCTGCTGACGTGGTCGTAAAATCCATTAGCCAGTGGGATAGCTTTAACGGTCGGATTGAAGCGGTGGAGAGCGTCCAGCTACGCCCCCGCGTCTCTGGTTACATTGATAAAGTGAATTACACCGACGGTCAGGAAGTGAAAAAGGGCGAGGTGCTGTTCACGATTGATGACCGAACCTATCGCGCGGCGCTGGAACAGGCGCAGGCGAACCTGGCAAGAGCAAAAACGCAGGCAAGCCTGGCACGAAGTGAGGCGAACCGCACCGATAAACTGGTCAACACGAATGTGGTATCCCGCGAAGAGTGGGAGCAGCGCCGTTCGGCCGCCACCCAGGCGCAGGCCGATATTCGCGCTGCCCAGGCGGCGGTTGACGCCGCGCAGCTGAATCTGGACTTCACCAAAGTCACCGCGCCTATTGACGGTCGCGCCAGCCGGGCGCTGATCACCAGCGGGAACCTGGTGACTGCGGGCGACAGCGCCAGCGTCCTCACCACGGTGGTCTCGCAGAAGACGGTTTACGTCTATTTTGACGTGGACGAGTCAACCTATCTCCACTATCAAAATCTGGCCCGCAGCGGGCAGGGGGCGTCCAGCCATCACACGGCGCTGCCGGTTGAGATTGGCCTGACGGGCGAGGAGGGCTATCCCCATCAGGGCAAAGTGGACTTCCTGGATAACCAGCTGACGCCGAGTACCGGCACCATCCGTATGCGCGCGCTGCTGGATAACGCGCAGCGTCAGTTCACACCGGGACTTTTTGCCCGCGTACGCCTGCCGGGTAGCGCGGAATTCAAAGCCACGCTGATTGACGACAAAGCGGTGCTGACCGATCAGGATCGTAAGTACGTGTATATCGTGGATAAAGAGGGTAAAGCACAGCGTCGTGATATTACGCCGGGGCGTCTCGCCGCCGGCTTACGCATCGTGCAGCAGGGACTGAACCCTGGCGACAGAGTCATCGTCGAGGGCTTACAAAAAGTGTTTATGCCGGGTATGCCGGTTAACGCCAAAACCGTTGCCATGACCGCCAGCAGCGCCCTCAACTGATCCCTTGACCTGAGAATCCAACCCATGGACTTTTCCCGCTTTTTCATCGACAGGCCGATTTTTGCCGCCGTCCTGTCGATTCTGATTTTTATCACCGGGTTAATCGCCATCCCGCTGCTGCCGGTGAGCGAATATCCTGACGTCGTGCCGCCAAGCGTGCAGGTGCGCGCGGAATACCCCGGCGCCAACCCGAAAGTGATTGCCGAGACCGTGGCGACGCCGCTGGAAGAGGCGATCAACGGCGTTGAGAACATGATGTACATGAAGTCCGTCGCGGGCTCCGACGGCGTGCTGGTGACCACCGTCACCTTCCGTCCGGGAACCGACCCGGATCAGGCGCAAGTGCAGGTGCAAAACCGCGTTGCGCAGGCCGAAGCGCGTCTGCCGGAAGACGTGCGGCGTTTGGGCATTACCACCCAGAAACAGTCCCCGACGCTGACGCTGGTGGTGCATCTGTTTTCGCCCAACGGTAAGTACGACTCCCTGTATATGCGTAACTACGCCACACTGAAGGTGAAGGACGAGCTGGCGCGCCTGCCGGGCGTCGGCCAGATCCAGATTTTCGGCTCGGGTGAATACGCGATGCGCATCTGGCTGGATCCCAACAAGGTGGCGGCGCGCGGGCTGACCGCGTCGGATGTGGTGACAGCGATGCAGGAGCAAAACATACAGGTGTCCGCCGGGCAGCTTGGTGCCGAGCCGCTGCCGAAAGAGAGCGATTTCCTGATCTCCATTAACGCCCAGGGCCGTCTGCATACGGAAGAAGAGTTTGGCAATATTGTCCTGAAAACGACGCAGGACGGTACGGTCGTCCGCCTGCGCGACGTGGCGCGTATCGAAATGGGGTCCGGCAGCTATGCGCTGCGTTCCCAGTTGAACAATAAAGACGCGGTCGGGATTGGTATCTTCCAGACGCCGGGGGCGAACGCCATTGATTTGTCTAACGCGGTACGCGCGAAAATGGACGAACTGTCCACGCGCTTCCCGGCAGATATGAAGTGGGCGGCACCTTACGATCCGACGGTCTTTGTGCGTGATTCGATCCGTGCGGTGGTGCAAACGCTACTGGAAGCGGTGGTGCTGGTGGTGCTGGTGGTGATCCTGTTCCTGCAAACCTGGCGCGCGTCGATTATTCCGCTGATCGCGGTGCCGGTGTCGGTGGTGGGTACTTTCAGCATACTCTACCTGCTGGGCTTCTCGCTGAATACCCTGAGTTTGTTCGGGTTGGTATTAGCCATCGGTATCGTGGTGGACGACGCCATCGTGGTGGTGGAAAACGTCGAGCGAAACATTGAAGAGGGGCTTGCGCCGCTTGCGGCAGCGCATCAGGCGATGCGAGAAGTGTCCGGGCCGATTATTGCGATTGCGCTGGTGCTGTGTGCGGTGTTTGTGCCGATGGCGTTTCTCTCGGGCGTCACCGGGCAGTTCTACAAGCAGTTTGCGGTGACGATCGCGATTTCCACGGTCATCTCTGCCATTAACTCGCTGACGCTCTCTCCGGCGCTGGCGGCTCTGCTGTTAAAACCGCACGGCGCGCCGAAAGATTTCCCGACCCGGCTAATCGATCGTCTGTTCGGCTGGATTTTCCGTCCGTTTAACCGCTTTTTCCACCGCAGCTCGAACGGCTATCAGGGGCTGGTGGGTAAAACGCTGGGACGACGCGGCGCGGTATTTGCGGTGTATCTGCTGCTGCTTTGTGCCGCAGGCGTCATGTTTAAAGCGGTGCCCGGCGGGTTTATCCCGACGCAGGATAAGCTGTATCTGATTGGCGGCGTGAAAATGCCGGAAGGTTCGTCGCTGGCGCGCACCGACGCGGTGATCCGCAAAATGAGCGAAATCGGGATGAATACCGAAGGCGTGGACTATGCGGTTGCGTTCCCGGGGCTGAACGCGCTGCAGTTCACCAACACGCCGAATACCGGGACGGTCTTCTTCGGCCTGAAGCCGTTCGATCAGCGTAAACATTCCGCGGCGGAAATTAACGCGGAGATCAACGCGAAAATTGCGCAAATTCAGGAAGGTTTTGGCTTCTCCATTCTGCCGCCGCCGATATTAGGGTTGGGGCAGGGCTCCGGGTATTCGCTGTATATCCAGGATCGCGCAGGTCTGGGTTATGGCGCGCTGCAAAACGCGGTGAATACCATGTCCGGGGCGATTATGCAGACGCCGGGAATGCATTTTCCGATCTCAACTTATCAGGCTAATGTTCCGCAGCTGAATGTACAGGTCGATCGTGATAAAGCGAAAGCGCAGGGCGTGTTGCTGACCGACCTTTTCGGTACGCTGCAAACCTATCTGGGCTCGTCGTACGTGAATGACTTCAACCAGTTCGGCCGTACCTGGCGCGTGATGGCGCAGGCTGACGGGCAGTTCCGCGACAGCGTGGAAGACATAGCCAATTTACGCACCCGTAATAGCCAGGGCGAAATGGTGCCAATTGGCAGTATGGTGAAAATCACGACCACCTACGGGCCGGATCCGGTAATCCGCTACAACGGCTACCCGGCGGCGGATCTGATTGGCGATGCCGACCCGCGCGTGCTCTCGTCTGCGCAGGCGATGACGCAGCTGGACGCGATGTCTAAGCAGATCCTGCCGAACGGGATGAACATTGAATGGACGGATCTAAGCTTCCAGCAGGCCACCCAGGGCAACACGGCGCTGATCGTCTTCCCGGTCGCGGTGCTGCTGGCGTTCCTGGTCCTGGCGGCGCTGTATGAAAGCTGGACGCTGCCGCTGGCGGTGATCCTTATCGTCCCGATGACCATGCTCTCCGCGCTGTTTGGCGTCTGGCTGACCGGTGGCGATAACAACGTGTTCGTGCAGGTGGGGCTGGTGGTGCTGATGGGGCTGGCCTGTAAAAACGCGATTCTTATCGTGGAGTTTGCCCGCGAGCTGGAAATTCAGGGCAAAGGCATCATGGAAGCCGCGCTGGAAGCGTGCCGCCTGCGTTTACGCCCGATTGTGATGACCTCTATCGCCTTTATTGCCGGGACCATTCCGCTGATCCTTGGCCATGGCGCGGGCGCAGAAGTGCGCGGCGTAACCGGGATCACGGTCTTCTCCGGGATGCTGGGCGTGACGCTGTTTGGTCTGTTCCTGACGCCGGTGTTTTACGTGACGCTGCGTAAGTTCGTTACGCGCGGTAAACCGATAAGGGATGTTTTGCCGGTTTCTTAAGGAATTGCACATAACAAAAAACCGCCTTCACCGTTAAGGCGGTTTTTTGCGGTTAAGGAAATAATTAATGCGCTTTTTTAGACTGGGTATCAATCTCAGGGACCGGATCGCACCCGCTGGTATCGGCTTTTTTGACCTTCTCCAGCGCGCTTGCCACGGTATGGCGAGCTAATACCTCTAACGAAGCTTGCTCCGCTTCATCGGCGATAGATTTGAAGTACCAGCAAGCGTTGGCGCTGACCACGCAGCGAGCCGGTACGTCAGGACGCGATGCCCATAGCTTTTTATCTTCAATAACAGAAAGGTAGATATCACGCAGGGTGATCTCTTCCGCCGGGCGACCAAGATGAATAGAACCGTTGCGGCCAAGCGTTGAGACGATGATACCGTCTCGCGTGAGCGGAACCATTAATTTGCGAATAAAGCTCGGATTTGCTTCCAGACCATAGGCCAGAATTGCACTTGTCGAACGTTCACCCGATTGCTCCGCCATCGCTACGCTGAGAACCATCTGCAAAGCTGTCGGGAAGCGGTAATCTAACATTTTATTGTCCTGGGTTGCGGTGAATCTTGTTCTTTTTGGCACCGCGGAGGTGGATAATCAGTAAGCATCAATATAACAAAAACGGTAATTTTTTTGAAGCAGTCAACATTTGACCTGACATGCCAGACGAACAGCCTGAGATCTCAGTCCAGAGAATCAGACACTGAAACGATGTTATCGAACCAAAGGAGTGAAACCCTGTTTTACACATTGTTATAAACCCAGATGACGTCAGATAAATCAGTGCTGAACGTGGTTTGTATTCGTTATAGCCATACTCATATTTAGTGGTGAGTTTCTTTGCCTGAACAATATCGCCGAATCTGCGTTCACTTATAACACCAAATGTACGCTATACGTAGGGGGGCAAAATATCATCAATTCAGGTGTTTGGAGTAAAAATATCAGTCTATCCTTTCTGAAACTTTCAATGGATTAAAGCCTGTCGTTTAAGAATAGTGGTGTTTTCTTTTTATCGGAATACGTTAGTATCAATGTTAACTATTTTCGATGCAATTAATGGAAGTGGGTTGAGGGTGTATCATTAGATTAATATGGAATCGGTTGTTGTTTTTTTATTCTTTTGTTTCCGGTATGAAATTATGCGATAAAAATTGAGTTGTCTTTTTCAATTAAAAAACAACATGATACGGTTTGTTTTACACGCGATTTCCTGTCTCGTTTCACAATGTCAATGTTTTTCTAAGAGAATGGTCACGTTAAAGTCCTCTCCCTTTCTGCCGATAGATACGCTGGCACATGTTTAAAACATGATCAATTTCAATATGTTAGCTTGACTCCGCCCTTAAGTCGAACGCTCCCGGCATTGTTCTGGTTTTTTCAACGGGTGGCAGGGAAAAGGTGACTTTTTTTGTATGAGATAGCAAATGAAAATAAATGATTTTGGTGTTGGTACCCGAATGGGAGTTGGCTTCAGTATTGTTCTCACCCTTGTCGTTATTATGGCTGTAACGGGGATCGTTAAATTAAATGGCATATTGAAAGAAACCCATGCTATTACGGACAGGTTGTTGGTGCTGGAGCGACTCACGGGGGCGTGGGGGGCGGCAATTGACTATAATGGTGCGATGGGGCTATCTGTACTGACTTCCTCTGATGATGGAATTAAAAAATTTGCCCAGTCAAAGATGAAGGTAATGTCAGAGCGGGTGAGTGCCATTCAGAAGGAACTGGCAGAATTAATTGTCTCTGATACGGGTAAGTCACTCCTGGCGACCGTGGGGGATAAAAGAAAGCTGTACATCGATATCCGCAATGAGGCGATTCGCATCAGTGAACAAGGGAATGGTGATGCCACCAATGCATTTATTCGCCAGAAACTCATTCCCGCCATGGAGGTCTATTCCGGCAGCGTAAAAGCACTGGAAAATTACGATAAAGCACAAATTGATGAAGCCAGTGGGTCCATTCAGGAGAATGGCTCGGCGGCAATTCAGGCTCTGATTGTTCTTGGCGTCATCGCTATTGTCGTCGGCAGTCTGTTAGCGTGGTTTATCACACGTGGGATAACTCGCCCATTGCTGTCAGCCGTTAATGTGGCTCGGGAAGTGGCGTCCGGTAATCTGGGTATCGACGTCAAAGTGGAATCCCGAGACCAGCCTGGACAACTGATGCTCTCCCTGAGGGAAATGACAGAGAGTCTGCGTAATACGGTACGCAAGGTTCGTGAAGGGGCTGACAGCATTGCGTTAGCCGCGGCTGAAATTAATAGTGGTAACACCGATCTGGCCTCTCGCACGGAAGAGCAAGCGGCAGGGGTAGAAGAGACTGCCTCGACGCTGGAAGAGCTGACGGCAACTATTAACAATACTGCAGCAAACACGGCGCAGGCGCATCGTTACGTGAGTGAGACAGCCTCTGTCGTGAAACAGAATGGCGCCGTTATGAGTGAAGTGTCTTCCCGGATGCAGGAAATTTACGATTCCTCATCAAAAATGGCGGACATCATCCAGGTTATTGATGGTATAGCCTTCCAGACCAATATTCTGGCGCTGAATGCAGCAGTAGAAGCTGCGCGAGCGGGTGAATCCGGACGTGGTTTTGCTGTGGTGGCTGGAGAAGTCCGAACACTGGCACAACGCAGTGCGTCAGCTGCCCGTGAAATTAAGGAATTGATCGATGATTCTGTCTCCCGTATTGCCTCTGGCCGCAATCTGGTTGAAAAAGCAGATGCTGGCATGATGGGAATTGTTTCCAACGTCCAGAACATGACTCAACTGATTGAGGAAATCGCACAAGCGAGTCGGGAGCAGAGTGATGGGATTGCCCAAATCAACAGTGCGATGGGACAGATTGATACCACCACACAGCAAAATGCCGCGCTCGTTGAAGAGTCAGCTGCAGCTGCCTCTTCAATGCAGGAGCAGTCTCGTGTACTCCAGGATATGGTGAGCGTGTTCAGTTTGAATGAGGAAGGGATACAACCAGTAAACATGACCTCAGAAAAACGTGTTAGTCGCCAGAGGGAGAGGAATAATGGCGAAAAATATGTAGTGTCCAAAAAGATAGCTTCAGAAACAGACAACTGGGAAACGTTCTGAGCACCCTAATACGAAAAATCCACGCAATTGCGTGGATTTTATAGTTTTTTGTGATTCTCATGAGATTCAGCGAAATCTCATGAGACAACAAATTTTATTTAGACGTTGAACAGGAAGTTCATCACATCGCCATCTTTAACGATGTAATCTTTCCCTTCAGCACGCATTTTACCGGCTTCTTTCGCGCCTTGTTCACCTTTGTAGGTGATGAAGTCGTCAAACGCGATCGTCTGTGCGCGGATAAAGCCTTTCTCGAAATCGGTATGGATTTTACCTGCCGCCTGCGGTGCGGTGGCGCCGACAGGAATAGTCCATGCACGCACTTCCTTCACACCAGCAGTGAAGTAGGTCTGCAGGTTCAGCAGCTTGTAGCCAGCACGGATCACGCGGTTCAGGCCCGGTTCTTCCAGCCCCAGTTCCTGCATGAACTCGTCGCGCTCGTCATCGTCGAGTTCAGCGATGTCCGCTTCAACGGCGGCGCACACCGGAACCACGACGGAACCTTCCTTCGCGGCAATTTCACGTACCTGATCGAGATACGGGTTGTTTTCGAAACCGTCTTCGTTCACGTTGGCGATATACATGGTCGGCTTCAGCGTCAGGAAGCTCAGGTAGCGGATCGCCGCTTTATCTTCGTCAGTCAGATCCAGAGAACGCAGCATGCCAGCTTCAGAGAGTTGCGGCAGGCATTTTTCCAGCGCGGCCAGCTCGGCTTTTGCGTCTTTATCGCCGCCTTTGGCTTTCTTCTGTACGCGGTGAATAGCGCGTTCGCAGGTATCGAGATCAGCCAGCGCCAGCTCGGTGTTGATCACGTCGATATCTTCCGCCGGGTTCACTTTGCCCGAAACGTGAATAATGTTGTCGTTTTCAAAGCAGCGCACCACGTGGCCAATCGCTTCGGTTTCACGAATGTTGGTCAGGAACTGGTTACCCAGACCTTCACCTTTGGACGCGCCTTTTACCAGACCGGCAATATCAACAAATTCCATTGTGGTCGGCAGGATACGCTGCGGTTTAACGATCTCAGCCAGTTGCTCCAGACGCGGGTCGGGCATCGGCACGACGCCGGTATTCGGCTCAATCGTACAGAATGGGAAGTTTGCCGCTTCAATACCGGCTTTGGTCAGCGCGTTGAACAGGGTAGATTTCCCGACGTTGGGCAAACCGACGATACCGCATTTGAATCCCATGATTTAAATCACCTTAATATCTTAATAATCAACCTGTTGTAGAAAACAGATTGTAGAAATGGAAATAACTTTGCCTATTATACACAGCGTACGGCAAAAATGCCGCACATCACTGCTTATTGCGCTTTAAAGGCGTGCAATCGATTCGTTGCTTTGGTCAAACCGTCTTTGAACCATACCTCAGTGCAACGCGCCGCTTCGTCAATCGCGTCGTCAATTAACTTCTGTTCTGAAACAGGCGGTTTGCCTAATACAAAGCCGACAACTTTGTTTTTATCGCCCGGATGACCGATTCCGACACGTAAGCGATGAAAGTTAGGGTTATTGCCGAGCTTGCTGATAATGTCTTTCAGCCCGTTGTGTCCGCCATGACCTCCGCCGAGTTTAAATTTTGCCACGCCAGGGGGAAGATCCAGTTCATCGTGGGCCACTAAAATTTCGTCGGGATTGATGCGATAAAAACTCGCCATTGCGCCGACCGCTTTGCCGCTCAGATTCATAAACGTGGTGGGAACTAATAAACGGACATCTTCACCTTCCAGACTGACTCTGGAGGTGTAGCCAAAGAATTTCGGCTCTTCGCGCAGAGGAGCACGCAACCGCTCTGCCAGTAAATCGACGTACCATGCGCCCGCATTATGTCGGGTGGCTGCATATTCAGCGCCGGGGTTCGCCAGGCCGACAATCAGTTTAATCGTCACGTTTTTATCCTGAGTGTTTCAATAACTGGCGCGTAGTTTACTGTCTGTCGCCCCGCTTGACAAAGCACCGTGTCACTTTACCCGGAAACTGAATAATTGCCTGTATTGATTATTGGAAAGTCAAGGTGTTCAGAGGCTTATTTGTAAAGATTTGTTGAATAATGGGGTGTAATTGTGATCGCAGGCGCACTACCAAAGTGGTGCGTTGTCTATACTTTACACATATGGATTAGGGGTATTCCCTGAAGCAACCCAAAAGTTCCGGAGGTGACACATGAAACGCAAAAACGCTTCGTTACTCGGTAATGTGCTCATGGGTTTGGGGTTAGTGGTTATGGTGGTTGGTGTGGGTTACTCCATTTTAAACCAGTTGCCGCAATTTAACCTGCCACAATTTTTCGCACATGGTGCAGTGCTCAGTATCTTCGTCGGCGCCATTTTGTGGCTGGCGGGTGCCCGCGTAGGGGGGCATGAACAAGTCAGCGACCGCTACTGGTGGGTGCGCCATTACGACAAACGTTGCCGCCGTAACGATAATCGTCGTCACAGTTAACGTTCCCTGCAAGATAATGACCAGCCAGCATCAGGCTGACTGGTCACGGTTTGCGATTTCTTTATCACGTTATTGTTGTGCGCGTCTTTTCATCCGCAGCATCATCCATAATAACGCCAGCATGATGGCGAGATACCCCATGACGTACATTCCCTGATGTTTTCTCGCCGTCAGGTCGGGATCGGCCGCCCAGGTCAGAAAGGCGGTGACATCCCGTGCGTATTGTTCTTCAGTTTGCGCGACATGCGATTCTGACTGCCATTCGATTTCGCCGTCCGCCAGCGGTTTTGGCATGTTAATCACCCCACCAGGATAATAACGATTCGCCTTCAGTTCCGGGTCATCAGGCAGATAACCGGTTAAGAGCGCGAAGAGGTAATCCGCGCCTTGCTCAGTGTAGGGAATAAACGCGTCCAGCAGAAATTGCGGAAAGCCGCGATCGTAGGTTCGGGCGCGAACGATATAACTTAAATCCACGGGCAGGGCGCCGTTATTCAGGTGTCTCGCTTCCTGATCGTTGAGATAAGGCGAAATAAAGCTGTCGTTCAGGGTGCCGTCCCGCTCACCGGGTTGACCGTCATCCTGAATAATCGGAAAGACATAGCCGCTGGCGAGATTTTTCGCGTCTTCTGTCGTTAGTTCCGGGCCGCCGGGTTTGGTCAGCGTGCGAAACGTCAGGTATTTCATGCCGTGACAGGCCCGACACTTCTCTTCATAGACCTGCAAACCGCGTCGCAATTGCGCCTTATCATATTCTCCGGAGAGACCGCTGAAGCTCCACTCCTGGCGCGTGGGAACAGGCTCTTGCGCGAATGTGGGGCTCATCGCGCAGAGTACCACCCACAGCATGCTGCATCTGAGTAATTGTCTCATCATCTTCAGTCCTGCTTTTCCAGAAAACGACGACAGGGCAGCACCAGTAAAAACCAGGCGAAATAGCCGATTGTCGACAGTTGCGAGACCGCGCGGATCCATCCCTCTTCATTACGAATGCCCTCCGTCAGATCGGGGCCAACCAGGGCTTTTGATCCCAGCCACCCAAGAAAACAGACGTTCAGCACCCACAGCCAGAAACCCCATTTCACCCATTTGCTGTAGTGACGAAAACGTGCGCGGGAGGTATCCAGCCACGGCAGAAAATAGAAGATCAGCACCGCGCCGCACATCGCCACCAGCCCGACGAGTTCGTTCGGGAAGCAGCGCAGAATGGAAAAGAAGGGGAGAAAGTACCACTCCGGGGCAACAATCGCCGGAGTCACCGTGGGATCCGCCGGGATGAAGTTATCCGCGCTGCTCAGATAGTGCGGCGCGAAGAACAAAAACCAGGTGAACAGCATCAGGAATAACGTGATTTTAATAGCATCTGCATCCGTGATTCGGTAATCGAAGAGCAGACGACGAGACGCTTTCTCGCTGAAGGCCCGTTTCATCGCGTGAGCAAAGGCCGACTGTACCGTACGGACGTGGAAAATCGTCATCACCACGACCACAACGGGAAGAATAAAGTGCAGGACGTAAAAGCGCCCAAGCGTAGGGGTGTCAGGCACATAGCCGCCTACCAGCAAGGTATACAACCCGTCGCCCACTACCGGAATAACGCGGGCGAAACTGGTGATCACCGTCGCTGCCCAGTAGCTCTTTTGCCCCCAAATCAGGCTGTAGCCAAGAAACGCGGTGATCATCAGCAGCACGTACAACGTGACGCTAACCATCCACATCGTCACATACGGTCTGCGGTAGACGCTGTAATACATGCCACGGAAAATATGCAAATAGCAGGCAAAGAAAAACAGCGATGCGCCGATGGCGTGCATATTGCGCAGCAACTCTCCGTGACTGACCGCGCGCATGATGTGGATGATGGAATCAAACGCCAGCGATGTCGTCGGGACGTAAAACATCGCCAGCACGATACCGGTCAGGATCTGTATTCCCAGCATCACCAGCAGGATCGCACCAACGGCAAACAGCCATACACCGGCGATGGAGCGCGGGAAAGGAATGCGCCAGCGGATCATCTCACACGTCCTTAGCGCCTATACGCACGGTCAGACCATCAGGATGAAAGGCAAACTCAGGAACGGCCAGATTAGTGGTTGCAGGGCCGCGGGTGACCCGTCCGGACGTATCAAACTCCGAACCGTGACACGGGCAAATCCAGCCCTGTCCACCGGGTCTGGTATTGGGAACACAGCCGGCATGCGGACAATACCCCTGAACAACCAGCCACTGCGGATAGTCAGACGCGACCCGTTCGCTGTCCGATTGCGGATCGACAAGCGCTCTGTGGTCACCCGCGCGGGCCGCGACGATCTCTTCCGGCGTGCGATGATGGATGAGGATCAGCTTCCCTTGCCAGATGCGTCTGAGGGTTTGTCCTGCGGCGATCCCCGCCAGCGAGACGTCTATTGGCTCATTTTCTCCGCGCGTTGTTTCGTCCGGCCCTAATGCGGAAATTAACGGCCAGACGGCGGCGGTCACTCCCGCTGCGCCAACAAATTTTGTCAATTTGCACAGGCAGTTGCGTCGTTGCTGCTGAATGTCTTTATCCGGCTGTTCGTTCTCCACCACCACAGCGCTCTCCCTTACTGTTTATCAATACGCGAATAGATATCCTGGAAGCGCTTATTAGCGATCCCGGGGGCCGTAAACGCGCGATAGCTGTCCGGCAGGGTGGCGTTGCCGACTTTAATCAGCATGACCATCCCTTGCGCATAATGCGGGGTGCATTTAATGCCGTAGAAGCCCGCGTTGTCATACTTCACTGCGATCTCCTCATCGATTTTGCCGATAAATCCCGGGTAGCCCGCAGGTGACAGTTCAGCAATCGAGGCTGCGTTGTGACTCTTATGTTTGCGGATAAATTTCACCGTATCACCAGGCTGAATCTCCAGGTAGTCTGGCTCATAGACCATGGGGCCTGCTGAACCGCGATTCTTCATCAGTACTTCGTGGGTTTGTGCGAAGGCAGAGGCGGTGAGGACCAGCAAACACAATACGTTCAGGCTCTTTTTCAGAGAGTTCATGGGGGCTTCCTTAGGTTTCTTCAGGTCTTTGATAACGAATAAAACAGTTCGCACCATGGCGATCGCGCTCGACGATGGCGTCAATGCCAAACCAGGCGCGGAGATTCTCGCGGGTGAAAATGGCGCAGGGACGGCCCTGCATTTCCAGACGACCGGCGTTCATCACGATGATGCGATCGCAGAACATGGCAGCATGATTGAGATCGTGGAGAGCGGCGACAACCGTCAGTTTTTCGCGTTTCACCAGACTGAGAAGGCCAATCTGATGTTGAATGTCGAGGTGATTAGTGGGCTCGTCCATCAGTAGCAGTTGTGGCTGCTGAGCGAGCGCGCGGGCAATATGCAGGCGTTGTTTTTCGCCGCCGGAAAAGGTGTGCCAGCAGCGATGGCGAAGATGCTGAAGATCGACTTTCTCCAGCATGGTCTGGACGATATCGTCATCGTTGTCCGACCACGGATTCAGTAGGCTCAGCCACGGGGTTCGCCCCAGCGAGACGGCCTGTATCGCGGTCAGGCGCTCACTGGTTTCTGCCTGCTGCTCAACCAGCGCGACCTGCTGCGCCAGTTGACGACGTGAATAGCGATGCAGCGCTTTTTGCTGCAACAGGATGTGACCGGCGGTGGGCTTCAGCAGACCGGCCAGCAATGAAATCAGCGACGTTTTCCCGGAACCATTGGGGCCGATAATGCCGACAAACTCACCCGGCGCCACGCTGAGTGAGACGTCATTGACGATCACTTTGCCTTTCACCTGCCAGTGCAGACTTTTCGCCTGAATTATCGCGTCGCGGATGGCAACCGGAGTCGGTACAGGATTGACGGTCATTTGGTCGGGTTTCCTCTGATCAGGATGATGGAGAACGCGGGCGCACCGACCAGGGCCGTAATAACGCCGATAGGCAGAACTTGTCCGGGGAGAAGCGTGCGGGAGATAACATCGGCGACGATCAGGAAAATGGCGCCGATCAGCGCGCTGACAGGCAGCAAACGATGGTGCTGATGGCCTACCAGCAGACGGGCGGCGTGAGGGATCACCAGTCCCACAAAGCCAATTGCGCCGACGATGGAGACCATAATGGCCGTCATACCCGTTACGGCGGCAATCAGCACGCCACGTGTGCGTTTTACCGGAATCCCCAGTGAGGCGGCGGACTCCGCGCCAAAAGAGAAGGCATCCAGATGGCGGGCATAACAGAAGCATATCGCAACGCCAACTAACGCTGTGGGGATCGCCAGTACCACATCCGGCCAGCGGACGCCGCTCAGATTCCCGAGTAACCAGAACATAATGCCGCGTGCCTGTTCCGCGTTAGCTGAACGGGTGATGATCAGCGAGGTCAGCGCATTGAATAACTGGGAACTGGCAATCCCGGCGAGAATGATTTGCGTCGTCACCCCCCCGCCTTGTCTGCCGCCTGCCGCTACCGCCAGAAGGGCCACAAACAAAAAGGCAGTCAGGGCACCGACAAATGCGCCGAACGACATGCTGATCATCCCGGCGCCCAGTCCGGTCAGCGCAACCAGCACCGCACCGGTTGATGCGCCTGCGGAAATGCCCAGCAGATACGGCTCGGCAAGCGCATTGCGCAGTAACGACTGTAAAACCACGCCGGACACGGCCAGGCAGGCGCCACAACTGGCGGAGACCAGCGCACGGGTCAGGCGATAGTTCCAGACGATCCCGGCATCCAGCGCATCAACCGGATAATCGGTATCAAACAGATGGTTTGCCAGCGTGTTGAATACGTGCTGGCAGGGAATAAACGTCTCGCCAATGGCGATCCCTGCCAGCAGGACGCCGCACATCAGCACGCTAACCCAGAGGGCGTGGCCGCAAACATTGACCGCCAGCCGACTAACGGCGTGACGCGTCCTGCGTAAATCGCTCATAGTCACCTGCGTTTCGGAGTGCATAACACGCGCCGGCCCCGTCAGGAACTGGCGCGAAACGAGGGTTAATGCGCGGCTTGTGGATGCGCTAAGCCATACTCAACCAGGGCGTCAGCCAGTTTTTCAACACCGTCAATCGTTCTGATTCCGGCATTCATGGTCTGTACATCAATCACTGGTAAATGATCGGCTTTAACGGCGGGGATCAGCTGGGTGACCGGGTCGGATTTCAAATAATCCATTTTCACCTGCCAGTCATCGGCCGGGAAACGTCGACGACTCATTTCCCCCAGCACAATCACTGTCGGTTGGGCTTTGGCGATGGTTTCCCAACCGACCGTTGGCCACTCCTCTGCGGAATCAATGACGTTTTTGATACCCAGGGTCTGCGCAATCCAGGCAGCAGGCCCTAATTTCCCGGCGACATACGGATCCAATTGCAGGTCGGCGCTGGAGAACCAGAAAACGGCGGAGACGCTGTTGTCCATCCCGGCGATTTTGTTCTTCGCTGCCGTTTCACGTGCTTTGAGGCTGGCAATCAGTTCTTCGCCCTTATCCTGAACGTCGAAGATCCTCGCTAAGTCGGCCACTTCCTGATAGACCATTGCGATATCAAACATGCCTTTGCGCACGCCGTCACCGCCATCTTCGTTATCTTTCGCGCAGTCTGCCGGTGCGGTATAGACCGGGACTTTCAGTTCGCTGAACTGTTCATAAGACGCCACCGTGCCCGCAGGGCCGATCTGCCATT
The DNA here is from genome assembly GCF_001297795.1 of Citrobacter sp. CtB7.12. NCBI lineage: Bacteria > Pseudomonadati > Pseudomonadota > Gammaproteobacteria > Enterobacterales > Enterobacteriaceae > Citrobacter > Citrobacter sp. CtB7.12. The sequence goes on along the minus strand of NZ_LIFT01000003.1, from coordinate 242,172 downwards.
CGAACTGGCTGGCGACCAGATCCGGTTTTTTGGCAATGATGCCTTCGAAGCTGGGGATGTTCTGCGCAATAACCGCAATCTTGTCATTTGCCGCCTTATACGCGTCGGGAACGGGCCCGAACCACAGCGATGTGCCTACCACGCGATCGGCCAGGCCCAGCGCATACAGGATCTCAGTGCTGTTTTGTCCTACGGTGGCAACACGTTTTGGCGCTGCGTGAAATGTCATATCCCGACCACAGTTTTTTATCGTCAATGGATATTCCGTTTTGGCTGCATGAGAAAGACCTGAGGTGAGAAACAGTGCGGCACCAGCAACAACCAGAAGCATTTTTTTATAAGGTAAAGAGGTAACATTAGCGTGCATTATTATCATCCCGTTCATGCCAGAATCTGAACGTCTGGTCATGGATTATATCGTTCCATATATCGGGAGAGTTCATGACGATAGATGACAGGACATCGTGAAATTTATGCATGACGTTATGCAAATAAAGAAAGTCAGCGGTTCAGTCAAGGATCTGATTCACTCTTTCACGGTGCCTAATATCAAATAATTCATCACATGGACCATCCCGTCCACTCAATGGGGTATAAATTTGACAGCAGGTCTCCTGACTCACGGTAATCAGAATATCGGCCTTCCCATAAAGATTCGCTTTACAGTGACCTGCAACAAAATATGCTGCACGAGGATATTCTGTATCCGCCTACAGTTGCGGGGGCAGTCATGGAATGGGATTGCAATAATCCGCACCATGTTCCTATTCATTACAATGTTGGTGCAATGAAATACTGTCGAAAAAGACTGTATCGGCATTTGTTAACAAGATCAATCGCAAGGGGAAAGACGAATTTTATTGAGTGGGATAAATTTTAGTTGTTGTGTATCAATGTGTTATGTTTTTTTTGAGGATGAAATTGCGGATGTCGAAATGTAATAATGAAAAGCTAAATGAGAATTGATTGACATTGATCAAGTAATATTCTTATTCATGCGTGATTTACGTGATCTCTCCATATGCACTAATTGCCAGTCATCGTGCATATCCATCACAACCTGAAAATGATTACGTCGCCAGAATGAATAACCTCCCGGTAAAAAATGATGGGTATGTAAGTATAATAAGTTGTACCGCTGCTGCTCGCAGAATGTTTCAGCAAAAGCGAGTAACTGACGTCCAATACCTTTTCTGCGGTAACGTTTGTCCACATAGCAGCGACAAATTTCTGCCGTTTCTGTCAAAATATAGCGTCCGCGAAGTTCGGCTATACGGTCGTCATATTGGCAGACGGCCAGGGTCGCAATGAGTTCCTGCTTTTCGCTCCAGGCGCACAGCAATACATTGCGCTGCTGTTGAATATACTGCTGTTGCAGGTTAAAAACATCCTGCCCGGGAGTAGGGGCAGGTCTGTCAGCCGCAAAAAATTCATTCAGATGTTGAATCAGAAATAACTGAACCGCCGGAATATCTTCTCCGGTCATTTCACGTAGCGTAAATGAAATCACGAGTTGTCACTCTTATTTGCAGAAACTGAAAGCTGATAATAACAACACGGGAGGGGAAAAACAGGGGACAGAGCGGAAAATGTTACCGGCCTGTACAGGAACAGACCGGTAAGCGCAAAAAGATTATAAATCAGCCAGCGCCGCGTCGCGGTTCGGGAAAAAGGCCAGACGACCCGGAATCGGCTTAATGCCAGCGCGCGCCATCGTGCGCAGCGGCTGGAACTCAAGGTTACTTACGCGCAGTTCGCAGCCTTCTGGCAATCTTTTCACAAAGCGCTGGAAGGCATCCAGACCACCTGCGTCCAGCACCGGTACCGCGTCCCATTTCAGTACGACAATGCGTTTTCCTTCGATGCGTGACTCCAGATCGGTAAACAATCCTTCAGCGGCTGCAAAGAACAGTGGGCCGATCACGCGCAGCACCAGTACATCATCGGGGACCTCGACGTTAACCGCTGCCAGTCGCGTCATGCGTGCAATACGGCGCATAAACAGTAACGAGGCCAGTACAATCCCGACGCTGATGGCAATGACCATGTCAAACAGCACTGTCAGTGACATACACATCATCATCACAATGATGTCGTCTTTGGGTGCATGACGCAGCAAATCCACAACTTTGTGCGCTTCACTCATGTTCCAGGCCACCATCAGCAGCAGGGCCGCCATCGCCGACAGCGGCAGCCATGAGAGCAGCGGTGCCAGCGCCAGCAGCGCCATGATCACCAGCAGCGCGTGGATCACGGCGGAAATAGGGGATGTTGCGCCAGCGCGGACGTTTGCCGCCGAACGGGCAATCGCCGCCGTTGCGGTAATCCCACCAAAGAAGGGGGCGACAATATTACCCAGGCCCTGACCAATCAGCTCGCTGTTGGCTTTGTGTTTCGTGCCGGTCATTCCGTCGAGTACCACGGCGCAGAGCAGGGACTCGATTGCCCCCAGCATGGCCATTGAGAAGGCCGCCGGAAGCAGGGCGCGCAGGGAATCCCAACTCAACGTGAAATCAGAATCCGGCAGGTTCCACGGCAGCACCAGTTGCGGCAGCAGTTGCGGTATCCCGTTGCCCTGTGAGCCGTCGGCCAGAATATAGTGGAACTGAGAACCAATGGTGGCAACGTGGCCGCCCAGCAGGTTGACGATCCCCATGACAGCACAGCCGGCGAGTAGGGCGGGCAGGTGGCCCGGCAGGCGAATGCCCAAACGCGGCCACATCATCAGCGTGCCCAGCGTGACCACCCCGATGGCGGCATCGCCCAGGTTAATGCTCGGCAGAGCCATAAATAGCGCGCCGACTTTTTGCAGATAGTGTTCCGGAACGTGGGCCATCTGCAAACCGAGGAAATCTTTGATTTGCATGGTACCAATGGTGATACCAATCCCTGAGGTAAAACCTAAGGTAACTGAGACCGGGATGTACTCAATCAGGCGGCCAAAGCGGGCCAGGCCAAAGAGGATCAGGAAGACCCCGGACATCAGCGTCGCGACAAGCAGGCCTGCCAGCCCAAACTGTTGTGAAACGGGGTAGAGGATCACCACAAACGCGGCGGTCGGGCCTGAGACGCTAAAACGCGAGCCCCCGGTTAAGGCAATAACAATCCCGGCCACAGCGGAGGTATAAAGTCCGTACTGCGGCGCGACACCACTCCCGATAGCCAGTGCCATCGCCAGCGGGATAGCAATAATCCCGACGGTGATCCCGGCAATCACATCACGGGTAAACCGTGAGGCGGTATATTTTTCTTTCCAACAAGCGTCGATGAGGGCGCGGAAAGGCATCACATGTGAGGAAAAAATTCTGTTCACAATAATGTTTCATCCATGAGCGCATCATCTGTCAACTCAATGAAATGGCGGGTTGGCAGGTGAAGGAGGCATAAGTCATACAAATAAAGGTTACAGACAAAAAAACCCGCCGCAGCGGGTCTTTGAGCCGGGTTCGATTAATGCTCGAACATAGCAGAAATCGATTCTTCGTTGCTGATACGACGAATCGCTTCGGCCAGCATACCCGACAGGGTCAACGTACGCACGTTCGGCAGTGCTTTGATTTCGTCGGTCAGCGGAATGGTATCGCAGACAACGACTTCATCAATCACAGAGTTACGCAGGTTGTTTGCCGCATTGCCTGAGAAGATCGGGTGAGTGGCATAAGCAAATACGCGTTTTGCACCACGTTCTTTCAGCGCTTCAGCTGCTTTACACAGCGTACCACCGGTGTCGATCATATCGTCAACCAGCACGCAGTCACGACCCGCTACGTCACCGATGATGTGCATCACCTGAGAGACGTTTGCACGCGGACGGCGTTTGTCGATGATCGCCATATCGGTGTCATTAAGCAGCTTAGCGATAGCGCGGGCACGCACGACGCCACCGATGTCCGGAGAAACCACAATCGGGTTATCCAGATTCAGCTGCAGCATATCTTCTAACAGAATTGGGCTACCAAATACGTTATCAACCGGTACGTCGAAGAAGCCCTGGATCTGTTCAGCATGCAGGTCAACGGTCAGAACGCGGTCAACGCCGACGCTGGACAGGAAGTCAGCGACAACTTTTGCCGTAATCGGCACACGAGCGGAACGTACACGACGATCCTGGCGCGCATAGCCAAAGTAAGGGATAACGGCGGTGATACGGCCTGCGGAAGCACGGCGCAGGGCATCAACCATAACGACCAATTCCATCAGGTTGTCGTTCGTTGGAGCACAAGTGGACTGGATGATGAAAATATCACCACCGCGTACATTTTCGTTAATTTGTACGCTGACTTCGCCGTCGCTAAAGCGACCTACAGCGGCGTCGCCGAGAGAAGTGTACAGGCGGTTGGCAATACGTTGTGCTAGTTCCGGGGTGGCGTTACCAGCAAAAAGCTTCATATCAGGCACGAGAAGAACCTCAGGCATGCGTCCATTGGTGGAAAGAGTTTGCCAAAAACTGTGCGGGCCAGGCAGGACTCTCTCCATGCGGTGTATTAACGAGCGCGATGCAACGTCTGGAACAGGGTGACGTTGTCACCGAAACTCAGCTTGCCCGGCTTACCCGTCATCATTTATGTTTTATGCGCGCTGGGTTCAAGGCCTCACACCAGTCACATACTGATGTATGCGTCTGGCAATTCGTCATCTCGCCAACGTACTGAAACTTCAATGAGTTAGAGTAACGCTCTATGCAGTGGAGAGAGGTTGACACCCTTCGCCACAAAGGCATTGAGCCATTCCGGGGCTTGCTCAAGCACCTGCCGGGCACGAGACTCTGTATCGAATTCAGCAAAGACACAGGCTCCTGTACCAGTCAGGCGCGACGGCGCGTATTCTAACAGCCAGGAAAGCGCCGCATCAACCTCGCGAAAACGTTTTCTTGCGATAACCTCGCAATCATTGCTGAATTCACATTTTAATAACGTTTCTATTGACCTTTTTGGCGTATTACGGGGGAGGTCGGGATCGTTAAAAATCATCGGCGTTGGAATACTGACGCCAGGATGAGCCACCAGGTACCATTTTTCGGCCGGTTCCACCGGGGTCAGGATCTCTCCGACGCCTTCGGCAAAGGCGGCGTGTCCGCGGACAAACACCGGCACGTCAGCCCCGAGCGTTAAACCGAGCTCGGCCAGTTCGTCCAGCGACAGACCACACTGCCAGAGATGGTTTAGCGCGACCAGCACAGTTGCCGCGTTCGACGATCCGCCGCCCAGGCCTCCGCCCATCGGCAGACGCTTTTCGATACGGATATCCGCACCGCTACCGGCTGGCAGCCGACCGCGCTCTGCGGCTGTTTTCATCAGCAGTCGCGCGGCACGGACGATCAGGTTGTCTTCATGTGCCACGCCGTCAACCGGCGTCAGGAGATGAATTTCGCCGTCGCGACGCGGTTCCAGGCTGAGGGTGTCGCCATAATCGAGGAACTGAAACAGCGTTTGCAGCGTGTGATAACCGTCCGCACGTCGTCCGGTGATGTATAAAAACAGATTCAGTTTTGCCGGAGAGGGCCACTGGGTCATCATTTTACAATCCAGTTATCCATTTTCAGCTTGATACGCTGAGCACCGTCGGAGAGTTCCATATTGGCCGGCATTGCCGGGGAGGTTTTGCTGTCGTACGCGCTATAGACCACTTTCCAGTTTTTTCCGTCCTGGCTGTAGTTCACTTCGCTCAGGCGGTACTGGTCGTCGAGTTTATAGTCGGTCGCGTCGCCCGGCAGGCCAAGGATCCACTGACGCAGGCTGTTTAGCGGGATAGGCATACCGGTCAGCTTGCCGATCATCTCTTCGGCATCGTCAGCGATATAGCGCTGGCCTTTATTGTCCATCAATTGCACGTTACCCGGCTGCGCGTTCAGTTCAAGCTCGGTGCTGCCAAGCGGGTTGGTCAGCAGCAGGCGATAGCGATCCTGGCCGGTCTGCTGCCAGAAAAAGCGCGCATAGACCTTCTGCTCGTCGGAAATATAGGCAAACGCGCCGCGCGTTTGATACTGATTTAACTGGCGAACCTCCTGCTGATGTTGCCGCCATTGAGGAGAGTCCGGACTTTTCCCCGGGCCTTTCGGCGCGTTGATCGTACAGGCGGTCAGAAACAGGGTTGCCAGCGGAAGCAGGCGGATCAGGCGAAAATCAGGCAGGGTCATAATGATGACGAATCCTTGTGATACGTTGCAATAATAACCCTTAATGCTAGCGCCGCGCGGGTATATCGTCTACGTTCACGTTATCTTAATTTAAGCAATAAGCGATTACTCCAAAAGGGGGCACTCTCTTTTATTGATTCCGCGCATCCTGTATGATGCGAGCAGACTAACCATATCAACGCTGGTACTACTCCCGCAGACATGACCCTTTTAGCGCTCGGCATTAACCATAAGACGGCACCTGTATCGCTGCGAGAACGCGTAACGTTTTCGCCAGATACGCTCGATCAGGCGCTGGAAAGCCTGCTTGCGCAGCCAATGGTGCAGGGCGGCGTGGTCTTGTCGACGTGTAATCGCACGGAGCTGTATCTGAGCGTGGAAGAGCAGGATAACCTGCAGGAAGCGCTGATTCGTTGGTTATGTGATTTCCACAATCTTGATGAAGACGATCTGCGCAGCAGTCTCTACTGGCACCAGGATAACGATGCAGTCAGCCATCTGATGCGTGTCGCCAGTGGTCTGGATTCGCTGGTACTCGGTGAACCACAGATCCTCGGCCAGGTGAAAAAAGCGTTTGCGGATTCACAAAAAGGCCACCTGAACGCCAGCGCGCTGGAACGTATGTTCCAGAAATCGTTCTCCGTTGCCAAACGGGTTCGTACCGAAACCGATATCGGCGCCAGCGCCGTGTCCGTTGCGTTTGCCGCCTGTACGCTGGCGCGCCAAATCTTTGAATCACTTTCCACGGTCACTGTGCTGTTGGTCGGCGCGGGCGAAACCATCGAACTGGTGGCGCGCCATCTGCGCGAACACAAAGTGCAGAAGATGATTATCGCCAACCGCACCCGTGAGCGGGCGCAGGTTCTGGCCGATGAAGTGGGTGCTGAAGTGATCGCACTCAGCGACATCGATGAACGTCTGCGGGAAGCTGACATTATCATCAGTTCAACCGCCAGCCCGCTGCCTATCATTGGTAAAGGGATGGTGGAGCGTGCGCTGAAAAGCCGCCGCAATCAGCCGATGTTGCTGGTGGATATCGCCGTTCCGCGCGATGTCGAACCGGAAGTCGGTAAACTGGCGAACGCTTATCTCTATAGCGTTGACGATCTGCAAAGCATCATTTCGCACAACCTGGCGCAGCGCAAAGCTGCGGCAGTGGAAGCCGAAACGATTGTCGCGCAGGAAACCAGCGAGTTTATGGCCTGGCTGCGTGCTCAGGGCGCCAGTGAAACCATTCGTGAATACCGGAGTCAGGCTGAGCATGTACGGGATGAACTGACTGCAAAAGCGCTTGCTGCTCTGGAACAGGGCGGTGACGCGCAGGCCATTATGCAGGATCTGGCATGGAAACTGACCAACCGCCTGATCCATGCACCAACCAAATCTCTTCAGCAGGCCGCCCGTGACGGGGATGACGAACGCCTGAATATCTTGCGCGACAGCCTCGGGCTGGAGTAGCAACACACCCTTCTTTTTACAAGGTGCATTTACGCCTATGAAGCCTTCTATCGTTGCCAAACTGGAAGCCCTGCATGAACGCCATGAAGAAGTTCAGGCGCTGCTGGGTGATGCGGGAACCATCGCAGACCAGGAACGTTTTCGCGCACTGTCGCGCGAGTATGCACAGCTAAGCGATGTTTCTCGCTGTTTTACGGACTGGCAACAGATTCAGGACGATATCGAAACAGCACAAATGATGCTCGACGATCCTGAAATGCGTGAAATGGCGCAGGAAGAACTGCGCGAAGCGAAAGACAAGAGTGAACAACTGGAACAGCAGCTACAGGTATTGTTACTGCCGAAAGATCCGGACGATGAACGCAATGCGTTTCTGGAAGTTCGCGCCGGGACTGGCGGTGATGAAGCGGCCTTATTTGCCGGCGATCTGTTCCGCATGTACTGCCGCTATGCCGAAACACGCCGCTGGCGCGTGGAGATCATGAGCGCCAGCGAAGGCGAGCACGGCGGCTATAAAGAGATTATCGCCAAGATCAGCGGCGACGGCGTCTATGGTCGACTGAAGTTTGAGTCCGGCGGGCATCGTGTGCAGCGCGTACCGGCAACGGAATCGCAGGGCCGAATCCACACCTCTGCCTGTACCGTGGCGGTGATGCCGGAGCTGCCGGAAGCCGAACTGCCGGATATCAACCCGGCCGATCTCCGTATTGATACCTTCCGTTCCTCCGGGGCGGGTGGTCAGCACGTTAACACCACCGACTCCGCGATCCGTATTACTCACCTGCCGACCGGCATTGTGGTGGAGTGTCAGGACGAACGTTCGCAGCACAAGAACAAAGCCAAAGCGCTCTCGGTGCTCGGCGCGCGTATTCGCGCGGCAGAAGTGGCGAAGCGTCAGCAGGCCGAAGCGTCAACGCGTCGTAACCTGCTGGGCAGCGGCGACCGCAGCGATCGCAACCGGACCTACAACTTTCCGCAGGGGCGTGTGACCGATCACCGCATCAACCTGACGCTCTACCGTCTGGATGAAGCAATGGAAGGCAAACTGGATATGCTGATTGAGCCGATCGTGCAGGAATACCAGGCCGATCAGCTGGCGGCGCTGTCCGAGCAGGAATAATGGATTTTCAGCACTGGTTACGTGAGGCGATAAGCCAGCTACAGGAGAGTGAAAGCCCGCGTCGCGATGCCGAGATCTTACTCGAATTCGTGACCGGAAAAGGGCGCACCTGGATACTGGCGTTTGGCGAAACGACGTTGACCGACGCCCAGCAGGCGCAACTGGCGACGCTGCTGGCTCGCCGTCAACGGGGGGAACCGATCGCACATTTAACTGGCGTGCGGGAATTCTGGTCGTTGCCGCTGTTTGTTTCACCGGCCACGTTGATCCCGCGTCCGGATACCGAATGTCTGGTGGAGCAGGCGCTGGCGCGACTGCCAACAACCCCGTGCCGCATTCTCGATCTGGGTACTGGCACCGGTGCGATTGCGCTGGCGCTGGCGTCTGAGCGCCCTGACTGCGAGGTCACGGCGGTTGACAGAATGCCGGATGCCGTTGCGCTGGCGCAGCGTAATGCGGCTCATCTGGCTATCAACAATGTCCATATTCTGCAAAGCGACTGGTTTAGCGCCTTGCCGGGGCAGCAGTTTGCGATGATTGTCAGCAATCCGCCGTACATTGACGAGCAGGATCCGCATCTGGCGCAGGGCGATGTCCGCTTCGAACCGCTGAGCGCCCTGGTCGCCGGTGACTGCGGAATGGCCGACATTGTGCACATCATCGAGCAATCTCGCACGCGGCTGGAAGCGGGCGGTTTTCTGTTGATCGAGCATGGCTGGCAGCAGGGCGCCGTGGTGCGTGACGCCTTTAATCGCGCGGGCTACCAGGCGGTAGAAACCTGTCGCGATTATGGCGACAACGAGCGTCTTACGCTCGGATGCAAGCCCGTATGAACAGCGTTACGCTCCTGTTAGGGGTTCACCTCGCTAGCATTGCGCTTTCCGTTAGTCTGTTTGTGCTGCGTTATGGGTGGAGTGAATGTCATTCTGCGCGGGCTCACGCGCGCTGGACGCGCGTCGTACCGCCGATTGTTGACACCGTTTTGTTGCTCACTGGTATGGGGTTGATCGCTAAAACGCACATCCTGCCATTCACGGAGCAGGGGACATGGCTGACTGAGAAGCTGTTTGGAGTTATCATTTACATCGTTTTGGGTTTTATTGCGCTCGATTACCGTCGGGCGCGCAGTCGGCAGGCGCGATTAATCGCGTTCCCGCTGGCGCTGGTGGTGCTGTACATCATCATTAAACTCGCCACCACAAAAATACCGTTACTGGGGTAAGTCATGAGGTCGTTAGCTGATTTCGAATTTAACAAAGCGCCATTGTGCGACGGGATGATCCTGGCATCGGAATCGATCCGCCTGGATTTCCCTTCGCAAACTGTCTATGACGAGCTGGAACGTCTGGTCAGCCTGGCGCAAGAAGAAATTAGCCAGCTTTTGTCTCAGGATGAGCAACTGGAAAAATTGCTGGCACTTTTCTACGGCGAGTGGGGCTTTACTGACACCCGCGGCGTTTACCGCTTGTCCGACGCGCTATGGCTTGACCAGGTACTGAAGAACCGCCAGGGCAGTGCGGTGTCACTGGGGGCAATTTTACTGTGGATTGCCAACCGATTGTCATTACCACTGGTGCCGGTGATATTCCCGACGCAGCTTATTTTGCGTATCGAGTCGCTGGAAGGCGAGATGTGGCTCATCAACCCGTTTAACGGGGAAACGTTGAATGAGCATACGCTGGAAGTGTGGCTGAAGGGGAATATCAGTCCGGTCGCTGAGTTATTTAACGAGGACCTGGATGAAGCGGATAACGCGGAAGTGATTCGCAAGCTGCTGGACACGCTGAAATCTTCCTTAATGGAAGAACAACAGATGGAGCTGGCGCTGCGAGCGAGCGAAGCGTTACTGCAATTTAACCCGGAAGATCCGTATGAAATACGTGACCGGGGCTTAATTTATGCGCAACTGGAATGTGAACATGTCGCGCTGACCGATTTAAGCTATTTCGTTGAGCAGTGTCCGGAAGACCCGATCAGCGAAATGATTCGTGCGCAGATTAATAACATCTCGCATAAGCAAATTGTCCTGCATTAATTTATCGACATTCTTACTCATCATTAAGGCGATCCTATGAAACAAAAAGTGGTTAGCATTGGCGACATCAAGGTAGCAAACGATCTGCCGTTCGTGCTGTTTGGCGGGATGAACGTGCTGGAATCGCGCGATCTGGCGATGCGCATTTGTGAGCACTACGTGACCGTTACCCAGAAACTGGGTATCCCTTACGTGTTCAAGGCCTCTTTTGATAAAGCCAACCGTTCCTCTATCCACTCCTACCGTGGACCGGGCCTGGAAGAAGGGATGAAAATCTTCCAGGAACTGAAGCAGACCTTTGGCGTAAAAGTGATCACCGACGTTCATGAAGCCAGCCAGGCGCAGCCTGTCGCTGACGTTGTAGATGTGATTCAGTTACCGGCGTTCCTCGCGCGTCAGACCGATCTGGTGGAAGCGATGGCGAAAACCGGCGCGGTCATCAACGTGAAGAAACCGCAGTTCGTGAGCCCGGGTCAGATGGGCAACATCGTGGATAAATTCCATGAAGGTGGTAACGACAAGGTGATCCTGTGTGACCGTGGGGCAAACTTCGGTTATGACAACCTCGTTGTCGATATGCTGGGCTTCAGCGTGATGAAGAAAGTTTCTGGCAACAGCCCGGTGATTTTCGACGTGACCCACGCGCTGCAGTGCCGCGACCCGTTTGGCGCAGCGTCTGGTGGCCGTCGTGGTCAGGTGACTGAGCTGGCGCGTGCCGGTATGGCGGTCGGTCTGGCCGGTCTGTTCATTGAAGCGCATCCGGATCCGGACAACGCGAAATGCGACGGCCCATCCGCGCTACCGCTGGCGAAGCTGGAACAGTTCCTGGTGCAGATGAAAGCGGTTGACGATCTGGTGAAAAGCTTCGACGAGCTCGACACTGAGAACTAAGTCACGCAGAAACAGAAAACCCCGCCGCAGCGGGGTTTTTTTCGTCTGAGGGATCAGGCAAAGATCGTCATCAGATAGGCGGCAAACAGCGCCAGATGCGCCGCACCGTTCAGTACGTTAGTGCGCCCCGTTGAGAACGAGATATGGCACAGCACCAGTGACGCTACCATCACCACCATTTCTGGTGCGTCTAAGCCGAACACCAGGTCATTCCCCGTCGCCCACGCAATCAGCGTTACCACCGGTACCGTCAGAGAGATAGTGGCCAGCACTGAACCGAAGAACAGATTCATGGCGCGCTGCACCTGGTTATTCAGCACTGCTTTCAGCGCCCCAAGCCCTTCCGGAGAGAGGATCAGCAGCGCGACCAGGAAGCCGGTAAAGGCGACCGGGGCGTTCAGTTCGGTCAGCAGTGTCTCCAGCGGGTTTGCGTTCATCTTGGTGACGGCAATGACCGCAATCAGATGAATCACCAGCCAGACGGCATGCCACACATTACTGTGCGCAGAGGGCTTACCGTGATGCGGGTCGTCGTCGTCGCTGTCATCTTCGTGCTCATAAACAAACAGACTCTGGTGCGTTTTGGTCTGAATGAGCAGGAATACGCCGTACATCGCGGCAGAAATTAAGGCCACCAACAGCGCCTGGCCGGTGGTGAAATTCGCACCGGGCAGCGCCATCGGAAACACCAGCACGATAATTGCCAGCGGAAACAAGGCAATCAGATACTGTTTGATACCGAACAGATTCATATACTGAGTGGCGAACTTACGCCCGCCCAGTAATAACGAAAAGCCCACCAGACCACCAGTGACAATCATGATGATGGAATAGAGCGTGTCGCGCATCAGCGTAGGTGCCGCATCACCGGTCGCCATCAGCGCTGAGATCAGGCTGACTTCAAGAATGACCACGGACAGGCTCAGAATGAGTGAGCCGTAGGGTTCGCCGAGGCGATGAGCCAGTACGTCGGCGTGACGAACAACGCTAAAGGCGCTGCTTAAAATACCAATCAGGGCAAGAAGGTTAATGCCGATTACCGCTGGTAGTGAATGGCTGCCCCCCCACAGGAACAGCACTACCAGCGCCACAACCGGGAAAATAAGCGATGTCTCCTTATGGCGGGTTTTCACCGCCTCATGTGCATGTGTCATGAATGCTCTCCATCTCTGCAGGTCGATTTTAGTTATAAATGTAATAAAGCGTGTAAAAAATAACAGAAAACGCAGGCTTTACGGTGATATTTTACGAAATTTTACGGCATTTCGGCCTTTCACCTTTAAAACGACAGAAAGAGAAACTCTTGTTTATAGAGTGTTTAAATAACAGAAACTTATGCAGGCTGCAGGACGAATAAACCTTATTGTAGTGGCAGAGGCGCTCAGGGTTGACCACACTTAAGGTTTAGCCAAAAAGTGGAGTCAATGATGCCCTATCAAGCAAAAAAAGATCTGCCAGACAGCGTACAACACGTCTTACCCGCCCATGCCCAGGAGATCTACAAAGAGGCGTTCAATAGCGCCTGGGAGCAGTACAAGGACAAAGCCGATCGCCGCGATGATGCCAGTCGGGAAGAGACCGCACATAAGGTGGCGTGGTCAGCAGTGAAAAAAGAGTATGCCAAAGGTGAAGATGAGAAGTGGCATAAGAAATCCTAACCACTTCAATTATAAGGTCTAACGCTATAGCTCCCGTGAACGCGTAGGCGAATCGTGCTACCCGCCCCCGTTGCTGCCTTGCAAGCGGCCCATGAATTGCATATTGTCGTGATATTGGTTTCAAAATGAGCAGTTAAAATGCCCGGAAGGCGTCAAAAAGTTGTCGCAGGGAAGTATGCAGTGGCGGAGGTGTAAGGTGTTAACGCGTGATTTCTTGATGAATGCCGATTGTAAAACGGCATTTGGTGCTATTGAAGAATCACTCTTATGGTCAGCAGAGCAACGTGCAGCGTCCCTTGCGGCGACGCTGGCATGCCGACCAGATGATGGACCGGTGTGGATCTTCGGTTATGGATCGTTGATGTGGAACCCGGCGTTAGAATTTGAGGAGTCATGTACCGGTACGCTGGTGGGATGGCATCGGGCCTTTTGCCTGCGTCTCACGGCAGGGCGCGGAACCGCGTGTCAGCCGGGACGAATGCTTGCACTAAAAGAGGGCGGACGCACCACCGGTGTGGCCTATCGTCTTCCGGATGCCTCGCTTGAACAGGAATTAACGCTGTTGTGGAAGCGCGAAATGATCACCGGCTGCTACCTGCCGACGTGGTGTCAACTGACGTTGGACGACGGACGAACGGTCAATGCACTGGTATTTATTATGGATCCGCGCCATCCGCTGTATGAGTCGGACACGCGAGCGCAAATTATCGCCCCGTTGATTGCTGCTGCCAGTGGGCCGCTTGGCACGAACGCGCAGTACCTGTTTTCGCTTGAACAGGAGTTGCAGAAACTGGGGATGCAGGATGAGTGTCTTAACGATCTGGTGACTAACGTGCGCGGTTTGTTAGGGGAGTCCCTGCCTGAAGGTGTTATGCGGCCGGGTTTCGCGTGAGGCTTATGTCGGCCCGGCTGCGTAAGCGCGACCGGGCCATTTGCGTATCAGGCAGCGATATAACTGATGGAATGTTCAAGCGACTGGCTATGACTGTCGATCAGGACATTCCAGACGCCGGTATACGGTACGGTCAACCATGCGTTATCACGGTTCTGCACGCTTAATATGTCGGTCTGCGTGTCTTTAACGTGATTTTTTTCGCTCATCAGATGGATGTGGCAACGCTCCGAACAGCGTACGACCACGGTATCCCCACCAAATAACTTCAAACTTGCCTTTACTAATGCCATTTCTCACCCCGTATTGAAAACAACGTACTTCCTTTCGGAAGTGCTGCGTGATGTTGTTCACATTTTACCCATGAGGCATAACACCAAAGAGTTAGGCTGCGGATGCTGATTTTGATCAAAAAATGGCATAACGATTAAACAATAGTGACAAAATCCCGGAGAAAAGCGTGATCGGGCGCACTTACTTTTGGTAAAGATACGCCCCAATAAGATTAAATTCGGAAATAACCGGCTGTTTCAGCAAGCTTGCCTGAAAAGGGGGATTAAAAGGTGAGCACTTTGTCTGCGGCCAGCGTCCATTGCGCCAGTTCCACCAGCGTTCCGACTTCCACGCCGTCGATCAGCGGCAGTGTCGTGATCCCGCGCCCGTCCGTGCAGGTCTTGCACAGTTTTACCGGGACGTTCTGGGCAGTAAGGATCTCCAGCATCTGCTGGATGTTGTAGCCTTCTGTGGGCTTCTGACCGCGCAAACCCGCCGTAACGGCATCCGACATCAGAAACAGACGAAGGTCGAGGTCGCTCGCCTGTTCACGTAACGCGATCGCCAGCCGCAGGCTGTTAAATAACGATTCGCTACCGTATGCCGCACCGTTGGCAATGATCACTATCTTTTGCATGTTGACTCCTGTTAGCGGGGAAGTTTGAATTGTCAGTCACTTATGTTACCGCGCAAGCGGGGTGATACCAACGAAAGTCTGAGGAAAAGGAGAGCCTGGCAAGAGTAAGGATATTCCTGAAAGTGTGAGAAAACCTGCAAAACGACGAGGAGTCAGGTAAGCTTTTAAAGGTTAAGTTAACTGAATTCCGTAAGAAGCTATCGTCAATTTGAGTCGTTTTGTATCGCATTCCCTCCCTCTCTGGTTACTCTTGCTGTTAGCAGGCGGTCACGCCAGTGCACAATCCTCCTTTATGCAACAGGCCGAAAATCCCTTTGATAATAACCAGGACGGGTTGCCCGATCTGGGCATGGCTCCCGAATCGCATGAAGGCGAAAAACATTTCGCCGAGATGGTAAAAGCCTTTGGCGAGGCGAGCATGATCGACAACGGTCTGGACACCGGCGAGCAGGCAAAACAATTTGCCTTTGGCCAGGTGCGCGATGCGGTGAGTGAGCAGGTGAATCAACAACTGGAATCCTGGCTGTCGCCATGGGGGAAGGCCAGCGTCAACGTGCAGGTCGATAACGAAGGCAATTTCAACGGTAGTCGCGGAAGCTGGTTTGTCCCCTGGCAGGATAACTCGCGCTACCTCACCTGGAGTCAACTGGGTCTTACTCAGCAGGATGACGGGCTGGTGAGTAATGTGGGTATCGGCCAGCGCTGGGTGCGTGACGGCTGGCTGCTCGGCTATAACACTTTCTACGATAATCTGCTCGATGAAAACCTCCAGCGCGGCGGGTTGGGCGCTGAAGCGTGGGGGGAATACCTGCGGCTGTCGGCCAATTATTACCAGCCGTTTGCCTCATGGCGCGCCCATACGCCGACGCTGGAGCAACGAATGGCGCGCGGTTACGACGTAACGGCGCAAATGCGACTGCCGTTCTACGAATATCTCAATACCAGCGTTAGCGTGGAACAATATTTTGGTGACAGCGTCGATCTGTTCGATTCCGGAACGGGCTATCACAATCCGGTGGCGGTGAAACTGGGGCTGAATTACACCCCGGTCCCGCTGGTCACGGTCACCGCCCAGCACAAGCAGGGGGAGAGCGGTCTCAGCCAGAACAACCTCGGGCTGAACCTGAACTACCGCTTCGGCGTACCGCTGAAAAAACAACTGGCTGCCAGCGAGGTGGCGGAGAGCCAGTCGCTGCGCGGAAGCCGCTACGATCATCCGCAGCGCAACAACCTGCCGACGATGGAGTATCGTCAGCGCAAAACCCTGAGCGTATTTCTGGCAACCCCACCGTGGGATCTGCATCCGGGCGAAACGGTGCCGCTAAAATTGCAGGTACGTAGTCGGCATGGCGTTCGTCATCTCACCTGGCAGGGGGACGCGCAGGCGCTGAGCCTGACGGCGGGGGCAAACGCGGAAAGCGTTGAGGGCTGGACGGTGATTATGCCGGCCTGGGACAGCAGCGAAGGCGCGAATAACCGCTGGCAGTTGTCGGTAGTGGTGGAAGATGAGAAGGGGCAGCGTGTCTCTTCCAATGAGATCACGCTCACGCTGACGGAACCCTTTATGGCAATGCCAGGGGACGATCCGCGCTGGAGGTTGCTCCCGGAGGAGTAATCAGAAGATACGTTCCTGATGCACCCACACTGCCGCTTCAACACGTGATTTAAGCTTCATCTTCTTCAGCATATGCTTCACGTGGACTTTCACCGTGCTCTCGGTGATATCCAGGCGGCGGGCAATCATTTTGTTCGGTAGACCCTGGGCGATAAGCTTCAGAATGTCACGCTCACGCGGGGTAAGTTGGGTGACATCGCGATCGGAGGTGGCGCGGTTGGCGCGCAGGCTGGCAGCCAGCACCGGCGTTAACGCTTCGCTTAAGACCATCTCTCCGGCGGCAGCCTGCTGTAACGACTTAAGCAGATCTTCCGGTTCCATATCCTTCAACAGATAACCATCAGCCCCGCGCTTGAGCGCCGTCACGACATCTTCCTCATGATTCGACACGCTAAAGACGACGATCCGTCCGGACAGCGCTTTCTCACGTAATTTGTCTAAGGTTTCCAGCCCGTTCATCCCCGGCATGTTCAGGTCGAGCAGGATCAGATCCGGGTCAAGCGATTCGGCCAGTTCGATACCCTGTTCGCCGTTGCTGGCTTCACCGACCACGGTGATATCGGGCGCCATGCTGACAAGCTGTTTGACGCCGGTCCGCAACATCGGATGATCGTCGATGAGCAGGATAGTTGCCGGTTCCTGATTATTCATGGGTATCT
This sequence comes from Citrobacter sp. CtB7.12, assembly GCF_001297795.1. NCBI lineage: Bacteria > Pseudomonadati > Pseudomonadota > Gammaproteobacteria > Enterobacterales > Enterobacteriaceae > Citrobacter > Citrobacter sp. CtB7.12. The sequence goes on along the minus strand of NZ_LIFT01000003.1, from coordinate 224,798 downwards.
CCTTGAACTTCTGTGAAGTATTTTTCGGGAATAAACGTGACAGCGACTTCAGTGCCTCCCGTCTCGCGACGGCGTACCTGGCAATCTCCGCGCAGGCTCTGTGCCCGGTCACGCATAATGATCATGCCATAGTGGTTACTGCGTTCGGCGTTCTCAGGAACACCGCAGCCGTTGTCCTGTACAGTCAATTTTACCTGCTTGCCTTTCAGCGCCACGGTGACCACCACATCATCAGCGTGAGAATGCTTAAGCGCATTGCTTAAGGCTTCGCGGGCAATTTGCAGCAGGTGAATCGCCTGATGCGAAGGCACCAGGCGCGGTGGTAACTGGTAATCCAGTTTCACCGTAAAACCAAAACGGGCGCTGTATTCCTGGCAGCTGGCTTCCAGCGCGGGGCGCAGACCGGGTTCCGTCAGCCGTAAGCGAAACGTCGTCAACAGTTCACGCAGTTGCGCCCAAGACGCATTCAGCTCGTTGCGGATCTGGCCGAGCAGGTCGCGGCTGCTGTCCGGCAATGTCTCTCCCTGCATTTGCAGGCAACTGACCTGCATCTTCATACAGGACAGTGATTGTGCAATAGAATCATGCAGTTCGCGCGCAATGGTTGCACGCTCTTCCATGACAATCAACTGCTGCTGGCGTTCCTGATTGCGATCCAACGCCAGCGTCGCGGTGAGCTGTTCCACGACGGTATCCACCAGTTGCTGCTGATCGTGACTCAGGTGATGCCCCTGCGGCAGGGTCGCCAGCAAAATGCCGTACTGGGTATGGGTGTCCGTTAAGCGCCATTTCAGCGTCATTCCCCCTTCAATTGGCGGCAGCGACTCGCGGGGACAGAGATGGCACCCTTTATCATCACAGCTGATATCGGACTGGCAGGTAAATTCCTGATGGTTCTCTTCATCTTCCTGGTCATAAACCCGCAGTTCGATGTCATGCATTTGGGTCAGGTTTTGCAGACCGTTCAGCACCGGGGAGAGTCGTTCGCAAAGCGGCACCGGCGAATGCAGACGGCGGTTGGCCTGCCAGAGAAAAGAGAGGATCTGGTTTTTCTGCTCCAGCCCGGCCGTTTTTTCTCTGACGCGTTGTTCGAGCACTGAATAGCTTTCTGCCAGTTCGTCGGACATGTTATTAAGCGCGTCGCCGAGCATCGCCATCTCATTACGCCCGCCGATTTGCGCGCGTTGGGTAAAGTCGCGCTGACTGACGGCGCGGGCCATCGACAACAATTGCTTCCACGGCTGAAGCAGTCGCGCCCGCAGCCAGATAATGGTAAAGACCAGCAGCAGCGCCATAAAAATCGCCATCACCCGGTGCACCATCACCACGCGTTCGATGCGCATTTCGGTGGTGTGGTCAAACGCGGAGACGAGCCGATCAAGGCCAGCGACAAACTGGTTGACGTCGGCCGCGACGGCGTCTCTGCTACTGGCTTGCCGCAGGCCGGGGGAGAGTTCGCGATGCCAGTAATCCTGGAGGGCGCGCAGTTGTTCCTGCTGACCGTCGCGTTCTGCTGCGCGGGTCAGTTCCGGGCTGAACGCGGTCTGCTCCATCTCATCAAGCAATTTCTGGTCGTCAGCGCTCAGTGGTACCGCGGCGAGCAGTCGATAGCTTTGCATCCGCAGCGATCCGGTTTTATTAATGGCGTGCGCGCTACCCTGGACGCCCTGAACCAGCCAGCCAGAGACAGCCATACCCGCCACGCCGATCGCGGTTGAGAGCATCACAATAAGCGCCACCTGGTTAACCAGCGTGAGCGGAGAGAGACAACGTTTTAGCATAAAACCTTCTTCCTTCAGGTCTCCGGACAGCGAATGGGGAAACCTCAATGAATGACGAGAGTGCCGGGCAGAATCGGCAGTGGCGTTATTCTCGACCATCCCCTGGAGTATACCCATACCTAAAGCGAGTTACCTCTTAATTGCCGTATCCGGAGGGGATTTGAGGAAGGGGGTAGCTGCGGCAGGCAGCACTGTGAAAAACCACGTATTTTTTGGTGAATTATCCTACTCACTTAGGGTGATCATGATTTTTCCGTTGAGATATCGACAACTTTTGCTTTGATTTATATCAACTTACCTCGCGCTGTAAACCCTAATGTTTCAGGCATCGAATCGAGTATCAGAGGTGTCTATGAGTCACTCATCCGCCCCCGAAAGGGCATCTGGAGCTGTAATCACAGAATGGCGGCCGGAAGATCCGGCATTCTGGGCACAGCGAGGTCATCGTATCGCCAGTCGCAACCTGTGGATTTCTGTCCCCTGTCTGCTGCTGGCGTTTTGCGTCTGGATGTTATTCAGTGCCGTTGCGGTGAATCTGCCGAAAGTCGGTTTCACGTTTACCACTGAACAATTGTTTATGCTGACGGCGTTACCGTCGGTCTCTGGCGCGTTATTACGTGTGCCTTACTCCTTTATGGTACCGGTCTTCGGCGGTCGTCGCTGGACCGCGTTCAGTACCGGGATCCTGATTATCCCGTGCGTCTGGTTAGGGTTCGCGGTGCAGGATACGTCCACACCGTTCAGTACCTTTATCGTGATTTCACTGCTGTGCGGCTTTGCCGGCGCAAACTTTGCCTCCAGTATGGCGAACATCAGCTTCTTCTTTCCAAAGCAGAAGCAGGGCGGTGCGCTTGGGTTGAACGGCGGTCTGGGAAATATGGGCGTCAGCGTGATGCAACTGGTTGCGCCGCTGGTGGTCTCGCTGTCGATCTTCGCTGTCTTTGGCAGCCACGGCGTTGAGCAACCGGATGGTTCGCAACTGTATCTGGCGAATGCCGCATGGATCTGGGTGCCGTTCCTCGCCTTCTTCACGCTGGCGGCCTGGTTTGGTATGAACGAACTGGCGACCTCAAAAGCATCGTTGAAGGAGCAATTGCCGGTTCTCAAGCGCGGTCATCTGTGGATCATGAGCCTGCTTTATCTGGCGACGTTCGGCTCGTTCATAGGGTTTTCCGCAGGTTTTGCGATGCTGTCAAAGACCCAGTTTCCGGAGATTCAGATCCTGCATTATGCATTTTTTGGTCCCCTGATTGGCGCGCTGGCGCGTTCTGCGGGCGGGGCGATCTCTGACCGATTAGGCGGGACTCGTGTCACGCTGGTGAACTTCGTGCTGATGGCGATTTTCAGCGGTCTGCTGTTCCTGACCTTACCAACCAACGGCGCGGGCGGCAGTTTCATCGCCTTCTTCGCGGTCTTCCTTGCCTTGTTTATGACGGCCGGGCTGGGTAGCGGCTCCACCTTCCAGATGATCTCCGTTATCTTCCGTAAGCTGACGATGGATCGCGTGAAGGCGGAAGGCGGCTCTGAAGAGAAAGCGATGCGCGAAGCGGCGACCGATACGGCAGCAGCGTTAGGCTTTATCTCTGCGATTGGCGCGATTGGCGGCTTCTTTATCCCGAAAGCGTTTGGTACCTCGCTGGCCTTAACCGGCTCACCGGTTGACGCGATGAAAGTCTTCCTGATCTTCTATATCGCCTGTGTGATTATCACCTGGTTGGTATACGGACGACATTCGAAAAAATAAAAACAGCAGTCATGTATTCCCCATTGCGCGGCGTTAGACCGCGCTTTTTTTTGCCTCTAATTAGTTACAACATACTGTTGGTTTTATTGTCACGTCGTTCTGTCAGTTCGTTGCGAAAAGAGGTCAACCAGAGGGGCATACCCCTTAATACCCGCTCGTAAAGAATTTAACATTTGCGGAAAATACGATTGAAAAAATAAGCTTTAAAAACAGATGGATATTGTTAAATGCCCAATCCTCCGAAAGGGGTATTTCAAAAATTACCCTCCATTTTCATCCCTGTATGCCTTGATCGTTATCAATTCTCACGACCTTTCAGAGCGTTACCTTCGCTCTCAATCAAGCAATGTCGATTTATCAGAGAGCCGTCAGGCTCCACAGGAGAGAACCGATGAGTAAATTCCTGGACCGGTTTCGCTACTTCAAGCAGAAGGGTGAAACCTTTGCCAATGGGCACGGCCAGCTTCTCGAAACCAACCGGGACTGGGAGGATGGATATCGCCAGCGTTGGCAGCACGATAAAGTTGTGCGCTCAACCCACGGGGTTAACTGCACCGGCTCATGTAGCTGGAAAATCTACGTTAAAAACGGTCTGGTGACCTGGGAAACCCAGCAAACCGACTACCCACGTACCCGTCCGGACATGCCAAACCACGAGCCTCGTGGCTGTCCGCGTGGTGCGAGTTACTCCTGGTATCTCTACAGTGCTAACCGACTGAAATACCCGCTGATGCGCAAACGTCTGATGAAGATGTGGCGTGAGGCGAAGACACTGCACAGCGATCCGGTTGACGCCTGGGCGTCCATCATCGAAGACGCCGATAAAGCAAAAAGCTTTAAACAAGCGCGTGGTCGCGGTGGTTTCGTCCGTTCCTCCTGGCAGGAAGTGAATGAGCTGATTGCCGCTTCTAACGTCTATACCGTGAAAACGTACGGCCCGGACCGCGTAGCGGGCTTCTCGCCGATCCCGGCGATGTCGATGGTTTCTTATGCGTCCGGCGCGCGTTATCTCTCCCTGATTGGCGGCACCTGCCTGAGCTTCTACGACTGGTACTGTGACCTGCCACCGGCATCTCCGCAGACCTGGGGTGAGCAGACCGACGTGCCGGAATCCGCTGACTGGTACAACTCCAGCTACATCATCGCCTGGGGATCTAACGTTCCGCAGACCCGTACGCCGGATGCTCACTTCTTTACCGAAGTCCGTTATAAAGGCACCAAAACCGTTGCGGTAACGCCGGACTACGCTGAAATCGCCAAGCTGTGCGACCTCTGGCTGGCGCCGAAGCAGGGCACCGATGCGGCGATGGCGTTGGCAATGGGTCACGTCATGCTGCGTGAATTCCATCTCGACAATCCGAGCCAGTACTTTACCGACTACGTACGTCGCTACACCGACATGCCGATGCTGGTGATGCTGGAAGCGCGTGACGGTTACTATGCCGCGGGCCGTATGCTGCGCGCTGCTGACCTTGTGGATGCGCTGGGCCAGGAAAATAATCCGCAATGGAAAACCGTTGCCATTAACAACAATGGTGACATGGTTGCGCCGAACGGCTCGATTGGTTTCCGCTGGGGTGAAAAAGGCAAATGGAACCTCGAGCAGCGCGATGGTACGACCGGTGCCGAGACAGAACTGCAATTGAGTCTGCTGGGTAGCCAGGACGAGATCGCCGAGGTGGGCTTCCCGTACTTTGGTGGTGAAGGCACCGAGCACTTCAATAAAGTCGAACTGGAAAACGTGTTGCTGCACAAACTGCCGGCTAAACGTCTGCAACTGGCAGACGGCACAACGGCGCTGGTTACCACCGTCTATGACCTGACGATGGCTAACTACGGTCTGGAACGCGGTCTGAACGATGCCAACTGCGCCACCAGTTATGACGACATCAAAGCGTATACCCCGGCGTGGGCAGAACAGATTACCGGCGTACCACGTGCACAGATCACCCGCATCGCGCGTGAGTTTGCCGACAACGCCGATAAGACGCATGGCCGTTCGATGATCATCGTCGGTGCCGGTCTGAACCACTGGTATCACCTCGATATGAACTATCGTGGTCTGATCAACATGCTGGTGTTCTGTGGCTGTATCGGCCAGAGCGGCGGCGGCTGGGCGCACTATGTCGGCCAGGAAAAACTGCGTCCGCAGACCGGCTGGCAGCCGCTGGCGTTTGCCCTCGACTGGCAGCGTCCGGCACGTCACATGAACAGTACGTCGTACTTCTACAACCACTCCAGCCAGTGGCGCTATGAGACCGTTACCGCGCAGGAACTGCTGTCACCACTGGCGGATAAATCGCGCTACAGCGGTCATCTGATTGATTTCAACGTGCGTGCTGAGCGCATGGGCTGGCTGCCGTCCGCACCGCAGCTTGGTACCAACCCGTTGACTATCGCCGAAGACGCGAAGAAAGCCGGGATGACGCCGGTGGATTACACCGTCAAATCACTGAAAGAAGGTTCGATCCGTTTCGCGGCCGAGCAGCCGGAGAACGGGAAAAACCATCCGCGCAACCTGTTCATCTGGCGCTCCAACCTGCTGGGCTCGTCCGGTAAGGGGCATGAATACATGCTGAAATACCTGCTGGGAACTGAACACGGGATCCAGGGGAAAGATCTGGGTCAGCAGGGAGGCGTGAAGCCGGAAGAAGTGGAATGGCAGGACAACGGTCTCGACGGCAAGCTGGACCTGGTCGTGACGCTGGACTTCCGTCTGTCGAGTACCTGTTTGTACTCCGACATCGTGCTGCCAACGGCTACCTGGTATGAAAAAGACGACATGAATACCTCGGATATGCATCCGTTTATTCATCCGCTGTCTGCGGCCGTTGACCCGGCCTGGGAATCGAAAAGCGACTGGGAAATCTACAAGGCTATCGCGAAGAAATTCTCAGAAGTCTGCGTGGGGCATCTCGGGAAAGAGACAGATGTCGTCACGCTGCCGATTCAACACGATTCTGCCGCCGAACTGGCGCAGCCGCTGGACGTGAAGGACTGGAATAAAGGCGAATGCGATCTGATTCCGGGCGTCACCGCGCCGCACATTATGACCGTTGAACGCGATTACCCGGCGACTTATGAACGGTTCACCTCGATCGGCCCGCTGATGGAGAAAATCGGTAACGGCGGTAAAGGGATCGCCTGGAATACTCAGAGCGAAATGGACCTGCTGCGTAAGCTTAACTACACCAAGGCAGACGGCCCGGCAAAAGGCCAACCAATGCTCAACACCGCCATTGACGCGGCAGAGATGATCCTGACCCTGGCGCCGGAAACGAATGGCCACGTGGCGGTAAAAGCCTGGGCCGCGCTCAGCGAGTTTACCGGACGCGACCATACGCATCTGGCGACCAATAAAGAAGAGGAAAAAATCCGCTTCCGCGATATCCAGGCGCAGCCGCGTAAGATCATCTCCAGCCCGACGTGGTCCGGTCTGGAAGACGAACACGTCTCTTACAACGCCGGTTACACCAACGTACACGAGCTGATTCCGTGGCGTACGCTGACCGGTCGTCAGTCGCTGTATCAGGATCACCAGTGGATGCGTGATTTCGGCGAAAGCCTGCTGGTTTACCGTCCGCCTATCGACACCCGTTCGGTGAAATCAGTGATGGGCGAGAAATCCAACGGTAACCCGGAAAAAGCGCTCAACTTCCTGACGCCACACCAGAAATGGGGCATCCACTCTACCTACAGCGACAACCTGCTGATGCTGACCTTGTCACGCGGCGGCCCGATTGTGTGGATGAGTGAAACCGACGCCAAAGATTTGGGCATTGAAGATAACGACTGGATCGAAGTGTTCAACAGTAACGGTGCCCTGACGGCGCGTGCGGTGGTAAGCCAGCGTGTTCCGGCCGGGATGACCATGATGTACCACGCCCAGGAACGTATCGTGAACCTGCCAGGGTCTGAAATTACCCAGCAGCGCGGCGGGATCCACAACTCAGTGACCCGTATTACGCCAAAACCCACTCACATGATTGGTGGCTATGCGCAACTGGCCTACGGCTTTAACTACTACGGTACCGTCGGTTCAAACCGTGATGAATTTGTTGTGGTACGTAAGATGAAGAACATTAACTGGTTGGATGGCGAAGGCAATGACCAGGTACAGGAGAGCGTAAAATGAAAATTCGTTCACAAGTCGGCATGGTGCTGAATCTCGATAAGTGCATCGGCTGCCACACCTGTTCTGTGACCTGTAAAAATGTCTGGACCAGCCGCGAAGGAATGGAATACGCCTGGTTCAACAACGTGGAAAGCAAGCCTGGCGTTGGTTTCCCGAATGACTGGGAAAACCAGGAGAAATGGAAGGGCGGCTGGATCCGTAAAATCAACGGCAAACTGCAGCCGCGTATGGGGAACCGTGCGATGCTGCTCGGTAAAATTTTCGCCAACCCGCATCTGCCGGGAATTGACGACTATTACGAGCCGTTTGACTACGACTACCAGAACCTGCACAACGCGCCGGAAAGTAAGCACCAGCCGATTGCCCGTCCACGCTCGCTGATTACCGGCAAGCGGATGGACAAAATCACCAGCGGTCCGAACTGGGAAGAAATTCTGGGTGGCGAATTTGAAAAACGCGCCAAAGACCAGAACTTCGAAAACATGCAGAAGGCGATGTACGGTCAGTTTGAAAACACCTTCATGATGTATCTGCCGCGCCTGTGCGAGCACTGCCTCAACCCGGCGTGTGTGGCGACCTGCCCGAGCGGCGCCATCTACAAGCGTGAAGAAGACGGCATCGTGCTGATCGACCAGGATAAGTGCCGCGGCTGGCGGATGTGCATCACCGGCTGTCCGTACAAAAAGATCTACTTCAACTGGAAGAGTGGGAAGTCCGAGAAGTGCATCTTCTGTTATCCGCGTATTGAAGCTGGCCAGCCAACCGTCTGTTCCGAAACCTGCGTGGGCCGTATTCGTTATCTCGGCGTACTGCTGTATGACGCAGATGCGATTGAAAGCGCGGCGAGCACCGAACACGAAAAAGATCTGTATCAGCGCCAACTGGATGTCTTCCTCGATCCGAACGACCCGGTGGTCATCGAACAGGCGCTGAAAGACGGTATTCCATTGAGCGTGATTGATGCCGCACAGCAGTCGCCGGTTTATAAAATGGCGATGGACTGGAAGCTGGCACTGCCGCTGCATCCGGAATATCGCACGCTGCCGATGGTATGGTATGTGCCGCCGCTGTCCCCGATTCAGTCGGCGGCGGATGCGGGTGAGCTTGGCAGCAACGGCATTCTGCCGGACGTCGACAGCCTGCGTATTCCGGTTCAGTACCTTGCTAACTTGCTCACCGCAGGCGATACCCAACCGGTGCTGCTGGCGCTGAAACGGATGCTGGCGATGCGTCACTATAAACGTGCGGAAACCGTTGACGGTAAAGTGGATACCCGCGCGCTGGAAGAGGTGGGCTTAAGCGAAGCACAGGCGCAGGAGATGTACCGCTATCTAGCGATTGCCAACTACGAAGATCGTTTTGTCGTACCGAGTAGCCATCGTGAACTGGCGCGTGATGCGTTCCCGGAGAAAAGCGGTTGTGGCTTTACCTTCGGCGACGGTTGCCACGGTTCTGACACCAAATTCAACCTGTTCAACAGCCGCCGCATTGACGCCATCGATGTGACCAGCAAAACGGAGCCGCACCAATGATTGAACTCGTCATTGTTTCGCGTCTGCTCGAGTACCCGGATGCTGCCCTGTGGCAGCATCAGCAGGAACTGTACGATGCACTCGCGTCATCTGAAAATCTTGATAAAGAGGATGCGCATACGCTCAGCGTTTTCCTGCGCGATTTAACCGCGCAGGAGATGCTGGATGTGCAGGCCAACTACAGCGAACTGTTTGACCGCGGTCGGGCAACCTCGCTATTGCTGTTCGAACATGTCCACGGTGAGTCACGCGACCGCGGTCAGGCGATGGTTGATCTGATGGCGCAGTACGAGCAGCACGGTTTACAGCTCGACAGTCGTGAATTGCCGGATCATCTGCCGCTGTATCTGGAATACCTGGCACAGTTGCCGAAGCGCGAGGCGCTGGGCGGGTTGCAGGATATCGCCCCGATTCTGGCGCTACTGAGTGCGCGTCTGCAACAACGTGAAAGCCGCTATGCGGTGCTGTTCGATCTGCTGCTGAAGCTGGCGAATGCGGCGATCGACAGAGACAAAGTTGCCGAAAAAATTGCCGATGAAGTTCGCGACGATACGCCGCAAGCGCTCGATGCGGTCTGGGAAGAAGAGCAGGTGAAATTCTTTGCCGATCAGGGCTGCGGCGAGTCTGAAATCTCCGCTCACCAGCGTCGTTTTGCCGGAGCCGTTGCGCCGCAATATCTGAATATCACCACCGGAGGACAGCAATAATGCACTTCCTGAATATGTTCTTCTTTGACATCTATCCGTATATCGCCGGGTCTGTGTTTCTGATTGGTAGCTGGCTGCGTTATGACTACGGTCAGTATACCTGGCGCGCCGCGTCCAGCCAGATGCTGGATCGCAAGGGGATGAACATGGCCTCAAACCTGTTCCACTTCGGGATTCTGGGGATCTTCGCCGGTCACTTCCTCGGTATGCTGACGCCGCACTGGATGTATGAAGCGTGGCTGCCTATTGAAGTGAAACAGAAGATGGCAATGATTGGCGGCGGCGCGGCGGGCCTGATGTGTCTCGTGGGCGGCGTGTTGTTGCTCAAACGTCGTCTGTTTAGCCCACGCGTGCGGGCGACCACCACCGGCGCAGACATCCTGATCCTCTCGCTGCTGGTGATCCAGTGTGCGCTGGGACTGTCGACCATTCCGTTCTCCGCCCAGCATATGGACGGCAGCGAAATGATGAAACTGGTGGGATGGGCGCAGTCTGTGGTGACGTTCCACGGGGGGGCATCGGCGCATCTGGAGGGGGTGGCGTTTATCTTCCGTCTGCACCTGGTACTGGGGATGACGCTGTTCCTGCTGTTCCCGTTCTCCCGTCTGGTACACATCTGGAGCGCGCCCGTGGAGTATCTGACGCGCAAATACCAGATTGTTCGCGCCCGTCACTGATGGGTGGCTTTATCAGAAACCTCGCATTCGCGGGGTTTTTTTTCGCCCCAGCCGAGGTTATTTCCTGCCGCCGCAAACAGAATTAACGCGCCGCCTGTCAGTTGTGTGGCGTTAAGTGAATGACCAAACACCACGTTATCGACGACGATCGCCACCACCGGATAAATAAAGGATAACGAACCGGTAACAGGCGTGGGCAATTTCTGAATGGCGCTGTACAGCAACTGGTACATGATGCCGGTATGAACAATCCCCAGCGTCAGTAAGATACCCCACGGGTATGCGTGGGTGAGCGTCGGGAACTGGGCCAGCGGCAAGAGCATGACCACCCCCGTCAGCACCTGAATAAAGGCAATATGCTGTGGCGCGATGCTTCTCAGTCTGCGGGTAATAATTGCCGTCAGGGCGTAAAAGAACGCTGCACCAAGTGCGAGGGCCACACCGGTTAACCAGGCTGTAGGATGGCCTCCGGTCAGTTCACCCGATAATAAAATGACCACGCCACCAAAGGCGAGGAACAGCCAGCCCCATTTTACTGCACTGACTCGCTCGCCCATCAGCATTCCCATCATCACCAGCATAAAGGGCTGGGTGTTATACACCACGGTCGACAGACCGATTGAGATGCGCTCGTAGGCGGCAAACAGCAGCAACCAGTTTACGACCAGCGCGATGCCGCCCAGGATTGCCAGCCCCAACGTGACGCTGGTCAGCGGGCTAAACGGTTGTTTGCTGAGACGGATAAAGAGAAATAGCGCGATAGCCCCAATCAGGCAGCGCCAGAACACCACGTCAGTAACCGGCAGGCCGGAAAGTAACACAAACGCGCCGATTGAACCGGAAATCACCATTGCCAGGCTCATTTGCCAGACGCCTTGCTGAAGATCACGCATCACACACCTCCTGATTGAAGGCTCTATTTTCGAAAATGGCTGTTCGCTTTTACAGCGTTGATATAAGGTGAAATGCGTGAATAACTTTTTATTATCAGGAAAAATTGATGAATGACCTTATTGATGAAATCGACCGACGGATAGTAGCGTGTCTGGTAGAAGATGCGCGGATGTCATTAAAGGTATTGAGTGGTCGGGTAGGATTGACTTCACCGAGTACCGCTGAGCGTGTGAAACGCCTGGAAGAGCGCGGCGTCATTCAGGGATATGGCGCGCAGGTAAACCTGACTGCGCTGGGATATACCTTGCAGGCGCTGGTACGGGTTCGGCCTTTACCGGGCCTGCTTCATAAAGTGGATAAATATATTCAGGCGATGCCCGAATGTATTGAAAGCGACAAAGTGACCGGCGAGGATTGTTTCGTTATCCGGCTGGTGGTGCGCACCATCGATCAACTCGATACCTTGCTTGATGGACTTTCCGAGCATGCGCAGTGTAATACATCGATCGTGAAAAGCTCGCCGGTGAAGCGCAGATTGCCACCGATGTAGCGTTTTGCTGGGTGCCGTTCGAATCGAAAATTCCCCGCATGGGCAGAATACAGGGCAACGTCGATTGATTTGGCAAAGGGATAACAGGGAAGTGATGGTGGTGGGGGAAGGATTACTCGGCGCGTAGCGCCTCGCCCTTCGGGTCGTTGCCTGCGGCAACGCTTTCTCGCTACGCTCGAATCGAACCTTAATCGAAGCTTCTCATCCTTCCCCGCATGGGCAGAATACAGGGCAACATCAATTGATTTGGCAAAGGGATAACAGGGAAGTGATGGTGGTGGGGGAAGGATTCGAACCTTCGAAGTCGATGACGGCAGATTTACAGTCTGCTCCCTTTGGCCGCTCGGGAACCCCACCAGGGGTAAATATATTGTCAGAACTTACAGCGTGAATGGTGGTGGGGGAAGGATTCGAACCTTCGAAGTCGATGACGGCAGATTTACAGTCTGCTCCCTTTGGCCGCTCGGGAACCCCACCACGGGGTAATGCGTTTTACTGGCCTGCTTCCATTTCGGGAAGCGGGGCGCATCATATCAAATGATGCGCCCCTGTAAAGCATTCCGGCGAGAAAAATAAACTGGTTGCCTGATTTTTACCCGTAAAGGCGTAAAAGCTAACCAATTCATTTCTCAGTCGATTAAAGAATAATCGTCCGGTTGCCGTACACAAACACGCGCTGGGCAAGTACCTGATACAACGCGCGGCTCAGAACGTTCTTTTCGACGTCGCGCCCGGCGCGCATCATGTCTTCGGCCGTGTAGGTGTGATCCACATGGATGACGTCCTGCATGATGATCGGACCTTCGTCCAGATTGTCATTCACGTAGTGCGCCGTCGCGCCGATGATCTTCACCCCGCGCTCATAAGCCTGGTGGTAAGGGCGTGCGCCGATGAACGCTGGCAGGAACGAGTGGTGAATATTAATAATCTGGTTCGGGAAGCGCGCCACAAACTCCGGTGTCAGCACGCGCATATATTTCGCCAGCACCACGTAATCCGGTTGGTGCGCGTCAATCGCGTCCGCCATCTTCTGATCGTGCTCTTCACGGGTTAATCCTTCGTGACTGACCAGCTCGAAAGGAATTTCAAAACGCTCGACCAGCGAACGCAGCGTTTCGTGATTACCAATCACGGCGGCGATATCCACATCCAGACCGCCATAGTTGGCTTTCATTAACAGATCGCCCAGACAATGCGCTTCTTTGGTGACCAGAATCACCACGCGACGGCGCCCGGCAGGATTCAACTCGCGAATGGAGCCTTCCGGTAAGGCGCTATCCAGATCGGCCAGCAGCGTGGCGTCGTTAAAAATGCCTTCCAGTTCGGTGCGCATGAAAAAACGACCGGTGCGGTGGTCTACAAACTCATTGTTCTGCACGATATTCAGTTCATGTTTGTAGCAAATATTCGTAATACGCGCGATAAGCCCCTTCTGGTCAGGGCAGATGGTACGAAGCACTTTTCGTTGTAAAGAATGCATTGCAGCGGTAATCCTGTTGATGATGTTTGCTGAGTGAATACTGTCGGGCAATTGACTAGCCGCAGCATTTTTTAAATTTTTTACCTGAGCCACAAGGGCAGGGGTCGTTGCGTCCAAATTGCGGGCGTGTACCATCGATATAGTACCACTGACCGTTTTCTTTTAAAAAACGAGAACGTTCAATGATCGCCCCTGGTTTTTCGTGTTCGCGAAAACGGGCGACAAAACTGACGTAACCGGTGTTGTCCGCCTCAGACACGGTGTGTTCGAAAACGGTCAGCCCCAGCCATTCAGTTGTGGCAAATCCGGCACTGATCTCATCCCGGAAACGGGCCGCGTGACAGGCCGAATGCCAGGTCCTGATCAAATAATCTGCGTCTTTCATCACAAAAGCGCAGTAGCGCGAACGCATGAGGTGCAATGGATCGGGTGCGACTTGCTCGCCAGACAGATATCGGTGGCAACATAGGCTATACTCGACTGCGCTACCACAGGGACAAAGCTGAGACACAAAAAACTCCCTGATAAAAAAACGGCGTATAAAAAAGCCTGGGTAGCACTATGTTAACTGAGCGTTGGAGATGTTGCTACGCCCGTAAGCCAGGGGAAGTTTGTTGGTCAAATGAGAAAAATGAAAATAGGTCTGGCGCTGGGCTCAGGTGCTGCGCGAGGCTGGTCCCATATTGGTGTCATCAAAGCCCTCAAACACATGGGCATTGATGTTGATATCGTCGCTGGGTGCTCCATCGGTTCGCTGGTTGGTGCCGCCTACGCCTGTAACAAATTGCCCGCGCTTGAAGAGTGGGTCTGTTCATTCAGCTATTGGGATGTCCTGCGTCTGATGGATCTCTCCTGGCGTCGGGGCGGACTGTTGCGCGGCGAGCGCGTCTTTAATCAATATCGCAACGTCATGCCCGTGGCTGAAATTGAACAGTGCAGCCGTCGGTTTGCGACGGTGGCGACCAATCTCAGCACGGGGCGTGAATTATGGTTTACGGAGGGCGATCTCCATCTTGCCGTTCGCGCATCCTGTAGTATTCCCGGCCTGATGTCGCCCGTCGCTCACAATGGCTACTGGCTGGTGGACGGCGGCGTCGTTAATCCGGTTCCCATCTCACTGACCCGCGCGCTGGGCGCGGATATTGTGATTGCCGTCGATCTGCAACACGACGCGCATTTGATGCAACAGGATCTGTTGTCATTGAATGTCAGCGATGACAGCCCGGAGGGAGATAATGACGGACTTTCCTGGCATGCGCGCCTGAAAGAACGGCTGGGCAATATTACCGCCCGCCGTGTGGTGACAGCGCCAACCGCGATGGAAATCATGACCACCTCGATTCAGGTGCTGGAAAATCGTCTCAAGCGTAATCGCATGGCGGGCGACCCGCCGGATATCTTAATTCAACCGTTCTGTCCACAAATCTCCACCCTGGATTTTCATCGCGCCAGCTCTGCCATAGAAGCAGGGCGATTAGCGGTAGAGAAAAAGATGGACGAGCTTTTACCTCTGGTGCGTGCCGGCGTTTGACGCACCATTTTTAACTACACTTAAGCATATTCTGACAGGCGTGTGTGGCAATAGCATGCCACTATTGAGTAAAGCCAGTCAGGGGAGAGAACATGACGCAGCCATTGGTCGGAAAACAGATTCTAATCGTTGAGGACGAGCCGGTTTTCCGCTCGCTTCTGGATTCGTGGTTTTCCTCTTTGGGAGCGACAACAGCACTGGCGGCCGATGGCATAGAAGCACTGGACCGTTTAGCTGATTTCACACCCGATCTCATGATTTGCGATCTTGCAATGCCAAGAATGAACGGCCTCAGTCTGGTGGAGCATTTGCGTAATCGCGGTGACCAGACGCCGATTCTGGTGATCTCGGCGACAGAAAATATGGCGGATATTGCCAAAGCTTTACGTCTTGGCGTAGATGACGTCCTGCTGAAGCCGGTGAAAGACCTGACCCGGCTGCGGGAAACGGTGTTTGCCTGCCTGTATCCGAATATGTTTAATTCCCGGGTTGAAGAAGAAGAGCGCCTGTTTCGCGACTGGGATGCGATGGTGGATAATCCTGCCGCCGCGGCAAAATTACTTCAGGAACTTCAGCCTCCGGTGCAGCAGATTATTTCGCATTGCCGGGTCAATTACCGACAACTGGTTTCGGCGGATAAGCCTGGACTGGTGCTGGATATCGCGCCACTTTCGGATAACGATCTCGCATTTTATTGTCTGGACGTTACCCGGGCTGGCGACAACGGTGTGCTGGCGGCGTTACTCCTGCGGGCGTTATTTAATGGTCTGTTACAGGATCAACTTGCACATCAGAATCAGCGTCTGCCGGAACTGGGGGCATTATTGAAACAGGTCAACCATCTGCTTCGCCAGGCCAATTTACCCGGACAGTTTCCGCTATTAGTTGGCTATTATCACAGTGAGCTTAAAAATCTGATTCTGGTTTCTGCCGGACTCAATGCGACATTAAATACCGGATTGCATAATGTGCAGATCAGTAACGGCGTTCCACTGGGAACGTTGGGTAATACTTACCTTAACCAAATTAGCCAACGCTGCGACGCCTGGCAGTGTCAAATTTGGGGGGCAGGAGGTCGGCTACGTCTTATGTTGTCTGCGGAATGAACAATCGAGAGGGCGGATGCAAATTGACGTATCTGCCTTTCTCTGCGGGTGTTACTATCTGCGCCAGTCTTATACGTATTTATCTTAATTATACGAACACGCATCCTTTTCGGACCTGAGGCTTGTATCAGTCCTGATATACTCGATGCGATACAGATTGATGAACACGTTCAATACATGAACAGTCCAGGAGAATTTAAATGGCTGCCATTAACACGAAAGTCAAAAAAGCCGTTATCCCGGTAGCGGGATTAGGAACCAGGATGTTACCGGCGACGAAAGCGATCCCGAAAGAGATGTTGCCGCTGGTTGATAAGCCATTAATTCAGTATGTCGTAAACGAGTGTATTGCTGCGGGCATCACTGAAATTGTACTGGTGACGCACTCCTCGAAAAATTCGATCGAAAACCACTTCGATACCAGTTTCGAACTGGAAGCGATGCTGGAAAAACGCGTTAAGCGCCAGCTACTCGAAGAAGTTCAGTCTATTTGTCCGCCACACGTCACGATAATGCAGGTTCGTCAGGGGCTGGCAAAAGGCCTGGGCCATGCGGTATTGTGCGCCCATCCCGTGGTTGGTAATGAACCTGTCGCGGTTATTTTGCCTGACGTTATTCTTGATGAGTTTGAGTCCGATTTATCCCAGGATAATCTGGCTGAAATGATCCGTCGATTTGATGAAACCGGAAATAGCCAGATTATGGTTGAACCGGTCGCGGATGTGACCGCATACGGTGTGGTTGACTGTAAAGGCGTACCGCTGGCACCAGGTGAGAGCGTGCCAATGGTGGGCGTTGTGGAGAAACCGAAAGCCGATGTCGCCCCGTCAAACCTGGCGATTGTTGGCCGCTACGTGTTGAGCGCGGACATCTGGCCTCTGCTGGCGAAAACCCCTCCAGGCGCGGGTGACGAAATTCAGTTGACCGACGCGATTGACATGCTGATCGAAAAAGAGACTGTTGAAGCCTACCATATGAAAGGAAAGAGCCACGACTGCGGCAATAAATTAGGTTATATGCAGGCGTTTGTGGAATATGGCATTCGACATAATTCGCTTGGTAGCGAATTTAAGGCCTGGCTCGAAGAAGAGATGGGTATTAAAAAGTAACCAGACGTTATAATTAACGAACTGAGACGGCGCTGACATCCAGCGCCGTTTTTTTATACCAACGCTTGATGAGAAATCGTCAGATTGCAGGCATAAAAAATCCCGCAGAGCGCGGGATTTTAAGCAAGGAGATTACAGATTATTCCTTAATCAGGAAATCGTCCAGTTGTTTACCTTGCTCTTCCATTGCTTTCTTGATCACTGCCGGAGTACGACCCTGACCAGTCCAGGTTTTAGTTTCACCGTTTTCGTCAACGTAGCTATATTTAGCCGGACGCGCTGCACGTTTAGCTTTGGTACCGGATTTAACCGCCGCCATGCTATTCAGCAGTTCATTCGGATCAATACCGTCAGCAATCAGCATTTCACGATATTGTTGCAGTTTACGAGTGCGCTCTTCAACTTCAGCGGCTGCCGCGCTTTCTTCTTCACGACGTTCGTTAACAACAACTTCTAATTTTTCCAGCATTTCTTCCAGCGTCTCAAGGGTACATTCTCTTGCCTGCGCACGAAGAGTACGGATGTTGTTCAGAATTTTAAGTGCTTCGCTCATTGTAGTAATCTCAAACTTATATTGGGGGTGGTTTGTTGAGCTAATAATAGAGCGTTAAATTCAGATGTGCAATAGCCAGGAATGTAAGGAATTCAAAATTGCCCTTTATTTTTTGCCTGCAATAAATATCCGAACTTAAATTTTTCTTGAAGGAACGCACAAAAAAAGGCTTATTGGCTGAGCGGTTACTCCTTTTATCAGGCGAGAACATCCGGATTCAGGTCACATTTTCACATGATAAAATAGACATTCATTGTAGTGATTTCAACCTTTTGTATTAGTTTTGTTGATGGGCACAGTCTATTACTTCGCAACAGTTATGTAGAACAGTAACAATAAGTTCAGGGTTTCCATTAGGTCAGCGTTGATAAGCAGCGTTGATGAATATCAAACGCACATTTCGACAAGAATGGGAGCCGCCGCGCATTGTTTGTTCAATTGTTAATTCGTATTTTCCGTACATTCGGCCCTACAGATTTTTCTCGCGCCGGGAGGGGGAGGCGGAAGATATAGCCAACGAGAACAGAACCTGGCACCGATAACGATTGAAATTATGCTACACTGCGCCCCGTCTTTATTTCACTTTGGTGAGGGTCTGTGGCCGATGGCACAGCTATATTTCTACTATTCAGCAATGAATGCAGGTAAGTCGACAGCCTTACTGCAATCTTCATACAATTACCAGGAACGCGGGATGCGTACTGTCGTATATACCGCGGAAATAGACGATCGTTATGGTGCGGGGAAAGTGAGTTCGCGTATCGGGTTGTCTTCTCCCGCCAAATTGTTTAACCAGAATTCATCGTTGTATGAAGAGATTGCAGCCGATAATGCGCGTCAACCTATTCATTGCGTGCTGGTGGATGAATGTCAGTTTTTAACCCGGCAGCAGGTTTATGAATTATCGGAAGTTGTTGATCAACTGGATATTCCGGTGTTGTGCTACGGATTACGCACTGATTTTCGCGGTGAACTGTTTGTGGGTAGCCAATACCTGTTGGCGTGGTCAGATAAGCTGGTGGAATTAAAAACGATCTGCTTCTGCGGGCGTAAAGCAAGTATGGTGTTGCGTCTTGATCAGGCGGGCAGACCCTACAATGAAGGCGAGCAGGTAGTTATTGGCGGCAACGAGCGGTATGTCTCGGTCTGTCGTAAGCATTATAAGGAAGCGCTGGCGGAGGGCTCTCTGACGGCGATACAGGAACGCCATAGCCACGACTAATTTTACCTACTGATAAACGCTTAGCGACGCGCTGAACCGTTTACAGACCCGACCGTGGGGCAACAACAGAGACGGAGTTCGGAGACAAAAAAAGCGGCCTCATCAGAGGCCGCTTTTACGTTGTAACAGTTCAGCGAGAATTACGCAGATTTCTTTGCTTTTTTCTCTGCTTTCGGAGCAGCGGCAACTTCTTTCGCCGCTGGGGTGCCTTCAGAGAACTCACGACCGTAGAAGGTATCCAGCAGGATCTGTTTCAGTTCGGAGATCAGCGGGTAGCGCGGGTTAGCGCCGGTGCACTGGTCATCGAATGCATCTTCAGACAGCTTGTCAACGTGAGCCAGGAAGTCAGCTTCCTGAACGCCTGCTTCACGGATTGACTTCGGAATACCCAGTTCAGCTTTCAGGCTTTCCAGCCATGCCAGCAGTTTCTCAATCTTCGCAGCAGTACGGTCGCCCGGTGCGCTCAGACCCAGATGGTCTGCGATTTCAGCATAACGACGGCGTGCCTGCGGACGGTCATACTGGCTGAAGGCAGTCTGTTTGGTCGGGTTGTCGTTCGCGTTGTAGCGAATAACGTTGCTGATCAACAGGGCGTTCGCCAGACCATGCGGAATGTGGAACTGTGAGCCCAGTTTGTGCGCCATGGAGTGACACACGCCGAGGAAGGCGTTCGCAAACGCGATACCGGCGATAGTGGCTGCACTGTGAACACGTTCACGGGCGACCGGGTTTTTAGACCCTTCGTTGTAAGACGCCGGCAGGTTTTCTTTCAGCAGTTTCAGCGCTTGCAGTGCCTGACCATCAGAGAACTCAGAAGCCAGTACGGAAACGTAAGCTTCCAGGGCGTGAGTGACGGCATCCAGACCACCGAAGGCACACAGGGACTTAGGCATGTCCATGACCAGGTTAGCATCGACAATTGCCATATCCGGGGTCAGGGCGTAGTCAGCCAGCGGGTATTTCTGACCGGTCGCATCGTCAGTAACAACCGCAAACGGAGTTACTTCAGAACCGGTACCAGAAGTGGTGGTGACCGCAATCATTTTCGCTTTGACACCCATTTTCGGGAACTTGTAGATACGTTTACGGATGTCCATAAAGCGCAACGCCAGTTCTTCGAAGTGAGTTTCCGGATGTTCGTACATCACCCACATGATTTTCGCGGCGTCCATCGGGGAACCGCCACCCAGCGCAATGATCACGTCAGGTTTGAAGGAGTTTGCCAGCTCTGCACCTTTACGGACAACAGAGAGCGTCGGGTCCGCTTCCACTTCAAAGAACACTTCAGTTTCAACGCCAGCCGCTTTCAGCACAGAGGTGATCTGGTCTGCATAACCGTTGTTGAACAGGAAGCGGTCAGTCACGATGAGCGCACGTTTGTGGCCATCAGTAATCACTTCATCCAGCGCGATTGGCAGTGAGCCACGGCGGAAGTAGATAGATTTCGGAAGTTTGTGCCACAACATGTTTTCAGCTCGCTTAGCAACGGTTTTCTTGTTGATCAGGTGTTTCGGACCAACGTTTTCAGAGATGGAGTTACCACCCCAGGAACCACAACCCAGAGTCAGGGAAGGTGCGAGTTTGAAGTTATACAGGTCACCGATACCACCCTGAGATGCCGGGGTGTTGATCAGGATACGTGCGGTTTTCATCATCTGACCGAAGTAAGCCACGCGCTCCGGCTGGTTGTCCTGGTCGGTGTACAGGCAAGAGGTATGACCGATACCGCCCATCGCCACCAGTTTCTCCGCTTTAATGACCGCGTCTTCAAAATCTTTCGCACGGTACATCGCCAGCGTCGGGGACAGTTTTTCGTGAGCGAACGGTTCGCTCTCATCAACCACTTTCACTTCACCGATCAGGATCTTAGTGGTTTCTGGCACAGTGAAACCTGCCAGTTCAGCGATTTTGTACGCAGGCTGACCTACGATAGCGGCGTTCAGCGCGCCATTTTTCAGGATCACGTCCTGAACCGCTTTCAGTTCTTTGCCTTGCAGCATGTAGCCGCCGTGGCTGGCGAAACGTTCGCGAACGGCATCGTAAACGGAATCAACCACAACAACAGACTGTTCAGAAGCACAGATAACGCCGTTGTCGAAGGTTTTGGACATCAGTACAGAGGCGACTGCACGTTTGATATCAGCGGTTTCATCAATAACCACTGGCGTGTTACCTGCGCCCACACCGATAGCGGGTTTACCGGAGCTATATGCGGCTTTAACCATGCCCGGACCACCGGTCGCCAGAATCAGGTTGATATCCGGGTGGTGCATCAGTGCGTTAGACAGTTCAACGGAAGGTTGATCGATCCAGCCAATCAGATCTTTCGGCGCACCGGCAGCGATAGCAGCCTGCAGTACGATATCGGCCGCTTTGTTGGTAGCATCTTTTGCACGCGGATGCGGAGAAAAGATGATCGCGTTACGGGTTTTCAGGCTAATCAGAGACTTAAAGATTGCCGTAGAGGTTGGGTTAGTGGTTGGTACGATACCGCAGATGATACCAATTGGTTCAGCAATGGTGATGGTCCCGAAGGTGTCGTCTTCAGACAGCACGCCGCAGGTTTTTTCATCTTTGTAAGCGTTATAGATGTATTCAGAAGCAAAGTGGTTTTTAATCACTTTATCTTCGACGATACCCATACCGGATTCGGCAACGGCCATCTTCGCGAGAGGAATTCGAGCATCTGCAGCAGCCAGAGCGGCGGCGCGGAAGATTTTATCAACTTGTTCTTGAGTGAAACTGGCATATTCACGCTGGGCTTTTTTGACGCGCTCGACGAGTGCGTTAAGTTCAGCGACATTAGTAACAGCCATAATGCTCTCCTGATAATGTTAAACTTTTTTAGTAAATCATCTGCTCGATACGTGAGTATAGACAGCGGGCGTTAGTTTGTATAACAGCCAGAAAATCAATTGGTTACTTAACGTTCAGTTTGCTCTGATTTACTAAAAGAGCTTATGCGTCAGCGTCATCTAACTCTAACGCGTTACTTCCAGGTGGCGTAAGCAAGGTTACTCACTTCTGAGTAGCGATTACGTGATCTGGATCAAGATTTAGCAAAGCTGACACCTTTCAGCAGGCTGTTTTAGCCCTAAACACTAAGTGTTGTGTAATTGTAGTGGTGAATAGGTTTCAAATTATCATAATTAAAACATATTAGTAACACTCAGGAATGGTAGCAATTTTACGTTTGCCCTGGTGAAATGTGCTGTGAAAAGGCGTATCTTCAGCACGGTTTTTACCCGGTTATTTTAACTTACTTTATACGGCTAACGCTTCGGAGCTAACCGTGATCCAAACGCTGTTTGATTTTCCTGTTTATTTTAAATTTTTCATCGGGTTGTTCGCGTTAGTGAACCCGGTTGGGATTATTCCTGTCTTCATCAGTATGACCAGCTACCAGACAGCGGCGGCGCGCAACAAAACGAACCTCACTGCTAACCTGTCCGTTGCGATCATTCTGTGGACCTCGCTATTCCTCGGCGACGGCATTCTGCAACTGTTCGGTATCTCAATTGATTCGTTTCGTATCGCCGGCGGGATCCTTGTGGTCACCATTGCGATGTCGATGATTAGCGGCAAACTGGGTGAGGATAAGCAGAACAAGCAGGAAAAATCAGAAACGGCGATCCGTGAAAGTGTAGGTGTGGTTCCCCTGGCGCTGCCGCTGATGGCAGGCCCCGGCGCGATCAGTTCAACCATTGTGTGGGGAACGCGTTATCACAGTGTGATGTACCTGCTTGGCTTCTTTGTGGCGATTGCGCTTTTTGCCCTGTGCTGTTGGGGACTCTTCCGCATGGCACCGTGGTTGGTGCGTGTTCTGGGCCAAACGGGTATTAACGTGATTACCCGAATTATGGGGCTACTCTTAATGGCGCTGGGCATCGAGTTTATTGTCACCGGTATTAAGGCCATATTTCCAGGACTTTTAAGCTAATTCGCTTTCAGATGAAATATCCCACGGAGCTGTTCACGGCTCCGTCTTTTTTATCATCCCGTCTCGTCACCTTTCTTACTTTCAGTCCCGCCTACCGGGAATCACTGATGCCTCTGTCGGTATTAAGTCCCTTGATTTAACAGTCTTTTTAATCCCTTTGCGAGGCTCTGCATTGTTATTTTGCTCACATCACAATCCGGGGCTTGCTGAAGGATAATTGAGATGATATTAGTTAATTCAATGAACTCGCAGATGAATGTGCTAAAAAATAACCAATTGTTAAATTTTTGTATATTTATACGCCTTTTGCAGAGATCAAGGGTCTCAGACGAATGGGGTATCAATAATTGATTGATTGCTAAGCGATTGTTGTTATTTTGCTTGTTTCGGAACGTTCCGCCGGAACGCAATTTTTTCTCTAAAAGAGAATTGCTTAACAAATCTGTAAATTGTATTGGCGGTTAATAAATGCTTTTGTTACTTTCCGACAGTTCATATTGCAGCGGATTGCTTGTTGATGAGAATAAATATCAACTAAGCAGTCTGGCCACTATTCATGCGCCCCCTGACAGGGGAGGTGCATAACGAATCGACGTAAGGTGATCAAACGAATCGCCAGAATAAATAAAGTCGGTGATAGCAGGCAGTAAACGACCTGGCAGCTGAAAGTCTCCGAAGCTGATCAGAGATCCCTGACGGGATTAACAGGCTGGTGATAAAACCAGTAATTATAATGAGGGAGTACAAACACAATGACCAACACGAAGAAAAGTTTAGTGGCGGCAGGAATTTTAACTGCGCTCATCGCCGGAAATGTCGCGACAGCTGCCGTCGTCCCCGCAGGTGTGCAACTGGCGGAAAAGCAGACGCTGGTGCGAAATAATGGTTCGGAAGTTCAGTCTCTCGATCCGCATAAAATCGAAGGGGTGCCGGAATCCAATATCAGCCGCGATCTGTTTGAAGGCTTAATCATCAGTGACGTCGACGGTAAACCGTCTCCGGGCGTGGCTGAGAAATGGGAAAATAAAGATTTTAAAGTCTGGACATTCCATCTGCGCAAAGATGCAAAATGGTCCGATGGCTCACCGGTGACGGCCCACGATTTTGTTTACAGCTGGCAACGTCTGGCGAATCCGAATACCGCATCCCCGTACGCCAGTTATCTGCAGTATGGTCATATTGTCAATATTGATGACATCGTTGCCGGCAAGAAACCGCCAACCGATCTTGGCGTTAAAGCCATTGATGATAATACCTTTGAAGTGACCCTCAGCGAGCCTGTACCTTATTTCTACAAACTGCTGGTGCACTCATCCGTTTCCCCGGTTCCTAAAGCCGCCGTTGAAAAATACGGTGAGAAGTGGACTCAGCCAGCCAATATCATCACCAACGGTGCGTATAAGCTGAAAGACTGGGTGGTTAACGAGCATATCGTGCTCGAGCGCAATCCTAATTACTGGGACAACGCCAAAACGGTCATTAATCAGGTGACGTACCTGCCGATCGCATCAGAGGTGACAGACGTTAACCGTTACCGCAGTGGTGAAATCGACATGACCTATAACAACATGCCGATTGAACTGTTCCAGAAACTGAAAAAAGAGATCCCGAACGAAGTTCACGTTGACCCGTATCTGTGCACCTACTATTACGAAATCAATAACCAGAAAGCACCGTTTACGGATGTCCGCGTGCGTACCGCGCTTAAGCTGGCGCTGGACCGCGATATTATCGTTAATAAAGTGAAAAACCAGGGCGACCTGCCGGCATACAGCTTCACGCCTCCGTATACTGACGGCGCAAAACTGGCTGAACCAGAATGGTTTGGCTGGACGCAGGAAAAACGTAACGAAGAAGCGAAAAAATTACTGGCCGAAGCCGGATATACCGCTGATAAACCGTTGACCTTCAACCTGCTGTATAACACGTCCGATCTGCACAAGAAACTGGCTATCGCCGCGGCGTCCATCTGGAAGAAAAACTTAGGTGTGAACGTCAAGCTGGAAAACCAGGAATGGAAAACCTTCCTCGATACGCGTCATCAGGGCAACTATGATGTTTCTCGTGCGGCCTGGTGTGCGGATTACAACGAACCGACTTCCTTCCTGAACATGGTGTTGTCTGACAGCTCAAACAACACGACGCATTATAAGAGCCCGGCGTTTGACAAGATCCTTGCCGATGCGCTGAAAGCAACGAATGAAGAGCAGCGTACTGAGCTTTACGGCAAAGCCGAGCAGCAGCTTGATAAAGATTCTGCGATTGTGCCGGTGTTCTACTACGTCAACGCCCGTCTGGTGAAACCGTGGGTGGGTGGTTATACCGGTAAAGACCCGATGGATAATATCCACGTCAAAGATTTGTATATTATCAAGCATTAATGGCAAAGGGTGGGGCAGCAGACGTTGCCCCACAGTGTCTTTTTTCGTCGACTCTCAACACCTCTCATTAGCGGTTCTGCGTGAAGAGGTGTAAAGGCACACGCCAGAAGGTACGGGCAATGTTGAAATTTATTCTACGCCGCTGTCTGGAAGCAATTCCGACGCTGTTTATTCTTATTACCATTTCGTTCTTTATGATGCGTCTTGCGCCGGGAAGCCCCTTCACCGGCGAACGCGCGCTGCCGGCAGAAGTTCTGGCAAACATTGAAGCGAAATACCATCTTAACGACCCTATCATGACCCAGTATTTCAGCTATCTGAAGCAACTGGCGCACGGTGATTTCGGTCCTTCTTTTAAATACAAAGATTATACGGTTAACGACCTGGTCGCTTCGAGTTTTCCGGTATCGGCGAAACTGGGCCTTGCCGCCTTTTTTCTGGCCGTGATCCTCGGGGTGAGCGCTGGCGTAATTGCCGCGTTGAAGCAAAACACGCGATGGGACTATGCGGTCATGGGGGTGGCGATGACCGGGGTGGTCATACCGAGCTTTGTGGTCGCGCCTCTGCTGGTCATGATATTTGCGATCACCCTCAAATGGCTGCCGGGTGGCGGCTGGAATGGCGGGGCGCTGAAATTTATGATCCTGCCGATGGTGGCGTTATCACTGGCCTATATTGCCAGTATTGCGCGTATCACCCGTGGCTCAATGATTGAAGTGCTGCACTCAAACTTCATTCGCACCGCGCGAGCGAAAGGGCTGCCGATGCGCCGTATTATTTTCCGCCATGCGTTGAAACCGGCGTTACTCCCGGTGCTCTCCTATATGGGACCGGCATTTGTCGGGATTATCACAGGTTCAATGGTCATTGAGACAATCTATGGTTTGCCGGGGATTGGTCAGCTGTTTGTTAACGGCGCGCTGAACCGCGATTACTCGCTGGTTCTCAGTCTGACGATCCTCGTGGGGACATTGACCATTGTCTTTAATGCGATTGTTGACGTGCTCTATGCCGTCATCGACCCGAAAATTCGATACTGATACTGGAGCTCGCGATGATGTTAGGTAAGAAAAACAGCGAAGCGCTGGAGAATTTCAGTGAGAAGCTGGAGGTCGAGGGGCGCAGCCTGTGGCAGGATGCTCGCCGTCGTTTTATGCATAACCGCGCTGCGGTTGCCAGTCTGATCGTGTTGGTGATGATTGCGCTGTTCGTGACGCTGGCACCGATGCTGTCGCAGTTCACCTACTTCGATACCGACTGGGGCATGATGTCCAGCGCGCCGGATAGCGAGTCTGGTCACTATTTTGGTACCGACTCCTCTGGACGCGACCTGCTGGTGCGCGTGGCGATTGGCGGGCGGATCTCGCTGATGGTCGGCATCGCGGCCGCGCTCGTTGCGGTGGTCGTGGGGACGCTGTACGGCTCGCTTTCAGGCTATCTGGGCGGCAAAATCGACTCGGTGATGATGCGCCTGCTGGAAATCCTCAACTCCTTCCCGTTTATGTTCTTCGTTATCCTGCTGGTCACCTTCTTCGGGCAAAATATTCTGCTGATTTTTGTGGCGATCGGGATGGTTTCCTGGCTGGATATGGCGCGTATTGTGCGCGGGCAAACCCTGAGCCTGAAGCGGAAAGAATTTATTGAAGCCGCGCAGGTGGGCGGCGTGTCGACCGGTAACATCGTCCTGCGTCATATTGTGCCTAACGTGCTGGGCGTGGTGGTGGTGTACGCATCCTTACTGGTGCCAAGCATGATCCTGTTCGAATCGTTCCTCAGCTTCCTGGGGCTGGGGACACAGGAGCCGCTGAGCAGTTGGGGCGCGTTGCTGAGCGATGGCGCCAACTCGATGGAAGTGTCGCCGTGGCTACTGCTGTTCCCGGCCGCTTTTCTGGTGGTGACGTTGTTCTGTTTTAACTTTATTGGCGATGGCTTGCGTGATGCCCTCGACCCGAAAGACCGTTAAGGAGTGCAGCCATGAGCGTAATTGAAACTGCAGGCGTGCCGTTCGCGCAGCAAAGGGCTAACGCACTGCTGGACGTAAAAGATCTTCGTGTGACGTTCAGTACCCCGGACGGTGATGTCACCGCGGTGAATGATTTGAACTTTACGCTGCGCGCCGGAGAAACCCTCGGCATCGTCGGTGAGTCTGGTTCAGGTAAATCACAGACCGCGTTTGCGTTGATGGGGCTGCTGGCCGCGAATGGTCGGATAGGCGGTTCGGCGACGTTTAGCGGCCGCGAGATCCTCAATCTGCCGGAGCACGAACTGAATAAGCTGCGCGCCGAGCAAATCTCGATGATTTTTCAGGACCCGATGACCTCGCTGAATCCCTACATGCGTGTCGGGGAGCAACTGATGGAAGTGCTGATGCTGCATAAAAGCATGAGCAAAGCGGAGGCGTTTGAAGAGTCGGTCAGAATGCTGGATGCGGTCAAAATGCCGGAAGCGCGTAAGCGGATGAAAATGTTCCCGCATGAATTTTCCGGCGGTATGCGTCAGCGCGTGATGATCGCAATGGCGCTGCTGTGCCGGCCGAAGTTACTGATTGCCGACGAACCGACGACCGCCCTGGATGTTACCGTGCAGGCGCAAATCATGACGCTTCTCAATGAACTGAAGCGTGAATTCAACACCGCCATCATCATGATTACCCACGATCTTGGGGTGGTGGCCGGGATTTGCGATAAAGTGCTGGTGATGTATGCCGGTCGGACGATGGAATACGGTAATGCCCGCGATGTCTTTTATCAGCCCGTTCATCCTTATTCGATAGGTCTTCTCAATGCGGTGCCGCGTCTGGATGGCGAAGGTGACGAGATGCTGACGATTCCGGGGAACCCGCCCAACTTACTGCGTCTGCCGAAAGGCTGTCCGTTCCAGCCGCGCTGTCCGCATGCGATGGAGATTTGTAGCACCACTCCGCCGCTGGAGGAGTTCAGTCCAGGTCGCCTGCGCGCCTGCTTTAAACCGGTGGAGGATCTGGCATGAACGCTGTAGATGAAAAACGTAAAGTCCTCCTGGAAATCGCCGATCTGAAGGTGCATTTCGACATTAAAGATGGCAAGCAGTGGTTCTGGCAGCCCTCAAAAACGCTGAAGGCAGTCGATGGCGTGACGCTGCGGCTGTATGAAGGAGAGACGCTGGGGGTCGTTGGCGAATCCGGCTGCGGGAAGTCGACCTTTGCCCGGGCCATTATCGGGCTGGTAAAAGCGACCGATGGTCGGGTGGCATGGTTGGGTAAAGACCTGCTGGGGATGAACCCCGATGAATGGCGGGACGTTCGCAGTGATATTCAGATGATTTTCCAGGATCCGCTGGCATCGCTGAACCCTCGCATGACCATTGGTGAAATCATCGCTGAACCGCTGCGGACCTATCATCCGAAATTACCGCGTCAGGAAGTGCGCGATCGGGTGAAAGCGATGATGATGAAGGTGGGCTTACTGCCAAACCTGATTAACCGCTATCCGCATGAGTTTTCGGGCGGTCAGTGCCAGCGTATCGGGATTGCCCGGGCGTTGATTCTGGAGCCGAAGCTGATCATCTGCGATGAGCCGGTCTCCGCGTTGGACGTGTCAATTCAGGCGCAGGTCGTCAACCTCTTGCAGCAGCTTCAGCGGGAAATGGGGCTGTCGCTGATCTTCATCGCCCATGACCTGGCGGTCGTAAAACATATCTCTGATCGCGTGCTGGTGATGTATCTGGGTCATGCCGTGGAACTGGGGACCTATGACGAGGTCTATCACAACCCACTGCATCCCTACACTAAAGCGCTGATGTCGGCGGTACCGATTCCCGATCCCGATCTGGAAAAGAACAAGACGATTCAGCTACTGGAAGGGGAATTGCCGTCACCGATTAACCCGCCGTCAGGCTGTGTATTCCGTACCCGTTGTCCGATAGCCGGCCCGGAGTGTGCGAAAACGCGTCCGGTACTGGAAGGCAGTTTCCGGCATGCGGTTTCCTGCCTTAAAGTAGACCCGCTATAATCGCAAGGGCTGACAAACTGTCAGCCCTTCTTTTCGCAGAGGTTATCGTGTCGTTTTCCTTGTCATCGCTTCGCAGGCAGATTTATCACCGCTTGTTCGATCTGAACACCCGCTCAGGGCGACGGGGCGAGGGGTTATGTGCTCTGTTCGCGCTGTTGAGCGTGCTGGTTATTTTTATTGAATCGGGCCTTGGCACGCAATATCACCTGACGCTTGATGAGTGGCATATTTTTGTCTGGCTTGAACTCATCATCACGCTGGTCTTTACGCTGGAATATTTGCTGCGTTTAGTGAGCTGGCCGAATCCGGCGAAATATGTCTTCAGCTTCTGGGGCTTAATTGATTTAGCGACTATTCTGCCGTTGTATGTGATGTGGCTGTGGCCGGAAATCAGCCTCAATTACGTTTTTGCCTGGCGGGCTATGCGGGCCATTCGTATCCTGCGGATCCTTAAGCTGTTGCGTTTTATGCCTTCATTACGGGTATTCTGGCGGGCGATTATGAGTGCCCGGCATCAACTGATTCTGTTTTATTCGTTTATCGGCATTTTGATGATTATTTTCGGCACGCTGATGTATCTCATCGAAGGACCGGAATATGGATTCACCACGCTGAATGCGTCGGTCTACTGGGCGATTGTGACCGTCACGACGGTTGGGTATGGCGATATTTCGCCACATACGCCATTGGGGCGGATTGTGGCATCAGTCCTGATTTTGATTGGCTATTCAGTGATTGCCATTCCTACTGGGTTGATCACCACGCATATGAGCATGGCGTTTCAAAAGCGGAATCAACAGCGCCAATGCCCACAGTGCCAGCAGAGCCAGCATGAACATAGCGCGAAATTTTGTAACCACTGCGGCAGTAAATTGCCGGACTAAATAAAAAGAGCCGCGATTGCGGCTCTTGTCTTTGATTATTCGCGCCAGAGAATATGGCAGAGCTTGTGATTTTTTTCGCGACACAGCAACACGCGGGCAAAAATATCGTTGATCTCGCCGTCTTCACTGTCTGCCAGACCAATCACCACTTCGGCAAAGAAGTCCGGGTTCAGGTCATAATCCACGTGATCCTGCCAGTCTTCTGACGGGTCAAATAACTCCGCGCCGCCGCGCTCCTCAAACTGCAGGTTGAACAGAATAATGTCCGCCGGGTCGAGGTTATCGGCCGCCAGTTCGAGAAAAATATCGTAAGCCTGCTCAAGCGTTTCGTCTTCAGTCAGGCGATTGTTCAGATCCATATCCATAGTGACTACCTGTTTACCGTCTCTTGGGCACGTTTTACAGCAACGGACTGAAGAAGTAAAACAGTCGCTCGGTGATCCGCTGCCAGAGCGGGCGTTTTAGCCACAAATTCGCGTCCAGCAGGCGAGAACGGGAGATATAATCGTCCTGCACAGCCGCCAGATCGCCGCCGAATCCGACGTCATCAATCACCAGCGTGATCTCAAAATTCAGCCACAGACTGCGCATATCCAGATTCACGGTCCCGACCAGACTGAGTTCACCATCGACCAGTACGCTCTTGGTATGCAACAGACCGCCTTCGAACTGATAAATTTTCACCCCGGCCGCCAACAGCTCGGTAAAGAAGGCGCGGCTGGCCCAGCCAACCAGGAGTGAATCGTTCTTGCGTGGCAGAATAATACTGACGTCCACACCGCGCTGCGCCGCTGTACAGATGGCATGCAGCAAATCGTCGCTCGGCACGAAGTAGGGGGTGGTCATAATTAAATACTCACGCGCCGAGTAAGCCGCCGTCAGCAGCGCCTGGTGTATCAGATCTTCCGGAAAGCCTGGGCCGGAAGCGATGGTATGAATTGTGTGTCCGCTGGCCTCTTCGAACGGCATTATGTTGACGTCCGGCGGCGGAGGCAGAATGCGTTTGCCGGTTTCAATCTCCCAGTCGCAGGAATAGACGATGCCCATTGCGGTTGCCACCGGACCTTCCATTCGCGCCATCAGATCCACCCACTGACCGACGCCCGCATCCTGTTTGAAAAAGCGCGGATCCACCATATTCATGCTGCCGGTATAAGCAATATAGTTATCAATCATCACCATCTTGCGGTGCTGACGCAGGTCCATGCGGCGCAGGAACACACGGAACAGGTTAACCTTCAGCGCTTCGACCACTTCGATACCGGCGTTGCGCATCATCGCCGCCCAGGGGCTGCGGAAGAAAGCGACGCTACCGGCAGAGTCCAGCATGAGTCGGCAATGGATCCCGCGTCGTGCGGCAGCCATCAGGGATTCCGCCACCTGATCCGCCATACCGCCAGGTTGCCAGATATAGAACACCATTTCGATGTTATGTCGTGCCAACTGAATATCGCGGATCAGCGCCTGCATCACATCGTCAGAATCGGTGAGCAACTGGAGTTGGTTGCCTTTAACCCCCGCGATGCCCTGGCGACGCTCACAGAGTTTGAACAGCGAAGCGGCGACGCTGCTGTTCTCTTCGGCAAAGATATGTTTGCAGGCTTTAAGATCGTTCAGCCACTTTGCGGTGGATGGCCAC
This sequence comes from Citrobacter sp. CtB7.12, assembly GCF_001297795.1. Classification (NCBI taxonomy): domain Bacteria; kingdom Pseudomonadati; phylum Pseudomonadota; class Gammaproteobacteria; order Enterobacterales; family Enterobacteriaceae; genus Citrobacter; species Citrobacter sp. CtB7.12. The sequence continues at coordinate 192,944 of NZ_LIFT01000003.1, read as the reverse complement.
ATTGCGCGAGCGCGTTCTGCCCGACGCTTGCCCAGATGCAGTTCCCCGAAGGATAAATAAGCAATAATTCCGACCAACGGCAGAATATAAATGATCAGCAGCCAGGCCATCGCAGAAGGAACCGCGCGACGTTTCATTAAAATACGTAATGTTACACCGGCAATGAGCACCCAGTAGCCCAGAATGACCAGCCAACTCACCACCGTGTAGAAGGTTGTCATAGATTAAAAATCCTTTTGAAAGCGTATTGTTATGAGTTTACGCGTCATGATAAATCTGGCAAATAAAAACACGGCAAAAGCGCTAGCCTGCCTGTCTGTGGGGGGTATAATGCCCATTCTTGCACTGTAAGAGTAGGTATCATGAAGCGGAGTAGAACGGAAGTGGGACGCTGGCGGATGCTGCGTCAGGCCAGTCGCCGTAAAGCGCGTTGGCTTGAAGGACAGTCGCGTCGGAATATGCGGATCCACTCAATCAGAAAATGTGTCCTGAATCAGCAACGTAATTCGCTGCTGTTTGCGATCCATAGCCTCTGAGTGAACAGGGCACCGCATGCGGTGCCCAATGAACACGTCTTTCAGAACGTCTTCTTAAAGGGTTTCACTGAAACCTGCGCGTAAACCCCGGCGGCAACATACGGGTCAGCCTCGGCCCAGGATTGCGCCTCTTCCAGTGAGTCAAATTCAGCAATCACCGTGGAGCCGGTAAAACCTGCCGCACCGGGATCGTTACTATCTACCGCTGGCATGGGGCCTGCAGTCAGGAGACGTCCTTCGTCGTGAAGCAACTGTAGTCGTGCCAGATGCGCGGGGCGGACGGAAAGACGCTTTTCAAGTGAATTCGGGTTATCTTGCGCGTAGATGACATAAAGCACGGATAGGGCTCCTTGTTCGGTAAAAGTGCTAAATACGTTATTTGAAAGGCCTCTTTACTGCAACGCAAAGATGACAGCCTTGTTAAGGCCGTACAATTGTCAGGGAATTTTTAGGAGAAAAATGGCGCTTATGGCGATGGCTTATTGAATATGATTGCTATTTGCATTTAAAATTGGGGCCTGGTTTTTCAACTGAAACGATTATGACTTCAATGACCCTTGATTTACCTCGTCGCTTTCCCTGGCCGACGCTACTTTCTGTCGGCATTCATGGCGCTTTAGTGGCGGGACTCTTGTATACCTCGGTACATCAGGTTATTGAATTGCCTGCCCCTGCGCAGCCCATCTCCGTAACGATGGTTTCGCCAGCCGACCTGGAACCGCCGCAGGCTGTCCAGCCGCCGCCGGAACCGGTTGTCGAGCCTGAACCTGAGCCGGAACCGATTCCCGAACCGCCCAAAGAGGTGCCGGTTGTTATCGAGAAACCGAAGCCTAAACCTAAGCCCAAACCGAAACCGGTGAAAAAGGTACAGGAGCAGCCGAAGCGTGATGTCAAACCTGCCGAGCCGCGTCCGGCGTCGCCGTTTGAGAATACCGCGCCTTCGCGTCCGGCCACCAGCACTGCGCCGGCAACCAGCAAGCCGACAGTGAGCGTTCCGGCAGGTCCACGTGCGTTAACGCGTAACCAGCCGCAGTATCCTGCGCGCGCTCAGGCATTACGCATTGAGGGGCGGGTAAAAGTGAAGTTTGATGTTACGTCCGATGGCCGGGTGGACAACGTACAAATCGTGTCAGCGCAACCGGCTAACATGTTTGAACGTGAAGTGAAGAATGCGATGCGCAGATGGCGCTATGAAGCCGGTAAACCGGGTTCAGGGCTGGTCGTGAATATCGTCTTCCGTCTGAACGGCACCACGCAAATCGAATGATCATCTGGTGATAACGTAAAAGCCTCCGTAATGGAGGCTTTTTTGTATTTATTCTACCGGTAGCGGGCGGGGTTTACCGTCTGGATCTACCGCGACGTAGATAAACAGTGCCTCTGTCGCTTTGTAGCGCTGGCCAATTGGCTCTGACGCCACTTTCTTGACCCAGACTTCAATATTGATGCTGACGGAAGTGGTTCCGCGCTTCACACAACGGGCGTAGCAACATACCACATCGCCGACGGCAACCGGACGCAGAAAGCTCATTCCTTCCACACGGACGGTCACCACGCGACCATGGGCAATCTCTTTGGCCTGAATAGCACCGCCAATATCCATCTGCGACATCAGCCAGCCGCCAAAAATATCACCGTTGGCATTGGTATCGGCAGGCATAGCCAGTGTGCGTAAAACCAGTTCGCCCTGCGGGGCGTGAGTTGTTGTTGTCATTGTAAAACCGACTGTAGAAAAAAATTTCAGGCGCGATGCTACTATGATTTTAGCATGGAGAACAGAGGGGAAACGCCCGCGAGACGGGCGTTTGGGTGATTAGAATGACATCGTTACGCCCGCATAGTAAGCGCGTCCGGGTTCGTTGTAGGTTGAGGCGCCATCGTTTTCACGATAGATCCGCTTGTCGAAGAGGTTACTGATCCCGGCATTCAGGCGCAGGTTTTTCGTCATCTGGTAATTAGCGCCAAGTCCGACAACCGCGTAGGCACCCATCTCCTTATCCGACATGGCACCCGTTTCGTTGCGCGTTTCAGCATACTCGCGCGGTTTTTGTCGACCGTACTGCGTCCACTGTAGCTGCGTGGAAAGCTTGTCGTTCACCTGCCAGTCGAGCAGGGTATTAATGGTGTATTTCGGGATCACGGAGAGCGGGTTACCGGTGTCCTTGTTCTCTGATTTGATCATATACGTCGCGTTTGTGCGCCAGCTTAACGTTTCCGGCACCAGCGGGATCACCACGTTACCTTCCAGACCTTCGACAATCGCTTTGCCACCATTTTCCCATTGCAGGATGTTATTTCCGTTGGAGGCGTAACCGATAATATCGGTCCCGGCGACGATTTTATTCTTATAGTCATTACGGAACCAGGTGATTCCCGCATCCCACCCAGCGTAATTAAATTCCAGGCCGATCTCTTTGTTAATACTGATTTCCGGGTCCAGATCCGGATTACCCAGCAGATAACAACTGCCGGTGGCGATAGTATTCGGACACCCGTTGCCGCGCGTGGAGAGCAAATATCCCTCGCTGGACTGATACAGGTTTGGCGCTTTAAAGACGCGCGCAATCCCGGCTTTCAGCTTAAACAGATCGCCCAGTTCCTGCGACATATTCAGACTGGGGCTCCAGTTGCTGCCAAATTCGTCGTGATAGTCAAAACGGATCCCCGGAATAATATCCGTGCCAGGCCGCGCTTCGATATTATCTTCCAGATAGATACCGGTGAGCGTGGCGCTATTTTGGGTGCTGCGACTGGAGGCGTCACCGGAGACATTGCCAATCTGCACGCCGGATGCGCTGGTGGCCTGCATAGACGCCGGATCGTTGAGTTCGTCACGGTTCCACTCCGCACCCAGCGTCAGGGTTTGATCAACCAGCCAGAAGACAGGGATGTTGAGTTCTCCGGAAGAACGATAAGATTCCAGGCGGCTGGTGGCGTATTCGGTGTTATTGATCATCCCTTCCACTTTACCGGTCGAGCCTTCCTGCATCCGGGTATTGTTGGTTTTTTCGTAGTAGACGCCGAATGTAGACTGTCCCCAGTCCCAGATGCCGTTATGCGTCAGCCCCCACGACTGACGATACATCCGGTTGGTTTCATCGCCGTAAAGGGTACTGACCAGCCCGTCAGGACTGACGTTGGCGTTGCTATACTGGGTATCCCCGGCATAGATATTGCCCTGACGACTGTAGCTGTAGTCAAAATCGACAATTTGCTGTGGCGTCAGTTTCCAGGAGAGCAGGGCGTTGATGTCTTTATTGCGCACCCCTTCGTGCCCTGCGGCATAGGATCCATTTTGCCGGGTATTGATATCCGCCGCATCGGCGTCAGTTTTGTTGATGTTGCCATACAAACGCATGGTGAGAACATCGTCAATGAGCGGGCCGCTCAGATTGACGTTCGCTCGCCTGGTGGCACCTTCTTTGCTGTTCTCGGGCTGGTTGGTATAAAGAGACAGCGAGCCATGCCAGTCGTTCGTTGGCCGTTTAGTGATGATATTTACGACGCCACCCGCCGCGCCGGAACCGTAACGTGCCGCTGCCGGGCCGCGCAGCACCTCAATACGCTCGACCATCTCTGCCGGTACCCAGTTTGTGTCACCACGGGTATCACGCTCCCCGCGCCAGCTATAGCGCACCGAGTTTCGCGAGGTGACCGGTACGCCGTCAATCAGGATCAGCGTGTTTTCCGGACCCATGCCGCGAATATCAATCTGACGGTTATTTCCCCGACTGCCGCTGGCGCTGTTGCCCGTCAGGTTCACACCGGGCATGGTGCGAATAATATCGGAGAGGTCGTTGACCGGTGGGGATTTTTCAATGTCTTTGGCGGTGATAATAGAAACACCGGGTTGTTGCTTGAGAGCTTCTTCGGCGGTGGCCTGGACGACCATCGTTTCACCGTCGTTCAGAACGTCGTCTGCGGCGAATGCATTTCCGCTTAATGCTGTGGCAATCAAAAGCGCCAGAGGGCGTGGAGAAATTTTAGTTATCGTATTCATCAACTGACATCCCAATTGTAAAAATTCGATACGGAATATCAATGATAATTATTCTCATTTCAATGTTGTGAAGGCAATCTCCATAATATCTTCACCATTCAGGCAATTTAGGGCGAGTACGGCAGGGATTGTGCAGAAAGCAAAACCAGGCCCATGGGCCTGGTTGGATGAGCATTTACGATTTGTCTTCTTGCGGGAGATGGCGATAGATATAAACACCACTCAACAGGGTAAAGATCAGCGTCAAGGCGGTGAGGCCGAATACCTTAAAGTTCACCCAGATATTTTGCGGTAGCCAGAAGGCGATGTAGATATTGGCAAGCCCACACAGAATAAAGAAGATGGCCCACGCGAGGTTGAGCTTAGACCAGACCGGCTGTGGTAGCGTCAGTTCTTTACCCAGCATGCGCTGGATCAGCGGCTTTTTCATGATCCACTGGCTTACCAGAAGCGCACCGGCAAACAGGCCGTAAATCACCGTCACCTTCCATTTAATAAATTCATCGTTATGGAAGAAGAGGGTTAGTCCGCCGAACACGGCCACCAGAACAAAGGTGATCAGCGCCATTTTTTCAACTTTGCGATAGCGAACCCAGCTGTAGATGAGCACGATAGCCGTTGCGACAATGAGCGCCGAGGTGGCCGCATAGATGTCGTACACTTTGTAAAAAACAAAGAAGACAACCAGCGGTAAAAAATCAAGAAACTGCTTCATTCTTCGATTCCGTAATCAAACGCGTCGGGCATTACTGCCGGCGACGCAGACAGGGTTATTGGCGAATCAACATATACAGACGGAACAGGTAGATGAGCAATATGGCGGAGATCAGATTGCTCAACGTATTCGCGATAACGGCGCCAACGTTAGGGTCAAGCGCAGCAAAGCTGGAGGCAAACAGCAACAGTAGCGTTTTTGCCAGCAGCCAGCCCATCACAGCCGGGGCGACCAGTCGCATATTAGACCACGCCAGACGCATACTGTTGCGCATTGCGGCGAATACACCCATTTTATCCTGAACCAGCATAATCGGCGCAAGCGCCAGCAGGATTGCCAACAGGATGCCTGGTACCACGACCAGCATAATCCCGAGCTGTACCAGCAGGGTCGTCAGTAAAATCAGGATGAACAGACGCGGCAGGATCGGCGCACTGGCACCGATCGCGCGCAGGGCGCTGACGCGATGACCGGCTGAAATTAACTGAATCATCAGCAGAACGCCACCGGCCAGGACGGCATTACCAATCAGTCCTGAAAAGGTAGACGCTGCCGAGGCGCGCAACAGGATCTGCTGCTGCTCCGGCGTCATGTTTTGCACCAGTTCGAACAAGCCTACACTTCCTTCAAGATGATCCCCTTCACTCAGTTGCGCAATCTGCGCATCGCTGGGTGAGAAGGCATGCCCTAATACCACCGTGATGAACGCACACAGCAGCGAGATCAGCAGGATGGTTAAAAATTGATTACGGAAAAAATTCCCGGTGTCACGGTATACAGATTTCGCCGTGATAGACATGCACTCTCCTTGAGTTCTGCAGGTGTTGTTAAGCATGCAATTGTACCCTGGATAACTGCGCAGTGGCAGCATCAAGGGGTGTATGGAAAAGCATATCTTTGTAAAGCCAGAGTAATTTGCTCAACAAATCTACGGGGAGTCAGTTTTAACAAACGCAAAAAACGCAAGAAATGTATTCATCATGGAAATATTAAAAATTGATCTGATTCCAATAATTGTATTTTCAATACCACTTCTACTTTAATCTGGATCAACAAACATTGAATTTGATAGTCGAATGTGACCCTGGAGAGATCACTTATTACTCCAATGTAGGTATATTTGTAACGTATTTATAACCATAACGATGGAGCGGATATGAAAAAATTAACAGTGGCGGCGTTGGCAGTATGTACACTTCTCTCTGGCAGCGTTTACGCGCATGAAGCTGGCGAGTTCTTTATTCGTGCCGGTTCGGCGACGGTAAGACCGACGGAAGGTGCGGATGGAACGTTAGGCCATTTAGGCGGCTTTAATGTCAGTAACAACACGCAGTTAGGTTTGACATTCACTTATATGGCGACCGATAACATCGGTGTTGAACTGCTGGCGGCAACGCCATTCCGCCATAAAGTAGGCACGCAGGCGACCGGTGATATCGCCACCGTTCATCACCTGCCGCCAACCCTGATGGCGCAGTGGTATTTCGGTGATTCCAGCAGCAAACTGCGTCCTTATGTTGGGGTTGGTCTTAATTACACGACCTTCTTTAATACTGATGTTAATAAGAATGGCGAAGAGACCGGCGTTTCCGATTTGAGTCTTAAAGACTCCTGGGGGGCAGCAGGTCAGGTCGGTATGGACTATCTGATCAACCGTGACTGGCTGATTAACATGTCAGTCTGGTACATGGATATCGATACCACCGCAGACTACAAACTCGGCGGCGTTAAGCAGCACGACGATATCCGCCTCGACCCGTGGGTATTTATGTTCTCTGCCGGTTACCGTTTCTGATTGGCCTAAAAAAAGACCCCGTATTTACGGGGTCAACAGGGACATGACACACACGGTTTTATCGCTATATCTGCTTATGCTTTGTCCTTTGGTTCGCCATCACCCAGCTCAGCGCCGGTTAATGGGTCTGCGTTCGGATCGGACTGGGTCCTTTTCGCCATGGCTTTGACCATCGCCTGTTGCTCTTTGGTCAGTTTGACGGTCGCCAGGCCATCTCCGCCATCCACGGCAGGCTGCGGATCGGCAACATAATCGAAATAGTCATCGCTGTTCCAGCTTCCACGCGGATCGTCGCCTTGCGACATGTTGTAATACACATTCGAGTATTGCTCGACCGGCGGCAATTTGCCCGGCGGAAAATTATTACGAATAGAGTAGAGCGCCTTTTCAAAGGAGAGCTGGTGTGCCGCTTCGCGCGTCATCAAAAATGCCAGTGCATCCTTAACACCGGGATCGTCCGTTACGTTGATCAGGCGTTCGTAGATGATTTTAGCGCGTGCTTCAGCCGCGATATTGGAGCGTAAATCGGCTGTCACTTCGCCAATCGTATCGATATACGCCGCAGTCCAGGGCACACCGGCGGAGTTAGTGAGGGCCGGACCGCCGCCATACAGCAGCGAGGTGATATGGCTGTCATTCCCATTTGCCGTTAAGGATCGGTACAGTTCTGCTTCATTTTCCGTCCCCTCAGCCAATGCGCCTTTGGCCCCTTTATTCAGCATCCCGACAAGGGAGCCGATGATTTCAAGGTGACTCAGTTCTTCGGTCGCAATGTCCATCAGCATCTCTTTGCGTCCAGCATCATCATCACCCAGGCCCTGAGTGAAGTAACGACATGCCGCAGCCAGTTCGCCCTGTGGGCCGCCAAATTGCTCCAGCAAAAGATTCGCTAAACCAGGGTTAGGCTCGCTGACTCGCACCGTATATTGAAGTTGCTTAACGTGTCGAAACATTATGCCTCCTGATGTATTTGTTATTTTTTGGCTTCTACGCCGTCAGTTTCCGAGCGCAGTAAAAATTGTTCCGTCGTTTGCGGAATATGCTTAATCAGCCAGTCAGCCATTTGTTTCTCTTCATTGAGAATAGATTCAATAGCCGGAATTGAGGCGGTATCGCCTGCTTTTTGCGCCGCAGCAAGCAGGGAGGTATAGCAGGCAATTTCGAATTGTTCAAAAACATAACCGCTGATCGAACCTTTTACGATTTCATCAGATGGAAAAATACCACCAATGGATTGTCCCAGCGCCGCCATTTTACTCATCGAATCTTTAATGACAGAACGTGAGATATTATTGCGGTCGAGGATCTCTTCCAGAATCGTAATTTGATGTTTGGTTTCGCTAATATGTTGCTCAATTCTCGAGCGTAGATCAGGATAGTTATCGATACGACCCGCCATTGATTCCAGCATCGATTCGGCTTGTTTTTCCATAGCATGGGCGTCACGAAGCCAGTCATGATAATGTTCGATAGCATTCATTTGTAATGTCCTCTGGGAATGAATTAATTAAAAGCGGATATTTAATAACCAGGGTAAAAATAATTCAGGATTTATTTTGCGCTTTCTTATTCACGTTGCCGATGGCTAAATCGGTCAGTTTAATATCGGTTGCTTTCTCTTCTTCCAGGGTTTCATTCAGCAGTTTCACTGCTTTACGATAGCCCAGTTGTTCTGCGAGAGTGGCAAGGGTGCCGTAGCTGGCAATCTCATAGTGCTCAACTTTCTGTGCGGCGGCAATAAGCGCAGCGTCACGCACTTCGTTTTTCTCGGTGCTCTCAATGACCTCGTTGGCCTCTTCGATCAGACCTTCCATCGCCACACACTTCATGCGTTTTACTTTAATACCCGCTTCGGATTCAACGATCTGATCAATACGTTCAATTTGCCCTTGGGTCTCTTCAAGGTGGGACTGAAATGCCTGACTTAATTTTTCACTGGAGGCAGCTCTGGCTAATTTCGATAGCGCCCGAGTCAATTGTTTTTCTGCGCTGTAGGTGTCTGAAAGCAGGTGGATAAAAACATCTTCAACAGTTTTAATATTCATCTCTATTCTCCTGGGATGATACTGCGAGTCGAAAGACTCGCAGCGTTCGTAAACGATAAATCTTAAAAATTATAAAAAAAAAGGATGTCTACGATTTGTCGGATTTATTTCCGCCACGGCTGTTTTGGCCGCCTTTTTTACCTGCTTCAGAAGCACGTTGCGGATCGTTTTTAAAATTTCCGCCGCTATGTTGGCCACCTTTACGGCCCGCTTCTGATGCTTTTTCACGATTCTCGGCGAAATTTCCAGAACCACCACGATGTTCGGCCATGTTATTTCTCCTGTTTCGTTGGTAAACATAAATGTTAATTTGTGACCGGTGTCGGTACCTTTCTAAAATTAGTCGCTATCCCGGGATAGTCAAATTGTTACGGATTTGTCACGAGGGGGAAATATAATGTGGTGCAGCCATCAGAAAATAATAATGTAGCCCTTTAGAAATGAGCGACTTAACGCCTTATAATTCACTATTCTATTAATAACTCATGGTATCATAATGTGTGGTTATATTAATACTGTTAATGTAATTGACGTAAATTTACATTTATGTGGATGGGCTGACATTGTAAATAATCATAAGACTGTCTCTTTAAGAATATTCCTGGTCGCAGATCTGTGCTACAACCCAGAGGACGCAGGCATCAAAACCGCTCTTTCAGCCTGATGACAGGCTAACGCTGAGTGTTTGCGCACCACGTAAAGCGGCGCAGGTAGACTAAAATTATTTGTAGCGGGGCGGTTCTACTCACAAGTCGTCTGACAGAAGGGCGAGATTCTCCCGTGAGACCTGTACTGCCTTCTTAAAATCGAATAACGTAGTGTTAACAGCGTGTTGATGCTCAGGGTGCCTTAGTGAAAATCGTGCAGGACAGTTTAAGAAACAGACAGGCACTTATTATTTCAGCGCTAACCACGCTGCTATTTACATCACTTTTCTTGTTTATTATTTATGAGCAGCGACTGGCAGCAGTCAATGAAGGAATGAACCGCCTGCAAACGCGGATGCTTGATATCTTCAATGATAATGAAATGATCGCGGATGCGACCGGCGTGCGCTACCGGCAGATCAAAGCCGCCGATCAGTGTGGTGCCATGTCACTATTTCTCCCTCGTGGAAGGGTCTGGGGAATTAACGCCGACAGGAAACGCATTCACTCCGCATCGGGCGCGATGGTGGCGCGTGAACCGACGTTGAACGCACTGTGCATGTATACCGCCGCTGAGTTTATTCGCGGTAGGGTGAATGCGCTTAACCCCGGAAATTTCGATGCTCATCGCTACGTTATTGCCGAGGATGCGAGCTATTTTTACTGGTTTACGCCGACTGACACCAAAGCGTTTAATTATCGTACGTCGCAAATGGCGCAGAATATCTCCGACTTCTTTTTACCTCCCGTCGATTTTTATACCCGCCTGTTGGAAAAGAGTGTCAAAACGAAGGCCTTAAGCTCCACTGATTTTTATAACGATAAAATCACGGATGAGAAAGCCTTTAGCGTCGTGAGTTATATTTATGACCTCTCGCGTACTGAGATTTCCGACCATATCCTTGGCTATCTGGTTTACGATCATGCGAAGCCGGAACTTCAGGAGGCATTACGCGACGCCTTTGATGGACAGGTGCCGCATGGGCTGAACGTTTCGCTGGTGAATACTTTGAATCAGCAGTCGCTTTGTCTGTGGGGGGAATGTAAAAAGCGTCCGGAAATTGCCTTCAAAGTGCTCTCTGAGAAATATGTCATTCACTACGCTATCTCGCTCAGTGGGTTTGCGATGCATGACACCCAGGCGGGGTTGCTGATCCTGATGGCACCGTTCTTCTTTGTACTGATCATGATGGGGTTAAAATCCTGGCTAAATGAGAGCGATCTGAAAGTCTACATCGACTCGTTGACGGGCTGTTTCAACCGTAAAATTCTCGACATCATCAAGCGGCGGGATCTCTCTGACAGTTCGGTGGTGTTGGTTGATTGCAATAAATTCAAAGCAATTAACGACACCTGGGGACACGTTGCCGGGGACAGAGCGCTACAGATTATTGCCAACCGGATGTTGTCCAATACCCGCACCAGTGACGATCTGGTGATTCGCACCGGGGGAGATGAGTTCGTGATTGTGCTGTATAAGGCGAAAACGAGCGATGCGGTCGCCATCGCGGAACGTATCACCCAGCAAATCAATGAGTATCAGTTTCTCGTGAAGGAGACGCAGGTGCCGCTTTCCATCTCATGGGGCGTAGCCGAAGTGACTGAGGGCATTGATGATGCCATTCAGTATGCAGATGGCGAGATGTACAAAATGAAGCAGGCTAAATAATGGGACCGCCAGCGCGAGACTGGCGGTCTTTGGGTATTACTGACGGGTAGCGGCTTTTAATCTGCTGACGAATGATTTGAGTTCTGCGAGCATCTGATCAGGCTGCTCGACATTTTTCTCAATGATTTTGACGATCGCGGAACCGGAGATCGCGCCAGCGGCGCCGGCGTCAATGGCGGCAGACACCTGCTCCGGTGCCGAGATGCCAAAGCCCTGCAAAGCAGGCGCGGCGTTGTACTCTTTCAGTTTCTCTACCAGATGATGCAAAGGCAGCGCAGCGCGGTTTTCTGCGCCCGTCACCCCTGCGCGAGACAGCAGATAAGTATAACCCCGGCCATAAGAGGCGATCTGGCGCAGCAGGTCATCATCGGCATTGGGCGGGCAGATGAAAATCGGCGCAACGTTGTGGCGCAGCGCCGCCTGACGGAATGGCGCGGACTCTTCCACCGGCACGTCGGCGACCAGAACCGAATCCACGCCGACCTCGGCACATTTGGCATAAAACGCGTCAATACCTTTGCTGAATACCAGATTCGCGTACATCAACAGACCAATGGGAATGGTCGGATGTTTTTCGCGAATGGCGGCCAGCATCTCAAAACAACGGGTCGGCGTGACGCCAGCGGCAAACGCGCGCAGCGTGGCGCTCTGAATGGTCGGGCCATCAGCGAGCGGATCGGAGAAAGGGATCCCTAACTCCAGCGCATCTGCACCTGCCTCAATCAGGGCATCGATAATCTTCAGCGACTGTTCAACGCCAGGGTCGCCGAGGGTCACGAAGGGAACAAAGGCACCTTCCTTGCGATCGTTTAGTTGTGCAAACAAACTTTCATAGCGTTCCATCAGATTTCCCCTCGCGCTTTCAGAATATCGTGTACGGTGAAAATGTCTTTGTCCCCACGACCGGAAAGGTTAACCACCAGCAGTTGCGCTTTCTCCGGATTCTCACGCATCATTTTCAGCGCGTGGGCCAGGGCGTGTGACGACTCGAGCGCCGGGATAATGCCCTCGTGCAGACAGAGCGTTTTAAAGGCGTCCAGCGCTTCATCATCGGTGATCGACACGTAGTCGGCACGACCAATGCTGTTCAGGTACGCATGCTGTGGGCCGACGGACGGGAAATCCAGACCCGCAGAGACGGAGTAGGACTCCTCGATCTGTCCCTCATCGGTCTGCATCATTGGCGCTTTCATACCAAAATAGATCCCGACGCGACCGTGCTTCAACGGCGCACCGTGTTCACCGGTTTCAATCCCGTGACCACCCGGTTCTACACCAATCAGCCCAACGTTTGGCTCATTAATAAAATCGGCAAACATCCCGATGGCGTTGGAACCGCCGCCCACGCAGGCGATCACCGCGTCCGGCAGGCGACCCTCTTTTTCGAGGATCTGCGCTTTGGTTTCTTCACCGATCATGCGCTGGAATTCACGCACGATGGTCGGGAACGGGTGCGGGCCAGCAGCGGTGCCGAGCATGTAGTGCGCGGTTTCGTAGCTACCAGACCAGTCACGCAGCGCCTCGTTACAGGCGTCTTTCAGCGTGGCTGAACCGCTGTGAACCGGAATCACTTCCGCACCCATCAGACGCATACGGAAGACGTTTGGTGACTGGCGCTCAACGTCTTTCGCCCCCATGTAGATACGGCATTTCAGGCCGAGCAGGGCGCTGGCGAGCGCCGAAGCTACCCCGTGCTGGCCCGCGCCCGTTTCCGCAATAATCTCGGTTTTACCCATGCGTTTTGCCAGCAATGCCTGACCTAACACCTGGTTGGTTTTATGCGCGCCGCCGTGCAGCAGATCTTCACGTTTCAGGTACAGCGTGGTATTGGTCCCGGCGGTGATGTTCTGACATTTGGTCAACGCGGTGGGACGCCCTGCGTAGTTTTTCAACAGGTCGGTAAACTGGGCCTGAAACTCGGGATCTTTTTGCGCACTGACAAACGCGTCTTCCAGTTGACGCAGAGCAGGCATCAGAATCTGCGGCACATACATGCCACCGAATTCACCAAAATAGGGATTGAGTAATGTTGTCATGTCCTTTTCCTTAATATGCGCGCAGTGTCTGAAATACCGAGGCCAGAAGGCGTGCATCTTTGATGCCCGGCTGTGACTCTACACCTGAATTAAAATCGAGACCGGCACAGCCGGTTTTAGCCGCCTCAACGCAGTTATCCGCGCCAAGACCGCCTGCCAGCAATACGTTATCCAGCGATTGTCCTTGCAGTAACGACCAGTCAAAACGCTGACCGCTGCCGCCCTGGCCGTTATCCAGCACGTATTTGTCGACATGCTGATAGTCGCGGGCCGGGAGAGTGTCACCGACGCTCAGCGCTTTCCAGATCTGTACGTTTTCAGGCAGCGCGGCGCGTAGTGCATCAACATACGCCTGATCTTCGCGGCCATGCAGCTGTACGGCTGTCAGTGAAAGCTGTGTTGCTTTTTCACAGACGTCGGCGATGTCGTGATTACGGAATACGCCAACATACTGTAGCGGGGCGGCGGACTGCACTTCGCGGGCCTGTTCAATATTGACAAAACGAGGTGATGAAGGGACAAAAATCAGTCCACCATAGATCGCGCCAGACTCGCAGGCGGCTTTGGCATCTTCCGGACGCGTCAGGCCACAGACCTTATTCTCGCCCAGCAGAACACGGCGTACGGCGGCGTTAAGATCGTCATGCGCCATGAGTGCGGAACCAATCAGGAAACCATTAGCAAAATGGCTCAACTCGCGAACCTGAGCGTAGGTGTTGATCCCCGATTCGCTAATCACCGTCACACCCTGGCCCAGTTTCGGCGCCAGTTGGCGCGTCCGATTTAAGTCAATCGACAGGTCGCGCAGGTCGCGGTTGTTAATCCCGACCACTTTCGCGTCAAGCGCAATGGCGCGCTCCAGTTCGTCTTCATTACTGACTTCTGTCAGCACGCCCATTTTGAGACTGTGTGCCACGGCAGAAAGCTGGCGATACTGCTCGTCGTCGAGGACCGAAAGCATCAGCAGGCAGGCGTCGGCCTGATAGTGGCGCGCAAGGTAAATCTGGTAAGGATCGATAATAAAGTCCTTACACAAAATCGGCTGCGGCGCGATGCGGCTCACGATCGGCAGGAAATCAAAACTGCCCTGGAAGTACTTCTCATCCGTCAGAACGGAAATGGCGGAGGCGTAATGTTTATACACCCCGGCAATCCGCGCCGAGTCGAAATCATCGCGGATCACGCCTTTAGACGGGGAGGCTTTCTTACACTCCAGAATAAAAGCCGTACGCGCGCCCTGTAAGGCGTCATAAAAGTGACGCGAGCTGGGCTGGACATCGTTTTGAAAACTGGCCAACGGTTGTTGCTGTTTGCGGGCTTCCACCCAAATCGCCTTGTCTGCGACGATTTTCGCTAAAACGGTTTGCATCATTTACCCTCTTGCCGCCAGAGCGGTGACTCGGTCATAAGCGGAACCACTGTGCAAGACCTCGAGAACGGTTTGCGCATTAGCCTTGAGATCTTCTTCACCATGCAGTCGCATTAACATTGCGACGTTTGCGGCAACGGCTGCCTCATGGGCGGCGTCACCTTTACCTTGTAGTAAGCGTGTCAGAATGTCACGGTTTTCTTCCGGCGTACCGCCTGCCAGTTGTTCCTGGTGGTAAGGGGTCAGGCCAAAGTCATCTGCCGTCAGCTGATAGCTTTTGATCTCGCCGTCATGTAGCTCCGCCACAATGGTCGGCGCATGCAGAGAGACTTCATCCATTCCGCCGCTGTGTACGACCGCGGCACGCTGGTAACCCAGCACGCGCAGGGTTTCGGCAATCGGCAAAACCAGTTCAGGGCTATAAACGCCAATCAGCGCCAGCGGCGGATGCGCCGGGTTAATCAGCGGCCCCAGTACGTTGAACAGCGTACGGGTCTTTAACTGCTGGCGTACCGGCATCGCATGACGGAATCCGGTGTGATATTTCGGGGCAAACAGGAAGCAAACGCCCAGTTCGTCCAGCGCCTGACGCGATCGGTCGGCATTCATATCGAGATTGATACCGAAGGCGGCCAGCAGGTCTGATGAGCCGGATTTACTGGAAACGCTGCGGTTGCCGTGTTTTGCCACCTTCAGGCCGCATGCCGCCGCGACAAATGCACTGGCGGTAGAAATATTAATGCTGTTACTGCCGTCGCCGCCGGTGCCAACGATATCGGCGAACAGATAATCAGGGCGGGGGAACGGCGCAGCGTTTTCCAGTAAGGCGGTTGCCGCACCGGCAATCTCATTCGGATGCTCGCCGCGAATCTTCATGCTGACCAGCGCGGCAGCCAGCTGTTCCGGTTTCAGTTCACCGCGTACCACGGCGGAGAACAACTGGTGGCTTTCCTGCTGGCTCAGGGTCTGTGCCTGATACAGTCTTTCGAGGATCGGCTGCAAGGTATTGGTCGGCTCCAGCTTCTGCTGCGCCCAGGCCAGCGTCTGCTCAAGCAGACGTGCACCCTGGGTGGTCAGAATGGATTCCGGGTGGAACTGTAAGCCGCACACGCGATCGGCATCATGACGAACCGCCATCACCATGCCGTTAAAATGGGCGTTGATGGTCAGGCCGGCGGGGATATTGCTACCGATCAGAGAGTGATAGCGGGCAACCGGCAGCGGATTCGTCAGACCGGCAAACATAGCCTGTCCATCGTGTTCAATGCAGGATGCCTTACCGTGCAGGATCTCACCTGCCTGTCCGACGTAGCCGCCGTAGGCTTCGACAATCGCCTGATGGCCCAGGCAGATGCCGATAATTGGCAGCTTGCCGCGCAGACGGGTCAGCAGTTCCGGCATGCAACCTGCTTCACTGGGTACGCCAGGGCCTGGAGACAGCACCAGTACCGGGTTCTTCATGGTGGCCAAACGCTCAATCAGGGTCTGAGCCGGAATATGGTTACGGTAAATCACCACGTTATGACCGTTGGTACGCAGCTGATCTGCCAGGTTATAGGTGAATGAGTCGATGTTGTCGAGCAGCAGAATGTCAGCCATCAGAAAGTCTCCTGTGCGTGGTGCGCGGTGGCAATGGCACGCAGGACCGCGCGCGCTTTGTTACGGGTTTCGTCGGCTTCTGACTGGGGAACAGAATCGAGCACAATACCGGCGCCCGCCTGGACGGTGGCGATACCGTCTTCCACCAGCGCGGAGCGAATCACAATGCA
The DNA here is from genome assembly GCF_001297795.1 of Citrobacter sp. CtB7.12. NCBI lineage: Bacteria > Pseudomonadati > Pseudomonadota > Gammaproteobacteria > Enterobacterales > Enterobacteriaceae > Citrobacter > Citrobacter sp. CtB7.12. The sequence continues at coordinate 176,363 of NZ_LIFT01000003.1, read as the reverse complement.
GGTATCCAGATCGCCATGCGCGGTGAAGTAACCGACTGCACCGCCGTAGCTGCCGCGTCGACGGCCCTCGGCTTCGGCAATCAACTGCATTGCCCGCACTTTCGGTGCCCCGCTCAGCGTGCCCATGTTCATGCAGGCGCGGTAGGCGTGCAGGACATCGAGATCGTGGCGTAATTCGCCGACGACGCGAGAGACCAGGTGCATAACGTGAGAATAACGGTCAACTTTCGTCAGGTCTGCCACGTACCGACTGCCTGGCGTACAGATTCGGGCAAGATCGTTACGCGCCAGGTCAACCAGCATCAGATGCTCGGAAAGCTCTTTATGGTCGGTGCGCATCTCCAGTTCAATGCGGCTGTCGAGGTCGCGATCTAACGTTCCGTCGGCGTGACGACCACGAGGACGCGTACCGGCAATCGGGTAAATTTCAATCTGGCGGCTGGTGGCATCGTATTTCAGTGAACTTTCCGGCGACGCACCAAACAAGGTGAAATCGTTGTCCTGCATAAAGAACATGTACGGGCTGGGGTTGCTCTTCTTCAGCACGTAATAGGCCGCCAGCGGCGACGGGCAGGGCAGTGAGAAGCGGCGGGACGGGACCACCTGAAAAATTTCCCCGGCGCGGATCGCTTTCTGCATTGAGCGAACCACTGCGCCAAATTCTTCATCGCTCTGATTACATTCACAGCGCATTTGTGGCACGGAAACGACCGGCAACGGCGGCGCAGGTTCGGTCAACTGCTGGCTCAGACGTGCCAGACGTGCGGTGAGACGCTGTTTTTCCGCCTCATTCTCGCTGAACAGGCTGGCCTGAATGCGGGAGCTTTGTTTCTGGTGGTCGATCACCACAAGCGTTTCCGCCAGATAGAAACAGTAATCCGGGCAGCGGTTGCCAGCCTTAAGCTGCGGTAAATCTTCAAAACCGGCAACCAGATCGTACGCAAACAGACCGCCAAAGAACATCGCTTCGCGCTCTTGCGCCGGGACGTTCACCAGTCCCTGCAGCAGGCGGAAGGCGTCAAAGACCGAGAGTGCGCACAGACGCGCATCTTCGTCTAATAATGGGCTGACTGGCGGGAAACGCAGCACGCGACCTGCGTCCTGGCGTTCATTTTCAACGCCTGCGGGCAGGGCGGCATCGAGCAATGCCAACAATGCGGCGCCATTGTCAGTTAAGGCCTGAATAGTGACAGTGTCACCGGTAGCGGTGATGCGTAGCGCGCTATCCACCAGTAACAGGCTTTTAAGGTCGTCTTTGCTGTCGATATCCGCAGATTCCAGCAGCAGCGTTGCCGAACGATTGCCGCAAACCTGGTGGAACAATTCCGTCGGGTTTTTGCGATAGGCGGCATCGCAGGTAATGAGTTCAAGTGTCGGTTTTGATGTCTGCATGGTTATTCTCATTAATTTTGTTCAAAAAAAAGCCCGCGCTGTTGGCGGGCCGGGTATCTGGTGGCGATCTACACGCGAAATACACTGCCCGAAATCAGGAAGTGCGCCACCCACCGTGCAGAACAAACGTTGCTTTCATTTCGATACCCTTTTGCTTGTGAACTTTCGTACTAGTTAACTAGTTCGATGGGTTATTGTCAACACCTGATTTCAGTAAATTTGCCGGAACCGTTATGATGCGCAGGAAAGACTATTTTTGAGAGACGGGAGTTCGCCTTGAGCGACACGAATTATGCAGTGATTTATGACCTGCACAGTCACACCACGTCATCCGATGGCCGGCTGACGCCAGAAGCGCTAGTCCACCGCGCCGTCGAGATGCGTGTAGGCACGCTGGCGATTACCGACCATGACACCACAGCCGCGATCCCCGCGGCAAGCGAAGAAATTTCACGTTCTGGCCTTGCGCTAAATTTGATCCCTGGCGTTGAGATCTCCACGGTCTGGGAAAACCACGAAATCCATATTGTGGGTCTGAACATTGATATTGAAAATCCGGCGATGTGCGCGTTTCTGGCGCAACAGACGGAACGCCGACAGCAGCGGGCGCGGCTCATCTCTGACCGCCTGGAAAAAGCGCACATCACCGGCGCATGGGAAGGGGCATTGCGCCTGGCCGATGGCGGCGCGGTGACCCGTGGCCATTTCGCCCGTTATCTGGTGGAGTGTGGTAAAGCGACCACCATGGCCGATGTGTTTAAAAAGTATCTCGCGCGCGGGAAAACAGGATACGTTCCGCCACAGTGGTGTACAATAGAACAAGCTATTGATGTCATTCATCATTCTGGCGGTAAGGCGGTACTGGCCCATCCTGGGCGGTATGATCTTAGCGCTAAATGGCTGAAAAGGCTGGTGGCGTATTTTGCGCAACATCGTGGTGATGCGATGGAAGTCGCGCAGTGCCAACAGTCCCCGAATGAGCGCACGCAACTGGCTACGCTCGCCCACCAGCATCAGCTATGGGCATCGCAAGGATCTGATTTTCATCAACCTTGCCCGTGGATCGAGTTGGGTCGCAAGCTCTGGCTGCCGGCAGGCGTTGAAGGCGTCTGGCAGACGTGGGAGCAGCCACAAAACACCACAGTGAGGGAAGTATGAGCCAGTTTTTTTATATTCATCCTGATAACCCACAGCAGCGCCTGATCAACCAGGCGGTTGAGATTGTGCGTAAGGGCGGGGTGATTGTGTATCCAACCGACTCCGGCTACGCGCTCGGTTGTAAAATTGAAGACAAAGGCGCGATGGAACGGATTTGCCGTATTCGCCAGTTGCCGGATGGACATAACTTCACCCTGATGTGTCGCGATCTGTCCGAACTGTCGACCTATTCGTTTGTCGACAACGTGGCTTTTCGCCTGATCAAGAACAACACGCCGGGCAACTACACCTTCATCCTTAAGGGGACGAAAGAGGTACCGCGTCGGTTGTTGCAGGAAAAACGGAAGACCATTGGTCTGCGCGTGCCGTCGAACCCGATCGCGCTCGAACTGTTGCAGACGCTGGGCGAGCCGATGCTCTCTACCTCGCTGATGCTGCCAGGCAGTGATTTTACCGAGTCCGATCCGGAAGAAATTAAAGATCGACTGGAAAAGCAGGTGGACCTGATTATTCATGGCGGTTATCTGGGCCAGCAACCCACAACGGTGATTGATTTAACCGATGATTCTCCGGTTGTCTTGCGTGAAGGCGTCGGAGACGTTAAACCTTTCTTATAAGGACGCAACTCTGTATACTACGCGGCCTTAAAATGGCGCTGAGAAGCGCCGTTGATTCTCCTGTTCGACGCCTGTGAAGGCGACAGCTAAAGGAAGCTCTATGAGCGAAAAGTTACAGAAAGTGCTGGCGCGCGCTGGCCACGGCTCCCGCCGTGAAATTGAATCCATCATTGCAGCAGGTCGCGTCAGCGTAGACGGCAAAATTGCCACGCTGGGCGATCGCGTTGAAGTGACTCCCGGCCTGAAAATTCGTATCGACGGTCACCTGATTTCAGTGAAAGAGTCGGCGGAACAAATTTGTCGCGTTCTGGCCTATTACAAGCCGGAAGGTGAACTGTGCACGCGTAACGACCCGGAAGGTCGTCCTACGGTGTTTGATCGCTTACCGAAACTGCGCGGTGCTCGTTGGATTGCGGTAGGGCGTCTGGACGTCAATACCTGCGGTCTGCTGCTGTTCACTACCGATGGTGAACTGGCAAACCGCCTGATGCATCCGAGCCGTGAAGTTGAACGTGAATACGCGGTGCGCGTCTTTGGCCAGGTTGACGATGCTAAACTGCGCGATCTAAGCCGTGGCGTGCAGCTGGAAGACGGTCCGGCAGCGTTCAAGACCATCAAGTTCAGCGGTGGTGAAGGGATCAACCAGTGGTACAACGTCACCCTGACCGAAGGGCGCAACCGTGAAGTGCGTCGCCTGTGGGAAGCCGTTGGCGTGCAGGTAAGCCGTCTGATTCGCGTACGCTACGGTGATATTCCGTTGCCGAAAGGTCTGCCGCGCGGCGGCTGGACGGAACTGGATCTCGCCCAGACCAACTATCTGCGTGAGCTGGTGGAACTGGAGCCGGAAACCACCTCGAAAGTGGCGGTAGAGAAAGATCGTCGCCGCATGAAGGCAAATCAGATTCGCCGTGCCGTGAAGCGTCACAGCCAGGTGAGCGGCGGTCGCCGTGCAGGCGGTCGTAATAACAACGGTTAATTCGCTATCCCGTAATTGCTAAAAGGCCCCGAGGGGCCTTTTTTAATAATCAATCCCCATCTGGGCTTTGACCCCTGCCTCAAAGGCATGTTTAACCGGACGCAGTTCACTGACGGTATCGGCCAGTTCGAGAATATCCCGATGGCAGCCGCGACCGGTGATGATCACCGTCTGGTGAGACGGGCGCGCATTCAGCGCGTTAATCACCTCTTCAAGCGGCAGATAGTCGTATGCCACCATATAAGTCAGTTCGTCCAGCACCACCATATCCAGTTGCGGATCGGCAAGCATGCGTTTGCCGTGATCCCATACAGCCAGACAGGCTGCGGTGTCAGCTTCGCGGTTTTGCGTCTCCCAGGTAAACCCGGTCGCCATCACCTGAAATTCAACGCCGTGCGGCTCCAGCAGGTTACGCTCGCCGTTGGGCCAGGTCCCCTTGATAAACTGCACCACGCCGACCTTTTTACCGTGTCCCACTGCGCGAGTGGCGGTGCCGAAGGCGGCGGTGGTTTTTCCTTTCCCGTTGCCGGTGAAGACAATCACGATGCCGCGTTCGTCCTGGGCCTGGGCTACCCGGGCGTCAACCCGGTCCTTCACGCGCTGCTGGCGCTGTTGATAGCGTTCTTCACTCATTGGGCGATTCCTGGTTTGCGGCCCGGTTGGGCGTCGAAGGTCATGCCGGTCTTGCGGCGGCTGTCGTCGCCCATTAGCCACAGGTACAACGGCATAATATCGGCGGGTGTTTTGAGTTTTTGCGGATCTTCCGTTGGAAAGGCGTTGGCGCGCATCCCGGTACGGGTGCCGCCCGGATTGATGCAATTCACGCGTAGCGGACGGTTTTGGTACTCATCTGCCAGCACCTGCATCATGCCTTCGGTAGCAAATTTAGAGGCCGCGTAGGCGCCCCAGTTAGCACGACCCTGCTGGCCCACGCTGGAGGAGGTGAAGACTAACGATCCGGAATCTGACTTAAGTAATAAAGGAAGCAATGCCTGGGTCAGCATAAACGTTGCATTGACGTTGACCTGCATAACCTGTTGCCAGACCTGCGGGTCCTGCTCGATCATCGGACAGACGTCACCCAGTAAACCGGCATTGTGTAAGACGCCGTCCAGTCGCGGATACTGTCCGCCGATGCGCTGCGCCAGTTGATGACAGTCATCAGCGGTGCAGGTTAACAGATCGAGTGTAAACCTCTGCGGCTGGCGGTCCGTTTGCTGGGTAATGCTGTCGGCGACGTGGCGCAATTTCTCATCATTACGGCCGAGCAAAATGACGTTGGCGCCGTAGCGAGCGTAGGTCAGGGCCGCTTCACGGCCAATGCCGTCGCTGGCGCCGGTCACCAGAATAATGCGATCCTGCAGAAGGTCTTGTTTCGGTTGATAATGCATGGGGACTCCTCGGCGACATGCCTGGTCGCTCTGCTTCTCGTTGGTGTGTCGGGTTTATGCCTGAAACAGGACTCAATTTCAATCAGCCAACGGCGATAACGCCCTAAAATGAACACTTTGTCATACTTTTATCCATCCGCATATCCCGCGAGACGACGCATTACACCTGATGTACACTGAGCCGACGCTAAGTTGTTTAACCAAGGTGGGACGTGTGGAATTGTTGTCTGAATATGGCTTGTTTTTAGCAAAAATCGTGACCGTTGTGCTGGCTATCGCGGCGATTGCCACCATTATCGTGAATGTTGCCCAACGTAAGCGCCAGCGTGGCGAACTGCGGGTTACCAACCTCAGCGAACAATATAAAGAAATGAAGGATGAACTGGCGATGGCGCTGCTCGATAGCCATCAACAGAAACTCTGGCATAAAGCGCAAAAGAAAAAGCATAAGCAGGAAGTGAAAGCCGCCAAAGTAAAAGCCAAACGGGGCGACAGCGACACGTCGGATAAACCGCGCGTCTGGGTGCTGGATTTCAAAGGCAGTATGGATGCCCACGAGGTCAGTTCACTGCGTGAAGAGGTGACGGCCGTACTGGCGGTGGTGAAACCGCAGGACCAGGTGGTGGTGCGTCTGGAAAGCCCTGGTGGCGTTGTGCACGGTTACGGCCTTGCCGCATCACAACTGCAACGCTTACGCGATAAAAAGATCCCGTTGACCGTGACCGTGGATAAAGTCGCGGCGAGTGGCGGTTACATGATGGCCTGTGTGGCGGACAAAATTGTCTCCGCACCCTTCGCGATTGTCGGTTCGATTGGCGTGGTTGCGCAGATCCCCAACTTCAACCGTTTCCTGAAAGGCAAGGATATCGATATCGAGTTGCATACCGCCGGACAGTACAAACGGACGCTGACGCTGCTGGGTGAGAACACCGAAGAAGGGCGGCAGAAGTTTCGTGAGGATTTAAACGAAACCCATCACCTGTTTAAAGATTTTGTCCATCGTATGCGTCCGACTCTGGACATTGAACAGGTTGCGACGGGTGAACACTGGTACGGACAGCAGGCGCTGGAGAAAGGGCTCATTGATGAGATAAATACCAGCGACGAGGTGATCCTTGGGCTGATGGAAGGACGAGAGGTGCTGAACGTTCGCTATCTGCAACGGAAGAAACTGGTCGATCGGGTGACAGGCAGCGCCGCGGAAAGTGCCGATCGGCTGCTCCTGCGCTGGTGGCAGCGCGGACAAAAACCGTTGATGTAAGAGACGGTATTAATGAAAAACGCGAGGCTCCAAGGCCTCGCGTTTTTGCTTTAATCAATCAGGTGATACTTTTCAGAAAGTACATGCGCCAGATGTTTAAACATATTGAACACGGCAGTGCTCTTTGGCGTGGGTAAACCTTGCTCGTCTAAAAAGTAATCCCCACTGAAGACCAACACCCCATTTCGCTGGGTCACACCGGTGGCAACAATGCCCGCCAGCGTATCTTCATGCTCACGAATGATTTTGTTGGCTTCAATCAACAGCGTTTCGCGATCGATAGGTTGTGTCTCTTTGCGCATTTTTTACTCCTTAAACAAGGGCATTAGTCTACGCCGACCAACTCTTTTGGGCAAATATTCCCTCAGTGTGTACAAGGGGTTGTCAACCTTTGCTGACTGGCAGGATTTAGTTTTGCATGCTAATAAAGTTGCGTAACGAATTTTATCAGGTACAGTGTGACGCTTTCGTCAACCAGGCAACAGATTTGCTTGACATTCGACCGAAATTCCGTCGTGCTATAGCGCCTCTGTGCGAAAAAACCTGTCAACTCAGTCACCTGGCTATTTAGTGTACAGAGTCAGTACAAGGGGTTGATATCCGCAGACGCAGGGACCATATCCGTGGCTCGTCGCCAGTGGATGGTGTATCAACGTGCGACGCATTCCTGGAAGAATCAATTTAGGTAAAGGTGAATATGGGTAAAGCTCTTGTCATCGTTGAGTCCCCGGCAAAAGCCAAAACGATCAACAAGTATCTGGGTAATGACTACGTGGTTAAGTCCAGCGTCGGTCATATCCGTGACTTGCCGACCAGTGGCTCAGCAGCTAAAAAGAGCGCCGACTCTACCTCCACCAAAACGGCTAAAAAGCCCAAAAAGGATGAACGTGGCGCGCTCGTCAACCGTATGGGCGTTGACCCGTGGCACAACTGGGATGCGCACTATGAAGTGCTGCCCGGTAAAGAGAAGGTCGTCTCTGAACTGAAACAACTGGCTGAAAAGGCCGACCACATCTATCTCGCAACCGACCTTGACCGCGAAGGGGAAGCCATTGCATGGCACCTGCGGGAAGTGATCGGGGGTGATGACACGCGTTACAGTCGCGTGGTGTTTAACGAAATTACCAAGAATGCGATTCGTCAGGCGTTTGAAAAGCCGGGCGAACTGAACATTGACCGGGTTAACGCTCAGCAGGCACGTCGCTTTATGGATCGCGTGGTGGGCTATATGGTCTCGCCGCTGTTGTGGAAAAAAATTGCTCGCGGTCTGTCAGCCGGTCGCGTTCAGTCCGTGGCGGTGCGTCTGGTCGTTGAGCGTGAGCGCGAGATTAAAGCGTTTGTACCGGAAGAGTTCTGGGAAATTGATGCCAATACCACCACGCCTTCCGGCGATGCGCTGCCTTTGCAGGTGACCCATCAGAACGACAAGCCGTTTCGTCCGGAAAACCGTGAGCAGACGCTTGCGGCGGTAAGCCTGCTGGAGAAAGCGCGCTACAGCGTTCTGGAACGTGAAGACAAGCCGACCAGCAGCAAGCCGGGCGCGCCGTTTATCACCTCCACGCTGCAACAGGCGGCCAGCACGCGTCTCGGTTTTGGCGTGAAAAAGACCATGATGATGGCGCAGCGTTTGTACGAAGCGGGCTACATCACCTATATGCGTACCGACTCGACCAACCTGAGTCAGGATGCCGTGAATATGGTGCGCGGTTACATCGGCGACAATTTCGGCAAGAAATATCTGCCGGAAAGTCCGAATCAGTACGCCAGCAAAGAAAATTCGCAGGAAGCACACGAAGCGATTCGTCCTTCCGACGTCTCCGTGCTGGCGGAAACGCTGAAGGATATGGAAGCCGACGCGCAAAAACTGTATCAGCTGATCTGGCGTCAGTTTGTCGCCTGTCAGATGACCCCAGCGCAGTACGATTCCACCACCCTAACCGTGGGTGCGGGTGATTTTCGTCTGAAGGCGCGCGGTCGTATTCTGCGCTTCGACGGCTGGACGAAAGTGATGCCCGCGTTGCGTAAAGGTGATGAAGACCGGACGCTGCCGGCGGTGAATAAAGGTGATGCGCTGTCTCTGGTTGAACTGATCCCGGCTCAACACTTCACCAAGCCACCGGCGCGCTTCAGCGAAGCCTCGCTGGTGAAAGAGCTGGAAAAACGCGGAATTGGCCGTCCGTCGACCTATGCGTCGATCATTTCGACCATTCAGGATCGTGGCTACGTGCGGGTGGAAAACCGTCGCTTCTATGCGGAAAAAATGGGTGAGATTGTCACCGATCGTCTGGAAGAGAATTTCCGCGAGCTGATGAACTACGATTTCACCGCGCAGATGGAAAACAGCCTCGACCAGGTCGCGAATCACGAAATCGAATGGAAAGGCGTGCTCGACAACTTCTTCAGTGATTTTACTCAGCAACTCGACAAAGCGGAGAAAGATCCGGAAGAGGGCGGGATGCGTCCGAACCAGATGGTGTTGACCAGCATCGACTGCCCCACCTGCGGACGCAAAATGGGAATTCGCACCGCCAGTACTGGCGTGTTCCTTGGCTGCTCGGGTTATGCGTTGTCGCCGAAAGAGCGCTGCAAAACCACCATTAACCTGGTGCCGGAAAACGAAGTCCTGAACGTGCTGGAAGGTGATGACGCGGAAACCAACGCCCTGCGCGCCAAACGTCGTTGTCAGAAGTGCGGTACGGCGATGGACAGCTACCTGATCGATCCGAAGCGCAAGCTGCATGTTTGTGGTAATAACCCGACCTGCGACGGCTACGAGATCGAAGAAGGCGAATTCCGTATCAAAGGGTATGACGGTCCGATCGTCGAGTGCGAAAAATGTGGCTCTGAGATGCACCTGAAGATGGGGCGTTTCGGTAAGTACATGGCATGCACTAACGACGAGTGTAAAAACACCCGTAAGATCCTGCGTAACGGTGAAGTTGCACCGCCGAAAGAAGATCCGGTTCCGCTGCCCGAGTTGCCGTGTGAAAAATCGGATGCGTATTTCGTGCTGCGTGATGGCGCTGCCGGGGTCTTCCTGGCTGCCAATACTTTCCCGAAATCCCGTGAGACGCGCGCGCCGTTGGTGGAAGAGTTATACCGCTTCCGCGATCGTCTGCCAGAAAAACTGCGTTATCTGGCCGATGCGCCGCAACAGGATCCGGAAGGCAATAAAACGCTGGTGCGTTTTAGCCGTAAGACCAAACAGCAGTATGTTGCCGCTGAAAAAGACGGGAAAGCGACCGGCTGGTCTGCCTTCTTTGTTGATGGCAAATGGGTCGAAGGCAAGAAGTAACCGCCCACGGTGCAGTTGTGCTGAAGAGGGTCGCGTAAGCGGCCCTTTTTTTGTTTTTATAGCGGACTTATTATTTTTTACTCACCGCTATACAGCCTGTTTATTAATGATATAGTGGTTATAGTTAACGGCTTTTTTATTATTAAATCGTATTAGCAGCGCATCACTGCCTGCTCTGAAACGATGACCTGATGGCGCTAATCTGGATGGTTTAACATGAAATTACAGCAGCTTCGCTACATTGTTGAGGTGGTGAATCACAACCTTAACGTCTCCTCCACCGCGGAAGGCCTTTATACCTCGCAACCGGGTATCAGTAAGCAGGTTCGCATGCTGGAAGACGAACTTGGCATCCAGATCTTTGCCCGTAGCGGTAAGCATCTGACTCAGGTGACGCCGGCTGGTCAGGAGATTATCCGCATTGCGCGCGAAGTGCTCTCCAAAGTGGATGCGATAAAGTCCGTTGCCGGTGAGCATACCTGGCCGGATAAAGGCTCTCTCTATATTGCGACGACGCATACCCAGGCGCGTTATGCGCTACCGAATGTGATTAAAGGTTTTATTGAGCGCTATCCGCGTGTGTCGCTGCATATGCACCAGGGGTCACCCACACAGATTGCCGAAGCGGTTTCAAAAGGAAATGCCGACTTTGCCATTGCCACGGAAGCGCTGCATCTGTATGACGATCTGGTCATGTTGCCATGCTATCACTGGAATCGTTCGATTGTGGTCACGCCTGAGCATCCGCTGGCCAATAAAGGGTCGGTGACCATTGAAGAACTGGCACAGTATCCACTGGTGACGTACACCTTTGGCTTTACGGGGCGCTCTGAACTGGATACCGCGTTTAACCGCGCAGGTTTGACGCCACGTATCGTCTTTACGGCGACTGACGCCGATGTGATCAAAACTTACGTGCGTTTAGGCTTAGGAGTGGGGGTGATTGCCAGCATGGCCGTCGATCCGCTGTCCGACCCGGATCTGGTTCGCGTGGACGCCCACGACGTCTTCAGCCACAGCACGACAAAGATCGGTTTTCGTCGCAGCACGTTCCTGCGCAGTTACATGTATGATTTCATTCAACGTTTCGCCCCGCATTTGACGCGTGACGTGGTGGATACCGCCGTGGCGTTGCGCTCGAACGAAGAAATAGAAGAGATGTTTAAAGATATCAAATTACCTGAAAAGTAATCGTCACAGAAAACGGTCGGTATCTTTTGTTCGCAGGAGATACCGAAAGTTTTAATTAAATCGCTATTGGTTTTATTAAGGCTGGCGTAATAATAATGTCCACATGATGATTATGGATAATCGACCGTAAAGTAGTGTCTTATTCCCCGCCTCGCAAATTTCCCTTTTCAAATATTTATTTTCGATCAAAAGATTGATTTATTCACTGGAAACGATTCGTAAATTCACTGGATTTTTGACTAAAGTTTCATTAGGATTTGTCTCATCTGATGATTAATTGTACCGATTGTTGGTGCTTAAATGATAAGTGATGCCGATTGTATGAGGTTAGCAATGCCGTCTGAAAACCAGGAGCCACGTCGGGACCCTGAGATGAAACGCAAAGCCTGGCTTGCGGTTTTCCTGGGCTCAGCGCTGTTTTGGGTCGTGATCGCACTGTTGATCTGGAATGCCTGGGGGTAAAAATGGAGGTTCACGACCCACAACAGACGTCGTTACCTACATGTCACTCTGGTGACACCGTACGAGAAACGAAAAAAGGCGCGTGCGTGAAAACTGTTCCCAAATCCTGGAAGCTGACTCAGCAACAGCAAAAGTTTATTGAGTTATTCGACGAAGACGATCAACAGAAACAATAATCGTCACCATTCTTATTACCGTTTCTTTTGTACCGATAAATTATCACGGTGCGCTTTTACCTATACACCGCAGCAATAAAGCGTTGAGAAAGTCTCAACACAATGTATTAAACAAAACGGGTATAGCCGATGATGACTGCAAATATGAAATACTGGTCCTGGATGGGCGCATTTTCCGTCTCGCTGCTCTTTTGGGCTGAACTGCTCTGGATCGTGATGAATTAATCTCAACCCTTCCGCCTGATGGCGCTACGCTTAGCAGGCTCATATGTGGCCTGAGCAACACATTGATATCGAAAAGTCTGTAGAACAGGTAAGCCTTAGCCGCCACCCGGCATAAACACAAATCTACAGGTTGCCAGCAATCTGAAACCTCGCTACGGCGAGGTTTTCTTCCCCTTCATACACGCGCTCGTCTTCACTTGTATCTTCGCCGTTCGGTTTTTCCTCTTTTATCAATTTGGGTTGTTATCAAAACGTTACATTCTGTTTGTGTTATCTTTAATATTCACCCTGAGGAGAATCAGGGCATCGCAACCCTGTCATTAAGGAGGAGCTATGTCGTCAACCCTACGAGAAGCCAGTAAGGACACACTGCAGGCCAAAGACAAAACCTACCACTATTACAGTCTGCCGCTGGCTGCGAAATCTTTGGGCGATCTCACCCGTCTGCCCAAATCACTGAAAGTCTTACTGGAAAACCTGCTGCGCTGGCAGGACGGCGATTCGGTTACCCAGGACGATATCCAGGCGCTGGCAGGGTGGCTAAAAAATGCCCATGCCGATCGCGAAATTGCCTACCGTCCAGCACGCGTACTGATGCAGGACTTTACCGGCGTCCCGGCGGTGGTGGACCTCGCCGCAATGCGCGAAGCGGTAAAACGCCTGGGCGGCGATACGGCGAAAGTGAATCCTCTCTCGCCAGTGGATCTGGTGATCGACCACTCCGTCACCGTTGACCATTTTGGCGATGACGATGCATTCGAAGAGAACGTGCGCCTTGAAATGGAACGTAACCATGAGCGCTATGTGTTTCTGAAATGGGGCCAACAGGCCTTCAGTCGCTTCAGCGTCGTGCCGCCGGGAACCGGTATTTGCCACCAGGTTAACCTGGAATATCTTGGCAAAGCGGTGTGGAGCGAATTGCAGGACGGTGAATGGGTGGCTTATCCGGACACGCTGGTCGGCACAGATTCACACACCACCATGATTAACGGTCTGGGTGTTCTGGGCTGGGGCGTGGGTGGTATCGAGGCTGAAGCGGCAATGTTGGGGCAACCTGTCTCAATGTTGATCCCGGATGTGGTGGGTTTCAAACTGACCGGAAAACTGCGTGAGGGGATCACTGCAACGGATCTCGTGTTAACCGTCACCCAGATGCTGCGTAAGCACGGTGTAGTCGGCAAATTTGTCGAATTTTATGGCGACGGGCTGGATTCCTTACCGCTGGCTGACCGGGCCACCATTGCCAATATGTCGCCGGAATATGGTGCGACCTGTGGTTTCTTTCCGATCGACGGCGTGACGCTGGACTATATGCGGTTGAGCGGACGCAGTGAAGACCAAATCGAACTGGTGGAGAAATACGCGAAGGCGCAGGGGATGTGGCGCAACACCGGTGATGAACCGATCTTCACCAGTACCCTGGCACTGGATATGAATGATGTCGAGGCAAGCCTCGCCGGACCGAAACGTCCGCAGGATCGCGTTGCACTCGGCGATGTGCCGAAAGCCTTTGCTGCCAGCAGCGAACTGGAACTGAACACTGCGCAGAAAGACCGTCGGCCAGTAGAGTATGTGCTAAACGGACAGTCATATCAGCTTCCCGACGGTGCGGTGGTCATCTCGGCCATCACCTCCTGTACCAACACCTCTAACCCCAGCGTGCTAATGGCGGCGGGTTTGCTGGCGAAAAAAGCCGTTACGCTGGGACTGAAGCGTCAGCCGTGGGTGAAAGCGTCGCTGGCGCCAGGGTCGAAAGTGGTGTCAGATTATCTGGCAAAGGCGAAACTGACACCGTATCTCGATGAACTGGGCTTTAATCTGGTGGGATATGGCTGTACGACCTGTATTGGTAACTCTGGACCGCTGCCGGAGCCTATCGAAACCGCGATTAAGAAGGGCGATCTGACCGTAGGCGCGGTGCTGTCAGGCAACCGTAACTTTGAAGGTCGTATTCACCCGCTGGTGAAAACCAACTGGCTGGCGTCACCGCCGCTTGTCGTTGCCTACGCGCTCGCGGGCAATATGAACATCAACCTGGAGAAAGATCCGCTCGGCCACGATCGCAAAGGCGATCCGGTCTATCTGAAAGATATCTGGCCGTCGGCGCAGGAAATTGCCCGCGCCGTCGATCTGGTCTCTTCAGAAATGTTCCGCAAAGAATATGCGGAAGTGTTCGAAGGGACGCCTGAGTGGAAAGCGATCAATGTTGACCGCTCAGACACTTACGGCTGGCAAAATGACTCGACCTACATTCGCCTGTCGCCGTTCTTTGACGAGATGCTGGCGCAGCCAGCACCGGTGACCGATATTCACGGCGCGCGCATTCTGGCGATGTTGGGGGATTCGGTGACCACTGACCACATTTCTCCGGCCGGGAGTATTAAAGCTGACAGTCCTGCAGGGCGGTATCTGCAAAACCACGGCGTGGAGCGCAAAGACTTCAACTCCTACGGTTCGCGACGCGGTAACCACGAAGTGATGATGCGCGGGACCTTCGCTAACATCCGTATTCGCAACGAAATGGTGCCGGGTGTGGAAGGCGGAATGACGCGACATCTGCCTGGCACCGAGGTGTTGTCTATCTATGATGCGGCTATGCAGTATCAGCAGGAGAACATCCCGCTGGCGGTGATTGCTGGTAAAGAGTATGGGTCGGGTTCCAGTCGTGACTGGGCGGCGAAAGGGCCGCGATTGCTGGGAATTCGCGTCGTCATTGCAGAGTCGTTCGAACGTATCCACCGCTCCAACCTGATTGGGATGGGGATCCTGCCTCTGGAGTTCCCACAGGGTGTTACGCGCAAAACGCTGGGGCTAACCGGGGAAGAGACTATCGATATTGCCGATCTGCAACAACTGAAACCTGGCGCGACGGTGCCGGTGACGTTAACCCGGACCGACGGGAACAAAGAGGTGGTGCAGTGCCGTTGCCGCATCGATACCGCGACCGAGTTAACTTACTACCAGAACGATGGCATTTTACATTACGTGATTCGTAACATGCTGAAGTAAGTCGTAAAAAAGCCTGCATGACACGATGCAGGCTTTTTTTAACGCATGGCTTACTTACTCAACAAGTGACCCATCTTGGCCGCTTTGGTATCCAGATAATGTTCATTATTGGGATTACGGCCCACAATCAGCGGGACCCGCTCCACGATATTGATCCCGGCTTCAGTGAGAATCTCAACTTTCTTCGGGTTATTGGTGAGCAGACGTACTTCGTCAACGCCCAGCAGCTTGAACATATCTGCGCAGAGGGTGAAATCGCGCTCATCCGCGGCAAACCCTAACTGGTGATTGGCCTCTACGGTGTCGTAGCCCTGGTCCTGCAACGCGTAGGCGCGAATCTTATTGAGCAGGCCGATGTTACGTCCTTCCTGACGATGATAAAGCAGAATACCGCGTCCTTCTTCCGCAATATGCGTCAGGGCGGCTTCCAGTTGAAAACCACAGTCGCAGCGCAGGCTGAACAAGGCATCGCCCGTCAGACATTCTGAATGGACACGGGCCAGAACCGGCGTCTGACCTGAAATATCACCATATACTAACGCGACGTGATCGTGTCCGGTTGCCAGTTCTTCAAATCCCACCATCAGGAAATCGCCCCATGGGGTTGGCAGTTTGGCTTCTGCCACTCGTTTAAGCTGCATGTGTTTCTCCAGATAATGCCGGCACGCGATGTTGTGCCGTTGCCTGTTGGCTTATCTTCTTATTTTGCCATAAGGCGACGGACTTCACCTAATCGCCGCCGCGCAATCATCCTGCGAATGGCACAAATCTGTCAATTTCCCCGAACAGGGGATTTTTCGGTTATGATTGTGACACTTATCCGTTAAAGAGGTGTTCATGCTGTCGATTGCAAAGCGTACTGCGGCTGGCGCGGGATTGTTGTTGATTATGCCCGTTACCGTGTGGGTGTCCGGCTGGAGCTGGCAACCGGGGCAGGATACCGGATGGCTAAAAGCGATGTACTGGATAACCGAAACGGTCACTCAGCCGTGGGGTATCATCACACATGTTATTCTCTGTGGCTGGTTCTTCTGGTGTTTGCGCTTTCGTCTTAAAGCGGCGGTAATGCTTTTTACTATTCTGGCGGGGGCAATCCTGCTAGGTCAGGGCGTCAAGTCGTGGGTGAAAGAGCGGGTACAGGAACCGCGTCCTTTCGTGATATGGCTGGAAAAAACGCATCATATTCCGGTTGATGAGTTCTACACTTTAAAACGTAAGGATCGCAGCGACCTGGTGAAGGAGCAACTTACCACCCAGCAGGCTATTCCACACTTTTTACGCCAACACTGGCAAAAAGAGACCGGGTTTGCGTTTCCGTCAGGTCACACGATGTTTGCGGCAAGCTGGGCGCTGCTCGCTGTCGGCTTATTGTGGCCGCGACGCCGGACGGTGACGATTGCCATTTTACTGGTGTGGGCGACGGGCGTGATGGGCAGTCGTTTGCTGCTCGGCATGCACTGGCCGCGTGATCTGGTGGTCGCGACGCTGATTTCATGGGCGCTGGTGACGCTGGCGACTTGGCTTGCACAGCGGTTCTGCGGGCCTTTGACGCCGCCGCCAGAAGAAAGGCAGGAGATTGCTGAACGTGAGCAAAACCGCTGACCAGGGTTGATTTTGACTGGTTTACCCTTAAATCATCCAATAGCTGACTGCTTTCCCATTTCGCACACGCCGTGAAAATGGTAATTTAAAAGGCTAAATGCGGTAAGTTGAACACGATTTATTCGCTTAAACCACATAACGGGAAGTAATGTGAAATATTTACTCATTTTCTTACTGGTGTTGGCGATATTTGTTATCTCGGTAACATTGGGTGCGCAGAACGATCAACAGGTGACCTTTAATTACCTGTTGGCTCAGGGCGAGTATCGTATCTCAACCTTGTTGGCCGTTTTGTTCGCAGCGGGTTTCGCCATTGGTTGGTTGATCTGCGGTCTTTTCTGGCTGCGGGTTCGTGTTTCTCTGGTGCGTGCTGAACGTAAAATTAAACGACTGGAAAACCAACTCTCGCCTGCGACAGACGTTGTGGTGACGTCTGGTACGTCGGTCGCGAAGGAATAATCGTTTATGCTGGAGTTGTTGTTTCTGCTTTTACCTGTTGCTGCCGCCTATGGCTGGTATATGGGTCGCAGAAGTGCGCAACAAACAAAACAGGATGAAGCTAACCGCCTGTCCCGCGATTACGTCGCGGGGGTTAACTTCCTCCTGAGCAACCAACAAGATAAAGCGGTGGATCTGTTCCTCGATATGTTGAAAGAGGATACCGGCACCGTTGAGGCTCATCTCACCCTCGGAAACCTGTTCCGCTCTCGCGGCGAAGTCGACCGCGCCATCCGTATTCACCAGACTCTCATGGAAAGCGCCTCGCTGACCTATGAACAGCGGCTGCTGGCGGTTCAGCAGTTAGGCCGTGATTACATGGCCGCCGGGCTGTATGACCGGGCGGAGGATATGTTTAATCAGCTTACTGATGAAACGGAATTTCGCGTAGGTGCGTTGCAGCAACTGTTGCAGATCTATCAGGCGACCAGTGACTGGCAGAAGGCCATTGAGGTTGCCGAGCGACTGGTCAAACTGGGTAAAGATAAACAGCGTATCGAAATCGCCCATTTTTACTGCGAACTGGCGTTGCAACAGATGGGCAGCGACGATATGGATCGCGCCATGGCGCTGCTGAAAAAAGGGGCAGCGGCGGATAAAAATAGCGCCAGGGTTTCTATCATGATGGGCCGCGTCTGGATGGCGAAGGGCGATTACGCGAAGGCCGTTGAATGTCTCCAGCGGGTGATTTCCCAGGATAAAGAACTGGTCAGCGAAACGCTGGAAATGCTCCAGACCTGCTATCAACAGCTAGGTAAAAATGATGAATGGGCGGAATTCCTGCGCCGTGCGGTAGAAGAAAATACCGGCGCGGCCGCAGAACTGATGCTGGCCGATATTCTCGAAGCGCGCGAAGGGACGGAGACCGCGCAGGTGTATATTACCCGTCAGCTCCAGCGTCATCCGACGATGCGCGTATTCCATAAGCTGATGGATTATCACCTTAACGAAGCCGAAGAGGGTCGTGCAAAAGAGAGCCTGATGGTGCTGCGTGATATGGTGGGCGAGCAGGTGCGTAGCAAGCCGCGCTACCGCTGCTCTAAATGCGGTTTTACCGCGTATACCCTGTACTGGCACTGTCCATCCTGCCGCGCCTGGTCAACGATTAAGCCAATTCGTGGACTTGATGGATTGTAATTTTTAAAAAAAATTCCGCTTTAGTTACAACATACTCATAGTTTAGTCCACTTCCTCACGTTGGCATCGGCGCCACATCGCCTGGCAGTGGTGTAATCGCGTCTGTTAATTTTTGCGCCTGACAGGTAGAATGCACGCCGTTTACCCATTTGCCCCCTTAGCAAGAAGGCCTGGTTATGACGTTAACTGCTTCATCTTCTCCCCGCGCTGCTACCGATTCTCCCGTCGTCGTTGCTCTCGATTATAATAACCGTGATAGCGCCCTGGCGTTTGTCGATCGAATCGACCCGCGCGACTGTCGTCTGAAAGTTGGCAAAGAGATGTTCACGCTGTTCGGACCTCAACTGGTACGCGATCTCCAGCAGCGTGGCTTTGATATCTTTCTGGATCTGAAATTCCATGATATCCCAAATACCGCCGCTCATGCGGTGGCTGCTGCAGCGGATCTTGGCGTCTGGATGGTCAACGTCCATGCGTCGGGTGGGGCGAGAATGATGACCGCCGCCCGTGAAGCGCTGGTGCCGTTTGGTAAAGATGCGCCGCTGTTAATCGCGGTCACCGTGTTGACCAGTATGGAAGCCAGCGATCTGGCGGATATCGGCGTGACACTGTCACCGGCGGAGCACGCCGAGCGCCTGGCGGCATTGACGCAAAAATGTGGTCTGGATGGCGTGGTCTGTTCAGCTCAGGAAGCGGTGCGCTTTAAGCAGGCATTTGGTCGCGATTTCAAACTGGTTACCCCGGGTATCCGACCGCAGGGGAGCGCCGCTGGCGATCAGCGGCGGATTATGACCCCTGAACAGGCACTGGCGGCGGGTGTTGATTATATGGTCATTGGCCGTCCGGTGACGCAGTCTGACGATCCGGCGCAGACGCTGAAGGCCATCAATGCGTCATTGAAGCGGGAGGCGTAATGAGCGATTCCAACAGCCGTCTGGTTTATTCGACGGAGAGTGGGCGGATTGATGAACCTAAAGCCGCGCCCGAACGTCCGAAGGGCGACGGGATTGTCCGTATCCAGCGCCAGACCAGCGGGCGCAAGGGGAAAGGCGTGTGCCTGATTACTGGTATTGATCTGGATGACGGCGAACTCAGCAAACTGGCTGCGGAACTGAAGAAAAAATGTGGCTGCGGTGGAGCAGTCAAAGATGGCGTAATTGAAATTCAGGGTGATAAGCGCGATTTAATTAAGTCGCTACTGGAAGCTCGCGGCCTGAAAGTGAAACTGGCAGGTGGTTAACGAAAAAGCCACGATATAAATATCGTGGCTTTTATTGTTACTGCTAAATAAACTGTGTAGTGCAGACCAGAAAAAAATAATCGTATTATTATATCGAGCCGGACAACCGTAGATTATTTATGATTATTTACCTACCTGGTGGCCGATAATACCACCGACAGCGGCACCACCCAGCGTACCCAGTGTGCTACCATCCGTTAAGACAGCGCCACCTAATGCACCCGCACCCGCACCAATAGCGGTGTTACGATCACGTTTAGACCAGTTAGAACAGGCGCTCAGGGACATTGCCAGGGCAATCGCCAGCACGGCGGCGGTCATTTTTTTGCTCGTTACAAACATAATACTTTCTCCTGAATTAATGATTCACGGAAGTAAGCTCTCTTTAACTATAGTTAAAATATCGGTCATTAAAGAGGGCATCCGTGAAACCTTAGTGCGCAGGGTAATATCACGCAGGTGATAGTCACTTCCTGTTATATCGCTAATAGTAATTTTACGACTTTCGCCTGTGAACAACAGGTAAATAGTCTTAATTCGGGAGTCAGAATAGTCTCAGAGCGCAAATGATCTGCGATGAGCAAATCATTTGCGGATATTTTACTCGGCGTCGACGATATTAACGGTCAGACCACGCTGTTCCATCAGCGCCCGGTCACTGGCGCTAATTCTGGCATCGGTGATCACACGGCTAAACCGCTCGATAGGGCCAAGGGTGTAGGGATGGACCGCACCGAATTTTGAACTGTCGGTCAGGACAATGGCTTCCGAACCTTTCTCCAGCACGGCATTGACCACATCAGCACGCATCATGTCGCGCCCCGTGAATCCCGTTTCGGTCTGCCAGCCATCAATGCCGATAAACGCCTTACTGAAGTGGACCTGCTGAATAAACTGGCGAGTCAGCGGTCCCACCATGCTTTCGCTTTTTTTCTGGTAAATACCGCCAAGCAGGATCACTTCGCAGGGCGTCTCTTTTAGCAGGTGCGCAATGTAACTGCTGACCGTGATGATGGTGACGTCCTTTTGTTCCGCCAGCGTTCTTGCCAGCAGGGCATTGCTACTGCCATTTTCAATGAATACCGACTCGCCAGGGCTGACCAGCGACGCCGCAAATTCGGCAAGCTGACGCTTCAGGGTGTAGTTGGTCATCATCCTGGTTTCCACATCTTCGCTATCCAGCGAAACGGCGAAACCGTGCGCGCGCCGCAGAAAGCTCTGCTTCTCGAGGGTATTTAGATCCTGTCGAATGGTAACTTCAGAAACGCCAGTGATTTTGGCCAGTTCAGAGACGCTCATCTGGCCTTTATCAATGACCATTTGCAAAATTTTTTGTTGTCGGGAGTTCATAGCGTTAGTTTTTATAGCGGTAATGATACCGCGAGATTAAACACATGCGGCGGTGTGGCATCCAGGCGACACAAGCCGCGCGCGAAAAATTTAGATCTCCCACGGTGCCCGGGGTTTGTTCGCCGCTGATATGGCGTCATCCTGCACCTTACTCAACAATTCCGCCTTCAGAATTTCGAGATTATGGATGGCGGAGTGGACATCACCGGCCACCAGGATATCAAGCACGGTATCAATACGCTCGGCAACCCGTTTAGCATCGATATCAGACATGGGGGGATCCTTGGTCAAAGTATGAAAGAATTTAATGATGCAAAAAATGGCGGCAAAAGAGAAGGGAAAATTCCGCCAGACCTGAACCTTTGGGGAATATTATATATTCCGCGATTACAGACAGATATGAATAGGGCGAAAAGCGAAACTTCCCGTTTCGCCCGGATGATCATATTGCTGGCTTAGCGCTTTTTCTTGTTGAGGTAACGTTTGTACCAGCGCTCAAACGCAACGGCAGGCATCGGTTTGGCAAATAAAAAACCTTGTCGCTCATTGACGCCGTTTTTCGTCAGAAAAGCATCCTCTTTGGCGCTCTCCACACCTTCGGCAATCACCTGGAGATTCAAAGCCTGTGCCACGGCGACGATCGCGCGCACCATCGATTGTGACACCGACTTTTTGTGAATGTCGCGGACAAAAATCTGATCCAGCTTAATGGCATCAATTGGGAAACGCGTCAGTTGCGAAAGCGAGGAATAACCGGTACCAAAGTCATCCAGGTGCACCTGCGCGCCAAGCTGGCTAAACTGCTGAATGACGGATAGCGCAAGTTCTTCGTTCTCAATCAGGCAACGCTCCGTCAGCTCGACATCAATAGGGCAATATTCGAAATTGAGCTCGCGCAATACGCGCTTCAGATCGGTGAAAATCGTTTGATCAGCCAGTTGCCGGGCAGAGATGTTAACCGCCACGCGCAGGTTTATGCCTTTATCCCGCCATTTCGCGACCTGGCGTATAACATCGAGGATCACCCAGCGGCCGAGCGGCACAATCAGCCCGGACTCTTCAGCGTATGAGATGAACTCCAGCGGAGGGATAAGCCCACGTTCAGGGGACTGCCAACGCACCAGCGCCTCAAGGCCGCGGACTTCACCTCGCCAGGTCACTTTCGGCTGATAGTGAATCAGTAACTGATCGTTTTCCAGCGCTTTGCGCAGGTTGGTGTCCAGCCACAGGTATTCGAATACCCGCTCGTTCATTTCCGGCGAGAAGACGCAGAACTGACCACGTCCGCCTTCTTTGGCGGTGTACATTGCAGTATCCGCATTGCGGATCAGGTTGCTGCTGTCCTCGCCGTGCTGAGGTGCCATCGCGATACCGACAGAACAGCCGGTATAGACTTCTATGAGGCCGATACGAAAGGGCTGGCGCAATCGGGTGAGGATCCGCGAGGCGACCGCCTCAAGCGAGCTCTGAGACGTCTGGCTGGCCAGTACAATAAACTCGTCACCACCGAGACGTGCCAGCAGTTGATTCTCTTCCAGACAGCTCAGGAGGGCTAACGATACCGCCTGCAAAAGCTGATCGCCAAACATATGACCATAGGCATCGTTCACCTTCTTGAAGTTATCCAGGTCGAGATAAACAATACCCACCTGACTGTCGCCAGCCTGTTCGATGGCCTCGTTGATCAGTTCATGGATAGCGTTGCGGTTTGGCAACCCGGTAATCGTGTCGGTATTCGCCAGCACGCGCAACCTTTCCTGCGCACGTCGTTCTTCCGTGATGTCCGTACCGGAACAGATCAAGTAGATTTCGTTTTTACCGCTGCCGCTGTGGACAAATTTATTGCGGAACAGGAACAGACGCTGTCCCTTGCGGGTCTTTACCCAGCGTTCCACTTCATACGAGTTGCCGTTGCGAAAGAAGCCGCTGATGTTGCGACGCGAAGCGGCGGCTTCCCGGCGGCTCATGAAGAGTTTAAAGACGCTCTGTCCAATCACTTCCTGCTCTTTCAACCCGGTGTACTCTTCACACAGGCGATTGAAGCGCTGAATGTTACCCCGACTGTCGAGGATCACAATCGCCGAGTTGGCTTCTGTCACTACTTGTTCAGCAAACGAGAGCCCCTTGACCAGGTCACGCGCAACAGAAGGGGTGTCGTGCCAGGCCGACGCACTGCCAGCCCATTCATGTTTGTTAATTTTGCGGCCCACCAGGTGCACCGGGACATCGTTGTCTTCAAAGGGGAGTGTCATCATGAGACCGGAGGTGATGACGGTCATTTCACGGATCCGTTCGGCTTGCTCGGGCGCAAGCTCAACGCTCTCCACTCGGTCGGTCGCTTCGGTGACGGACAAATGCAGGGTGTTGGAATCTTCTGACAAACGCCAGTAAGGCGCGTGAGTACCCAAAAAGCTATACAACGTTGTGGTCTCCAGACTGTCTTTCATCATGAACACCCTCCCGCTTAAAGCACAAACAACCCTGAATGGAAGGGATTAGCCAGCGTTAATTAAAAATTACGGTAGCTGAACATCTTGTTTTGTTTATGTATTTATTTGTAATTCAGAACCGGGAAAAAGCATAGGCGCTGTAGAAAATATATCCGGCTGACAGTCAGAGTGTAGTGAGAGAATGGCGATTTGGGGGAAAGAAAACGGCCTTTCCTGAAAAGAAAGGCCGTTACTGGGCAGGTCGTCAGGCGGCAGGACGGGCGATGATGCTGCGGGTTTCCATCCGCACTTCGGCGATGGTGACATCAATCACATCCGTCACTTTATAGACGGTTTCACCTTTGATCTGGATGGTGCCGCTCTCCTGGCTGCAAACCAGTTCATCGCGCACCGCATGCAGGAATGGCGCAGGGATAAAAGCTACCGCGCCGTTATCCACCAGACGTACACGCATCCCGCCACGGCTGACATCAATGATTTCCGCCGAGAAGCGGGTATCCGTGCCCGCTTTATCACTCAGGAAGCGGGCATATAACCAGTCGCCAACATCGCGTTCCGCCATGCGGTTCAGGCGACGACGCTCAGCCATCTGTACGGTGATCTCTTCCTGCGGACGGTTAATGGTTTCACCTTTGATGACGGCTTTCAGCAGGCGATGGTTGATCATATCGCCATACTTACGAATCGGTGACGTCCAGGTGGCGTAAGCCTCCAGACCCAGCCCATAGTGCGGACCCGGCTCAATGCTGATTTCCGCAAAAGACTGGAAGCGACGAATACGGCTGTCGAGGAAACCCGACGGTTGCGCATCCAGTTCACGACGCAGCTTGCAGAAGCCTTCCAGAGTTAATACTTCTTCGGCGTTCACATGCATTCCGTGAGATTGCAGCAGCGCGGCCAGCGCATCGGCATTGGCCGGGTCAAAGCCCAGGTGAACGTTGTAAATGCCAAAGCCGAGTTTGTCGCGCAGCACGCGTGCGGCACAGATGTTGGCCGCAATCATGGATTCCTCGACAATCCGGTTCGCGATGCGACGCGGTTCTGCGACGATATCGAGCACTTCACCTTTTTCGCCGAGAATGAAGCGGTAGTCTGGGCGATCTTTAAACACCAGCGCATGCTGATGACGCCACTCACCACGGCTCAGGCAAATACGCTGCAGCAGACGAATCTGCTGGGCGATGTCTTCACTTTCAGGCTGCCAGCGACCGCGGTTTTCCAGCCAGTCAGAGACGTTGTCATAAGCCAGTTTTGCTTTTGACTCAATGGTGGCAGCGAAGAACGTGATGTCATCTTCAATGGTGCCATCTGCGGCAATGGTCATGCGACAGGCGAGTACCGGGCGCACTTCATTGGCGCGCAGTGAGCAGAGGTCGTCAGACAGTTCGCGTGGCAACATTGGAATGTTGAAGCCCGGCAGATAGTTAGTGAACGCCCGGATTTTCGCGGCGTTATCCAGTTTGCTGCCTTCGGCGATCCAGGCAGTAGGGTCGGCAATCGCCACGGTCAGTTGCAATTTGCCGTCAGCCAGTTCTTCGGCATACAGCGCATCGTCCATATCTTCCGTGCTGGCGCTATCGATAGTAACGAAATTCAGCGCTGTCAGATCCTGACGTTCCAGCCCTTCATCCAGCATTTCCGTCGCTACGCCATCCGGCGCTTCTTTTTCAAGATTATGCCGCGCCAGGGTGACCCACCAGGGGACGAAGTGGTCGTCGGCAAACGTGATGAACTGGGTTAATTCGGCGAAGAAGGTGCGATCGCCTTTGAGCGGATGACGGCGCATTTCAGCAACGGCCCAGTCACCCTCTTTAAATTCATGCTCCACACCGCGAGCGGCGCGGCAGGGAATGGCGTCTTTCAACAGCGGGTGATCCGGCACGATGGACAGGCGATCGTTCTTACCCTGTACTTTACCGACAAAGCGGGTCAGGAACGGCTCAACCAGCTCTTCCGGCTCCGCAGATTCGCGATCTTTTTCAGTGTGGATGACGGCGATGATACGGTCGCCATGCATCACTTTTTTCATCTGCGGCGGTGGAATGAAATAACTTTTTTGCGCATCGACTTCCAGGAAGCCAAAGCCTTTTTCCGTGGCTTTTACCACCCCTTCAGCACGTGGCGTCTGGGAATGCAGTTGCTGTTTAAGCTGCGCTAGCAGCGGGTTGTCCTGAAACATATTTGTCTATTTTCGTGGCCATAAGAGCGGCTGACAGTTTTACGCGAAAGTACCTGATGCGGCAAGCGCTCTTTATGGCAATGAAAGGGTTAATGTGTCTCGCCCAGTGCGATTTTCAGACGATTCAGCCATCCGCATAACCCCGACCAGGCCAGCAGGTTGATTGCCTGTTCAACGGAGGTACAGGACTCGTTGAACGGGTTGAACTGCGCGGCACTGAAACGATCGGGGGCACGCGTCAGCAATTGTATCGCCTGGAACAGCGGACGCTCAACCGGCTGCTGTTGTTCCCGGCGTTCTATTTCGTGTTCGCTCTGGCGCAATAAGTCGGCGATTTCCACTGACGTCGCCAGTTGGTTAAAGCAGCTTGCACTGCCGTTAATTCGCGATGTCAGTAGTGTGGTGAAATTGTGCGCGGGGGACTCAATGGACAATGTGCTTTTAAGCAGGGTACCGAGCAGCGTAAGCAGCGTCGGTTGATGAACCAGATTAGGAGCGATGGGCTGAAGGGCGGCGATTGGCTGATAACACGACAGACACTCCAACTGTTCCGCCGTTGCGTAGCGCAGTTCGACCTGCTCGTGCGCCGAATGCCAGGTGGCATCGGGTTGCTGAAACAGGGATACGTCGGCGAATGATTGTGTGTCCAGACCTGGCACCCAGCGTACCGGTTGCCCCAGCCATGCCTGAAACGTAGCGACGACACGCGCCTGAAAACCGACATAGCCGATGATTTGGTTCATCAATGCGATATCCCACGCAGAAAGGCCAACATCGCATAAATGCTGGCGCGCGCGGTTATCAATCACTGAGGGTGAACTGGCGAGCTGGCGCGCGTACTGAGTAATCTGTGCCAGCCGGTGATTACTTTCACGCGACGAATCCGGGCCGGGAAGCGGCGTCAAACGGGCGGCATAGTGGTTGCAAAGCCGCTGAACACCATACACCTGGGCGACCGTCAACGCGGTACTCATGCGTTCATAGGCGCTGAAGGTATGTAGGCGGTTCAATAAAACGGTGTCAGGGAACAGTTCATGAGCAAGCTGGCGGGCCGGTTGCAGCCAGGACTGAAAGGGTAAAAGCGCATCTTCAGGGATCACCAAATCCAACAGAAAGCGGTCTTCAACGTGTGCGGCTTCGGGCACCAGCGGCAACACGTCCTGCGGACCGGTGCTGGACTGGGTTTCATGATACCAGTGGCTTTTGCCGTTGAATCGGCGTTGTTCCATGGGCGTTCCTTGGTCTGTATGTGGCGACCCGGACACGTCGTCGTCAAATCACGCCGGATCGTTCTCGCTGCTTTATCCTGGCGTAAGCGGGGGAAGGGATGAAAGATTGTTGCGTGATAACAAAGATCAAAAAGCTATATTGCTGGGAAGAGTTAAGAGCATGGGCGGCAGGGCACCGCCCACGGGGGAAGTCGGCACGATTATTTCAGTTCCAGTTCGTTCATTGCAGCGATACTGAATCCGCCGTCAACGTGAACCACTTCGCCAGAGATGCCGCCGGACAGATCGGAGCACAGGAAGGCTGCAGAGTTGCCCACATCTTCAATAGTCACGGTACGACGAATCGGGGTCACCGCTTCGCAATGCGCCAGCATTTTACGGAAATCTTTGATGCCGGAGGCGGCCAGAGTCCGGATCGGACCGGCAGAGATGGCGTTAACACGTACACCTTCCGGGCCCATCGCGTTCGCCATATACCGAACGTTCGCTTCCAGAGACGCTTTTGCCAGCCCCATTACGTTGTAGTTCGGGATCGCGCGCTCAGCGCCCAGGTAGGAGAGCGTCAGCAGGGCAGAACCCGGATTCAGCATAGAACGGCAGGCTTTCGCCATTGCCACAAAGCTGTAGGAGCTGATGTCGTGAGCGATTTTAAAGCCTTCGCGGGTGACCGCGTTCACGTAGTCGCCGTCCAGCTGATCGCCAGGGGCAAAACCGATCGAGTGAACGAAACCGTCAAATTTCGGCCAGGCTTTGGCCAGCTCTGCGAACAGGGTGTCGATGCTTTCATCTTCTGCGACATCGCATTGCAGAACGATGTCTGAACCCAGTTGAGCAGCAAATTCTTCCACACGGCCTTTCAGTTTGTCGTTCTGGTAGGTGAATGCCAGTTCCGCACCTTCGCGGTGCATCGCCTGAGCGATACCCCAGGCGATGGACAGTTTGCTGGCAAGACCGGTTACCAGAATACGCTTACCGGAAAGAAAACCCATAGCTTAAATCCTTATGTGAATGTTGTGGCGACCGGCCGCGGTTAGGGGGCCAGATGCCGTTAAAGCGCGGTCATTCTAACATGTGACATCGGGCGATCGAGTCCGACCACAACAGGAGAGCGGTTAACGGTCTTTTCGCCAGGCATCGGCCGTCAGCGCTTCGCCAAAATGACCGGCGATTAATCGTTTTGTCAGTTCATGCAGCGGAGAGGCCAGTACATCGGCGGTACTGCCGCGTTCAACGACTTCCCCCTGATGCATCACCAGAACCTGATCGCTAATGTGTTTCATCATGCCAAGATGCTGGGTGACGTAGATATAAGAGATACCCTGTTTCTCCTGCAATTCCAGCATAAGGTTGATTAACTGCGAGCGCATCGACATATCGAGCGACGCCAGCGCTTCATCGGCAATAATGACTTTCGGGCGCAGGATCATCGCGCGGGCGAGTCCCAGACGCTGTTTTTGTCCTGGCGCCAGCATATGCGGATAATAGCTGACATGATCGGGCAGCAGTCCTACCATCCGCATGGTCTCAATAATCTGCTTGCGTCGCTGTTCCGGCTCAAGGTCGGTATTCAGGCGCAACGGAAAATCGAGGATTTGCGAAATACGCTGACGCGGGTTCAACGAGGTCGACGGGTCCTGGAAAATCATGCGAATGCGCTGACTGCGAAACGAATAATCACCAAATTCGAGCGGATGATCGTCAATCAGTAACTCGCCGCTGGTTGGCTCGACCATTCCTGCCAGCATTTTGGCCAGCGTGGATTTGCCGGAACCGTTCTCGCCGATGATGGCCAGCGTCTGTCGCTCACGGAGGGTAAAGCTCAGCGGTTTCACGGCTTCTACGGTCTGACGGCGAAACCAGCCTGTCCGGTAGCGGAAGGTTTTACTCAGATTGCGAACTTCAAGTAAGGTCTCAACCATCTCACTCTCTCTCCATGTTGAGGGGGAAATGACAGGCGTAGAGATGATTTTTCGCCCCGGTCAAACGCGGCGTTTCTATACATTCGCGCTGTGCGTAGGGACAGCGTGGCCCAAGACGGCAACCGATGGGCAATTGTTCCAGCAAAGGGATGGCTCCGGGCATGGTGTTCAGACGACTTTTGTGCGGCATGGCGCTACCAAAGTCAGGAATAGCGCGGATCAGTGCCTGGGTGTATGGGTGATGGGGCGACGTCACCAGCTCTTTACTCGGCGCGGTTTCCACCGTCTGACCACAGTACAGCACGTTAATCTTGTCCGCCCACTGGCTGAGCATCTGCAGGTCATGGCTGATCAGCAAAATGGTAGTATTGCTGTTCTGATTCAGGCGCGTCAGCAGGCGGAAGATCTGCGCCTGAGTGGTCGGCTCCATCGCGTTGGTCGGCTCATCCGCAATCAACAGTCGCGGTTGATTCGCCAGCGCAATGGCAATCATGACTTTCTGACATTCACCGTCGGTCAGTTCATACGGGAAGCTGCGCATGGCGTCTTTATGATCTTTAATCCCGACGCGGTGCAGCAGTTCAATGGCGCGACGTTTCCGCCAGCCAATACGTTGCCACCAGCGGCCTTTGTACGTCCATGCCGGAATGTTTTGCATCAACTGGCGACCCACGCGCTCGGACGGATCCAGACACGACTGCGGCTCCTGGAAAATCATCGAAACGTTATGTCCCACCAGTTTACGTCGCTCACGCGGCGAAAGGCGCAGCAGGTCGATATCGTCAAAACGCATCCGGTCGGCGGTGACGCGCCAGTTATCTTTGGCAACGCCGCAGATGGCTTTGGCAATCAGGCTCTTACCGGAGCCGGATTCACCCACCAACCCACGAATTTCCCCTTCGCTTAAGGTCATGCTGACGCGGTCGACGGCTTTGACCCACTCTTCACCGGCCTTAAATTCAATGGTCAGGTTGCGGATATCCAGTAATGGCATTATTCCACCCCCGCAATGATAGCGCGGCGAACGCCGTCACCCAGCAGGTTGACCAGCAGGACGCTGATCATGATGGCTGCACCGGGCAGCATCACCGTCCATGGCGCAACGTAAATCAGCTCCAGCGCATCGCCCAGCATCGCACCCCATTCGGGAGAGGGGAGCTGCGCGCCAAGATCGAGAAAACCGAGCGCGGCAATATCCAGTATCGCCATCGACAGCGCGCGGGTGATTTCGGTGATCAGTCCTGCGGTAATGTTGGGCAATATGGCGAACCAGAGGATGTTCAGCGTCGAGGCGCCATCAAGACGCGCCGCGATGACGTACTCTTTTTCCAGTTCGTCATGCACCATGCTGTAGACCGAACGGACCATGCGTGGCAACAGCGCCAGCCAGACGGCAAACATGGCATGGGTTAAATGCGGCCCGGCGAAGGCGACAACGATAATCGCCAGCAGCAGAGACGGAATCGACAGCAGCGTATCGAGAATATGATTCAGCACGGCAGAACGCAGACCGTGCGTTGCTCCGGCGACCACGCCGAGAAACAGCCCGCACAGCGTTGCGGCGAGCGTAACGACAAACGCGCCGCCCACGGTGGGGGCTGCGCCGCTGAGCAGTCGGCTCAGGACGTCGCGTCCCAGATCGTCAGTACCGAGGAAGAAAGAGACTTCGCCATAGCGTGACCAGGAGGGCGGCAACAACTGATAGCCGAGGAACTGCTGATCGATGCCATACGGCGCAAACCAGTTGCCGAACAGGCACAGTACCACCAGCCCTGCACAGCCGTACAAGCCAACCATTGCCGTAGTATCGCCATAAAATTTGCGCCATGCGGTGCGCAGCGTACCTGGCGGGCGCTTTTCGCTATAAACGCTATCGTAAGGCATACCATTCCTTATGTTTCAGAGGGTTAGCCATAGCACCCAAAATATCGGAAATCACGTTGACGATGATGACCAGCGAACCAATCACCATCACGCCTGCGGATATCGCCGCGTAGTCCTGCTGACGGATGGCGTTAATCAACCAACGACCGAGACCAGGCCAGCTAAAGACCATCTCGGTGATCATTGCCAGCGTCAGCATCGTTGAGAATTGCAGGCCCAGGCGGGGGATCACCGGCGGTAAGGCGTTATGCAGTACATGGCGGCGCAGGATCGTAAATCGTGACAAACCGCGCGTGGCCGCAGCCTTCACGTAGTTCTGATCAAACACCTCAATGGTACTGATACGCATCAGGCGAATCACTTCGGTGGTCGGCGCAACCGCCAGCGTCAGCACCGGCAACACCATATGGCGCACGGCGCTCATCACCATCTCATCCCGCCAGGGAGAGTCAGAGATCCACGCATCGACAATAGCCAGACCGGTGACCGGTTTCACTTCGTAAAGCAGATCGAATCGGCCCGACACCGGCAGCCAGCCGAGAGTCAGGGAAAAGAAAAGGGTCAGCAGCAGTGCCAGCCAGAACACTGGGATTGAAAAGCCGAGCAGGGCGAGGGCGCTGATCAAGCGGTCCTGCCACTTGTTGCGGGTAATGCCCGCCAGCATACCCACCGGAATCCCCACCATTAGCGCAAAGCCGAACGCCAGGGTGCAGAGTTCCATCGTGGCCGGGAACACCTCTTTGAGCTGTTCAGTGATAAGCTGTCCGTTGATGCTGGAGACGCCAAAGTCCCAGTGGATGAGGCCATTGAACCAGAACACCCAGGCATTCCACAACGATGCGCCTTGTAGCGGCGCATGCGGCGTAAAATAGCTCAGACTGAAGCCGATAAAGGTCAGAAAAAACAGCGTGACCATCAGCAACAGCAAACGACGCAAGGTGAAGATAATCATGGTTTTTTCACCTCATCGTTTTTTTCGCGCGACACGCCGGCGAAAGAGGCATTACCAAATGGGCTCAACACCAGGCCTTTAATGTCATACCGATAGGCCTGCAGGCGCAGTGACGAGGCGAGCGGCAGGATGGGCAACTCTTTAGCGAGAATGTTTTGCGCTTCATCATACGCATCAATACGCGCAGAAAGCTGCTGAGAAGAGAGCGCTTTGCGCAGCACGTTGTCGAACTCCGGGTTGCACCAGTGGGCGAAGTTAGTCTGTGAATTGATGGCCGCGCAGCTGAGCAACGGGCGGAAGAAACTGTCCGGATCGTTACTGTCGGTTGCCCAGCCGGACAACGTCAGATCATGGTTCATGTCCATCAACCGCGCCTCCTGGAAACGACCTTCAACCGGTACAATCACCACGTTCACCCCAACCTGCGCCATATCCGCCTGGATAAGTTCAGCGGTTTTCAGCGGGCTCGGGTTCCACGCCTGTGAACTGGTCGGCACCCACAGGCGCAGCGTCAGATTCTCCAGCCCCAGCGCTTTGAGTTGCTCACGAGATTTGGCCGGATTGTATTCTGTTATTTTAGCCTCGTTATCATAGGCCCACGAGGCGCGAGGTAAAATAGAGGCCGCCGTTTCTGCCGTGCCGTAATAGATAGATTGCATCAGACGCTGGTTATTGATGGACAGCGCCAGCGCGTGGCGAACCGCCGGATTATTCAGCGGAGGCTTGTCGGTATTAAACGCCAGGTAGGCGATGTTCATCCCCGGACGCAAGGTCAGGCGCAGGCGTGGATCGTCACGCAGGATCGTCAACTGGCTGGCGGCGGGCCAGGCCAGCACGTCACATTCGCCGGTAAGCAGTTTCGATAAACGTCCGGTTCCGCCGGATCCCAGATCCACCACCACCTGCGGCATCAGCGGCTTGCCCCGCCAGAATTTGTCATGACGTTGCAGGCGGATGTATTGTCCGGCGCGATACTCGGAAAGCTGGAACGGGCCGGTGCCAACCGGCTGGCGGTCAAGCTGTTCCTGGCGATCCTGTTTTGTCAGTTGATCAGCATACTCCGCCGACATCACGGACGCATAGTGGGTTGCGAGGTGCCATAAGAAAGAGGCGTCCGGTTTCGTCAGGCGAAATTCCACGGTGTGACTGTCGAGCTTACGCACGCTCTGCACGTTATCGGCGAACTGCAGACTGTCGAAATAGGGGAAATTGCCGCCGTTGACGTTATGCCACGGATGGTTGCGATCAAAGATGCGCTGAAAGGTAAAAACCACGTCGTCGGCATTCAGTTTACGCGTAGGCGTAAACCAGTCCGTTTTCTGAAACGCCACGTCGCGGCGCAGATGGAAGCGGTAAGTGGCGCCGTTATCCAGCACTTCCCAGCTTTCCGCCAGTTCCGGGACCAGACGATAAGTATAGGGGTCGACATCCAGCAACCGATCATAGAGCTGGGCGGCGAGCGTGTCGACAATCAGCCCGCTGCTCACTTTTTGCGGATTGAAGGTGTTAACCTGCCCATTCACGCAATAGACAAAACCGCTGTCACGAATATCTTCACGTGGGGCGGTTTCAGGCGCAGCAGTAGCCTGCCCACTCAGAAGTCCAGCCATCACGATCAGAGACGATAAAACCAGGCGCATAATTTTTAAGGTTTTTAGGTACGATTTGCAAAGTGTATCGCACTATCGCCCGCGAGGTACAAATGTCTGCGGGTAACTGGCGTAAATATGCGCAATCAGGGGGTGGGACGCGCTAAATCTGATGTTTTTTGAGCAATGCGCGCAACTGGTGATAGGTCAGCCCGAGTAATTCCGCCGCCCGTTTCTGATTAAATTTTGCCTGTTCCAGACTGGTTTGCAGCAGCTCTTTCTCCTGTTGCTGCTGAAACGCACGTAAATCGAGGGGCAGCGAAGGACCCGTTGCTGCGGTTTCAGCGGCAGGGGGCGTTGGCGCGTGGCGTTTAAATGGGTCGATCACAATCTCATCCAGCGGCGTTTCGCTGGTGCCATGCCGGTATACCGAACGTTCGACCACGTTTTTTAATTCGCGGATATTTCCCGGCCAGGCGTAGTTAAGCAGCGTCTCTCTGGCATACGCTGTAAATCCGGGGAACAGCGGCAGACGAATTTCCCGGCACATCTGAATAGCAAAGTGTTCTGCCATGAGCATGATATCCGCCTGACGTTCGCGCAGCGGCGGCAGTTGCACCACGTCGAACGCCAGTCGGTCAAGCAAATCTGCCCGGAAGGATCCTTCGTTAACCATCGACGGAAGATCCGCATTGGTCGCACAAACCAGACGGACGTTTACCTGTAATGGCTGACTGCCGCCGACGCGCTCGAGCTCGCCGTACTCAATCACTCTGAGCAGCTTTTCCTGTACCAGCATTGGGGCGGTGGCGAGTTCATCTAGGAACAGCGTGCCGCCGTCGGCCCGTTCAAAACGTCCGGGATGGCGCTTTTGCGCACCGGTAAACGCCCCGGCTTCATGACCGAACAGTTCACTGTCGAGCAGGTTTTCATTCAGCGCCGCGCAGTTAAGCGAAATAAACGGCCCCTGCCAACGAGAGGAGAGATAATGCAGACGGTTGGCAATCAGTTCCTTACCGGTACCGCGCTCGCCGATAATCAGTACCGGTTTGTCCAGCGGCGCGAGGCGGGAAACCTGCTCCAGTACCTCCAGAAAGCTGTTGGCTTCCCCTAACAAATTATCTTTGTATTCTGCCATGATGAATTTCGCCACATGTTAGTGTATTTCACCACTTTACTCTGTTTTCTCGTCGAGGTAAAACTGTACATCTCAATATAAATCAATAAATTAAAAAGTTGGCACGCGGATTGTATTAGAGAATCAGCAGGGCATCGCCCGACATCAGAAAAATGTGAGGATAGAATTATGGGTATTTTTTCTCGTTTCGCCGACATCGTGAATGCCAACATCAACGCACTACTCGAGAAAGCGGAAGATCCGCAGAAGCTGGTTCGTCTGATGATTCAGGAAATGGAAGATACGCTGGTTGAAGTGCGTTCCAACTCGGCACGTGCGCTGGCGGAAAAGAAACAGTTATCACGCCGCATCGAACAGGCGACGGCTCAGCAGGCAGAGTGGCAGGAGAAAGCGGAGCTTGCGCTGCGTAAAGAGAAAGACGATCTGGCCCGCGCCGCGCTGATCGAAAAACAGAAGTTGACCGATCTGATTGGCAATCTGGAGCATGAAGTGACGCTGGTGGACGATACGCTCACGCGCATGAAGAAAGAGATTGGCGAGCTGGAGAACAAACTCAGCGAAACCCGTGCCCGTCAGCAGGCTCTGACGTTGCGCCATCAGGCCGCCAGCTCATCCCGTGACGTGCGTCGTCAACTGGACAGCGGTAAGCTGGATGAAGCGATGGCGCGCTTTGAATCTTTCGAGCGTCGCATCGACCACATGGAAGCGGAAGCTGAAAGCCACAACTTTGGCAAACAGAAAACGTTGGATCAGCAGTTTGCCGACCTGAAAGCGGATGATGAAATCAGCGAACAACTGGCGCAACTGAAAGCCAAAATGCAGCAAGACAAGCAATAATAATACCTGGCGGCGCTCGAACGCGCCGCCGCTCATCACCTGTAAGGAGACCTCATGAGCGCGCTATTTCTGGCCATTCCGTTAACCATCTTCGTGCTGTTTGTGTTACCGATTTGGCTATGGCTGCATTACAGCAACCGTTCCAGTCGCGGAGAATTATCGCAAAGCGAACAGCAACGTTTAGTTCAGTTGACCGATGACGCGCAGCGCATGCGTGAACGTATTCAGGCGCTGGAAGATATTCTCGATGCGGAACATCCGAACTGGAGGGATCGCTAATGGGCGGCATTGATCTGAACAAAAAATTATGGCGTATTCCGCAGCAGGGCATGCTGCGAGGCGTGTGCGCAGGGATCGCGCAGTATCTGGATGTGCCGGTAAAACTGGTGCGTATTTTAGTGGTGTTGTCGATCTTCTTCGGGCTGGCCTTTTTTACCCTGGTCGTCTACATCATTCTGGCATTTGTGCTTGATCCAATGCCGGATAACCTTGCCGCAGGCGAGCAGCAACCGTCCAGCGGTGAGCTATTGGATATCGTCGATAAAGAACTGGCGGCGGGGGAGAAACGCTTACGTGAAATGGAGCGTTATGTCACCTCGGACACGTTTACTTTGCGTAGCCGTTTCCGTCAATTGTAAGTCATTAAGAGAGCTGAGATGAATAATCGCTGGCAACGCGCCGGGCAAAAGGTAAAACCCGGTATGAAAATAGCAGGTAAGCTGGTGCTTCTGACTGCGCTACGCTACGGCCCCGCGGGTGTCGCAGGGTGGGCAGTAAAATCCGTCGCCCGTCGTCCGCTAAAAATGTTGCTGGCGCTGGCTCTGGAACCGTTTTTAAGCCGTATGGCGGCGAAAATTTCAAAACATTATTCTGGAAGTTAATTTCCATTGCCTTCTTTTTAACAATTAAATCACATCCTGGTTATTAATTTGCGGCAGCTCACAAATCGATTGTTGAGCTGCTAAAATTCTATTAATTCCTGCTTTTAACCTCTTTCACTGCATTGACAGTTAATTTCCTCGAGAGTAGTCTTTTTTGTCATGGGACCGCTACCACGGAAAAACAAAGTGAACCGAAAAATTAAGGAATGCCTCAGCGCCGTCTATGGCGATACATGGACAGGGCTTCACGATGGATCATTAAAAATGCGCATGGAAAGGGCGCGTAAGATTATTAATAAAAAGCGTAAACCTCATTGGGATGAAAGTGATGTGGTGCTCATTACGTATGCCGATCAATTTCATAGCGAGAAAGAAAAACCGCTGCCAACCTTTAATCAGTTCTGGACGCGCTGGTTTTCCTCGGTATTCTCACATGTTCACCTTTTGCCATTTTACCCCTGGTCATCAGATGATGGTTTTTCGGTTATTGATTACTATCAGGTGTCTCCCGAAGCCGGCGAGTGGAATGATATTCGTGAGTTAAATCGCTCCTGTTGTTTGATGTTTGATTTTGTTTGCAATCATATGTCAGCAAAAAGTGACTGGTTTGAACGTTATTTGCGGCAAGCTCCTGGATACGAAAACTTTTTTATTGAGATGGACCCAGAGACTGATTTACATGCCGTAACGCGTCCACGGGCATTGCCGTTATTAACACCGTTTACCATGCAGGATAAATCCGTTCGTTATTTATGGACGACATTTAGCGAAGACCAGGTTGATCTCAACTACAGTAACCCGGACGTGCTACTTGCCATGATTGACGTACTGCTGACCTACCTGGAACACGGAGCCGATTATGTACGTCTGGACGCCGTTGGCTACATGTGGAAAACGCCGGGTACGACCTGCATTCATCTGGAAAAAACGCATCAACTGATCAAGTTATTTCGCGCGATAGCAGATGAGGTCGCCCCCGGCACGGTCATCATTACTGAGACCAATGTCCCGCACAAAGACAATGTTTCCTATCTGGGTAACGGGCATGACGAAGCACATATGGTTTATCAGTTCTCTTTGCCGCCACTTGTCCTGCACTCCCTGCATCGCCAGGATTGCCGGGTGCTGTGCCAATGGGCGCAGTCGTTATCATTGCCTTCGACAGAGACCACCTGGTTCAACTTTCTGGCTTCGCATGATGGCATTGGATTGAATCCACTGCGCGGGCTGTTAGCGGAAGACGATATTCTGACACTGGTGACGGATCTGCAGAAAGAAGGGGCCTTAGTGAACTGGAAAAATAATCCAGATGGCACCCGGAGTCCGTATGAATTAAATGTGACCTGGATGGATGCGTTAGGCCATCAGGATGACAGCGATGAAGAACGCCTTGCCAAATTTATTCTCACCCATGTTCTGCTATTAACCTTCCCTGGCGTTCCTGCGATTTATATTCAGAGCATTCTGGGGTCGCGCAATGACTACGAAGGCGTCGAAAAACACGGTTATAACCGGGCTATTAACCGAAAAAAATATGAGCAAAAATCAATTGAACAGGAATTGATGACTGAAGGTTCTCTTCGTCATGAGATTTATCAGGCATTGTCCCGATTAATTGTTATTCGCAGGGGTAATAAGGCGTTTCATCCCGAGAGCATGTTTGATATTCGCTGTTTGACACCTTCTGTTCTGCGGATTATTCGCTCGGCCGATGAACATGAAAAAATCAATGCACTTTTTAATTTTAGCGATCGCCAACAAATCATTGATGCCGGTATTTATACAGGCGTTGATTTAATTAGCGGAGTGAGTGTTTCCGGAGAGACATTAACACTGCAACCCTGGCAGGTTATGTGGATTAAAAAATAAAAAGGAATATCTGATGATCAAAACTAAAATGGTGCTGTTATCAGCACTGGTTTCCTGCGCCCTGATTTCTGGTTGTAAGGATGATAAACCCGCCCATGTTTCAATTGAGTTTATGCACTCTTCTGTGGAACAGGAGCGCCAGGCCGTTATTACCACGCTGATTAAACGCTTTGAAAAAGCGAACCCGGATATCAGTGTTAAACAGGTTCCGGTTGAAGAAGATGCCTATAACACCAAAGTTATTACGCTGGCGAGAAGCGGGTCGCTACCGGAAGTGATCGAAACCAGTCATGACTATGCCAAGGTCATGGATAAAGAGCAGTTAATCGATCGGGATGCGGTGGCGAACGTCATTCAGAAGGTCGGGGAAGATATCTTCTACGATGGCGTATTGCGCATCGTTCGTACCGAAGATGGCAGCGCGTGGACAGGGGTTCCGGTGAGCGCCTGGATCGGCGGTATCTGGTATCGCAAAGACATCCTTGCTCAGGCGGGACTGGATGAACCGAAAAACTGGGAAACGTTGCTTGCCGCTGCGCAAAAACTCTATGATCCGGCGCATAAAAAATATGGCATTGCCCTGCCGACCGCAGAAAGCGTGCTGACGGAGCAATCTTTCTCGCAGTTTGCCTTATCCAATAATGCCAACGTCTTTAATGCCCAGGGCCACATCACGTTCAACACGCCTGAAATGAATCAGGCGTTGGGATATTACCGCGATCTGGCCGCCACCACGATGCCGGGCTCTAACGACATCATGGAGGTGAAAGATGCCTTTATGAATGGTACTGCGCCGATGGCGATTTATTCCACCTACATTCTCCCCGCGATAATTAAAGAAGGGGATCCCCAGAACGTGGGCTTTGTGGTTCCGACCGAAAAGACAGCGGCCGTTTATGGCATGTTGACCTCACTGACGATCACGAATGGGCAAAAAGAAGAGGAGACGGCGGCAGCCGAGAAGTTTGTCGCGTTTATGGAACAGGCAGACAACATCGCTGACTGGGTAATGATGTCGCCGGGCGCTGCGTTGCCGGTCAATAAGGAGGTCGTAAAAACCCAAACCTGGCAAAACAACAGCGTGATTAAAGCGTTAGGTGAGCTCCCGGCACAACTCATTGCTGAGCTACCGAATATTCAGGTTTTTGGCGCGGTAGGGGATAAGAACTTCACCCGTATGGGGGACGTCACCGGTTCTGGCGTGATAAGCACGACGGTACATAACGTGACGGTAGGCAAAGCCGATCTCCCGACAACGCTTCAGAAAAGCCAGCAAAAACTGGATGCCTTGGTAGGGCAGCGTTGATGGGTAAGAGGAACGTCGTTATGGCCCGATTATTCTCCGGTCGCTCCGATATGCCCTTTGCGATGCTATTGCTGGCACCCAGTTTGATTCTGTTGGGTGGCCTCGTGGCATGGCCGATGCTATCGAATATTGAAATCAGCTTTCTGCGCCTGCCGCTGAATCCGCGTATCAACGCCACATTTGTTGGGGTCGCGAATTACGTTCGCATCCTTTCCGATCCGGATTTCTGGCATTCGTTGTGGATGACGGTCTGGTATACCGCGCTGGTGGTGACGGGCAGTACCGTGCTCGGACTCGGGGTGGCGATGTTCTTTAATCGCGAGTTCCGGTTACGCAAGACGGCGCGCTCACTGGTGATTCTCTCTTATGTCACGCCGTCTATCTCGCTGGTCTTTGCCCGGAAGTACATGTTCAACAGCGGATACGGCATCGTGAACTATCTGGGAGTCGATCTGCTGCATTTGTACGATCAGGCCCCCTTGTGGTTCGACAATCCCGGTAGCAGTTTCGTGCTGGTGGTGCTGTTTGCCATCTGGCGCTATTTCCCGTACGCCTTTATTTCGTTTCTGGCAATTTTGCAGACCATCGATAAATCGCTCTATGAAGCAGCCGAAATGGATGGCGCGAATGCCTGGCAGCGTTTTCGTATCGTCACGCTGCCCGCCATTATGCCGGTCCTGGCGACGGTGGTTACCCTGCGTACCATCTGGATGTTTTATATGTTTGCCGATGTGTATCTGCTGACGACAAAGGTCGACATTCTCGGGGTGTATCTCTACAAAACAGCGTTTGCTTTTAATGATTTAGGTAAAGCTGCAGCCATTTCCGTCGTGCTTTTTATCATTATTTTCGCCGTCATTTTACTGACCAGAAATAGGGTGAACCTCAATGGCAACAAATAAACGCAGACTCGGACGCGTGGGCTTTTATTGTGGCCTGATTGTGTTTTTGATCATCACATTGTTTCCCTTTTTTGTGATGTTAATGACGTCGTTCAAAAGCGCGAAAGAAGCGATTTCATTGCACCCGACATTGCTGCCGCAAGAGTGGACGCTTGAGCATTACATCGACATTTTTAATCCACTGATTTTTCCGTTTATTGATTACTTTCGTAACAGCCTGCTGGTCTCCGTTGTGTCATCAGTGGTGGCGGTATTCCTGGGCACGCTCGGTGCCTACGCGCTGTCCCGACTGCGTTTTAAAGGGCGGATGACCATCAATGCCAGTTTTTACACCGTCTACATGTTCTCCGGCATTTTGCTGGTGGTCCCGCTGTTCAAAATCATTACCGCGCTGGGCATTTACGACACAGAAATGGCGTTGATTGTCACCATGGTCACCCAGACGTTGCCGACCGCGGTATTCATGCTGAAAAGTTATTTCGACACGATTCCGGATGAGATTGAAGAAGCAGCGATGATGGATGGGCTGAATCGCCTGCAAATCATCTTTCGCATTACCGTGCCGCTGGCGATGTCCGGACTGGTATCGGTTTTTGTCTACTGCTTTATGGTGGCCTGGAACGATTATCTGTTCGCCTCGATCTTTCTTTCCAGCGCCAGCAATTTCACGTTGCCAGTGGGCCTGAACACCCTGTTCAGTACGCCGGATTATATCTGGGGGCGGATGATGGCGGCGTCGCTGGTGACGGCATTACCCGTTGTCATTATGTATGCACTTTCGGAACGGTTTATTAAGAGTGGTTTGACCGCGGGTGGCGTGAAGGGCTAAAGCGGCCAGTTTAAACAAGGAGTGGTAAATGAAGAAGTTAGTCGCAACAGAACCGCGCGTCGCGGCGCTGGTAGAGTATGACGATCGCGCTGTCATGGCGAATGAGGTGAAAATTCGCGTGCGGTTTGGCGCACCGAAACACGGTACGGAAGTGGTGGATTTTCGCGCCGCCAGTCCGTTTATTGATGAAGATTTTAATAGCGAATGGCAAATGTTTACGCCACGTGCGAAAGACGCGCCGCGCGGTATTGAGTTTGGCAAGTTCCAGCTCGGCAATATGGTCGTTGGCGACATTATCGAGTGCGGGAGCGACGTCACTGACTATGCCATTGGTGATAGCGTCTGTGGTTACGCCCCTTTAGCCGAAACGGTCATTATTAACGGCGTCAATAACTACAAACTCCGCAAGATGCCGCAGGGGGCGAGCTGGAAAAACGCGGTGTGCTACGACCCGGCTCAGTTTGCGATGAGCGGCGTGCGTGATGCCAACGTGCGGGTAGGTGATTTCGTCGTCATCGTTGGTCTTGGCGCGATTGGGCAGATAGCTGTCCAGTTGGCAAAGAAAGCTGGCGCGTCGGTAGTCATCGGCATCGATCCGATCGCCCATCGTTGTGATATCGCTCGCCGCCACGGCGCGGATTTCTGCCTGAATCCGATGGGTACTGATGTCGGTAAAGAGATCAAAATGCTGACCGGTAAGCAGGGGGCGGATGTCATCATCGAAACCAGCGGCTATGCCGACGCGTTGCAGTCCGCGCTACGTGGTCTGGCTTATGGCGGCACTATCTCTTATGTCGCGTTTGCCAAACCCTTTGCCGAAGGTTTCAATCTCGGGCGCGAAGCCCATTTCAATAACGCCAGAATTGTCTTCTCGCGCGCGTGCAGCGAGCCGAACCCGGACTATCCGCGCTGGAGTCGCAAACGTATTGAGGAGACCTGCTGGGAACTGCTGATGAATGGTTATCTTAACTGTGAGGATCTTATCGACCCGGTGGTGACCTTTGCGGCTAGTCCGGAAAGCTATATGCAGTATGTCGACAGACATCCGGAACAGAGCATCAAAATGGGCGTCACATTTTAAGCGTAAAGGAAGACGAGCAATGAAAATCGGCACACAGAATCAGGCATTTTTCCCGGAAAATATTCTGGAGAAGTTTCGCTATATCAAAGAGATGGGTTTTGATGGCTTTGAGATCGACGGCAAATTGCTGGTTAATCACCTTGATGAAGTCAAGGCTGCCATTAAAAAAACGGGTCTGCCAGTCACGACCGCCTGTGGTGGTTATGATGGCTGGATCGGCGATTTCATCGAAGAGCGTCGTCTGAACGGATTACAGCAGATCGAACGCATTCTTGAAGCGCTGGCGGAAGTGGGTGGGCAGGGCATCATTGTGCCTGCGGCATGGGGAATGTTTACCTTCCGTCTACCGCCAATGACCTCGCCGCGCAGTCTGGCTGGCGATCGCAAAGCAGTCAGCGACTCGCTACGTTACCTTGACAGTGTGGCAGCACGTACCGGTACCACCGTATATCTCGAGCCGCTTAACCGTTATCAGGATCATATGATCAACACGCTGGCGGATGCGCGTCGGTACATTGTGGAAAACAATCTGAAGCACGTACAGATCATCGGCGATTTCTACCACATGAATATCGAAGAAGATGATATGGCGAAGGCGCTGCACGATAACCGCGATCTGCTGGGACATGTGCATATCGCGGATAATCATCGCTATCAACCGGGCAGCGGCAGCCTGAACTTCAGCATGCTGTTTGATCAGTTGCGCGAAGGTAACTATCAGGGCTACGTGGTGTATGAAGGGCGGGTGCGGGCAGAAAATCTGCCGGAAGCCTACCGTCAGTCATTGGCCTGGTTGCGTACCTGCTAAGAGGTTGCCGTGAAAAGTGCAATGACTCGTTCTCCGCTTCGTGTTGCCATCATTGGCGCCGGACAGGTAGCGGATAAAGTTCATGCTTCGTACTACTGCACCCGCGAGGATCTGGAACTGGTGGCTGTCTGTGACAGCCGCCGTTCTCAGGCGCAAACGCTGGCAGATAAATACGGCAATGCGCAGGTCTGGGACGATCCGCAGGCGATGCTTCAGAAGGTAAAGCCCGATATCGTCAGCATCTGTTCACCGAATCGTTTTCATTACCAGCATACTTTGCTGGCACTGGAGGCCGGTTGTCACGTGATGTGTGAGAAACCGCCAGCGATGACCCCGGATCAGGCGCTGGAGATGCGTAATACCGCGCGTCGTATGGGTAAAGTACTGGCCTATGATTTCCATCATCGGTTCGCGCTGGATACGCAGTTACTGCGTGAGCAGGTCATGGCGGGCGTTCTCGGTGAAATCTACGTGACCAACGCCAGAGCGCTGCGTCGCTGCGGCGTTCCCGGATGGGGGGTTTTTACCAATAAAGCGCTGCAGGGCGGCGGGCCGCTGATCGATCTTGGTATTCACATGCTGGATGCCGCGATGTATGTGCTGGGGTTCCCAATGGTGAAACGGGTCTGGGCCCACAGTTTTCAGAAAATTGGCACACAGAAAAATTGTGGCCAGTTCGGTGAGTGGGATCCGACGACCTATACCGTAGAGGATTCTCTGTTTGGCACCGTCGAGTTCCACAACGGCAGCATTCTGCGTCTTGAAACCTCCTTTGCGTTGAATATCCCCGAACAATCCATCATGAATGTGAATTTTTGTGGTGACAAAGCGGGGGCAACGCTGTTCCCGGCGCAGGTCTATACCGATAAGGGCGGCGAACTGGAGACGCTATTTGCCCGCGAATGTGCAGACGATCAGCGTCATTTTCGCAGTATGGAAGCTTTCGTGAATCATGTTCGCGGTGAGCCGGTCACTATCGCGGACGCCGAACAGGGATGGCTGATCCAGCAACTGGTGGCGGCGCTGTATCAGTCTGCAGAAACAGGGATGTGTGTTGAATTATGAGCAAGCCAGTTACGTTATCCGAATCGGGTTTTTGTCCGCACAGCCTGAATAAATATGCCTCACTACTGGCGACAGGCAATGGTTACCTAGGGTGTCGCGCCAGCCACGAAGAAGCTTATACTCATCAAACGCGTGGGATGTATCTGGCCGGGTTGTATCACCGGTCCGGGAAGGGGGAAATCAATGAACGGGTGAACCTTCCGGACGTTATTGGCGTCGACATCTTCCTGAATGGTGAGCTTTTCTCGTTGCTCAGCGGAACTCTCGAAAGCTGGCAGCGACAGATCGACTTCGCTACCGGCGAGTTAACGCGTTCGCTGATCTGGCGTGCGCCTGACGGGGCGCGTTTTGCCATTGAGAGTCGACGCTTTGTATCAGCAGAGCAATTGCCACTCCTGGCGATGACGTTGTCGATTACCCCGCTCGACAGCGATGCCTTAATTGCGTTATCGACCGGCATTGACGCGACAATCACCAACCATGGTCGCCAGCATCTGGATGAAACGCAGTTGCGGGTGTTCGGACAACATCTCCTGCAAGGGATTTACACCACTCAGGATGGTCGAAGTCATGTCGCTGTTTCCACACATTGCCGCGTCAACGGTGATGCGCAGTCCTGCTTTACAGCAAAAGAACGGCGGCTGATGCAGCACACCAGCTCGTTGATGAAAGCAGGGGAATGCCTGACGCTGGAAAA
This sequence comes from Citrobacter sp. CtB7.12, assembly GCF_001297795.1. Classification (NCBI taxonomy): domain Bacteria; kingdom Pseudomonadati; phylum Pseudomonadota; class Gammaproteobacteria; order Enterobacterales; family Enterobacteriaceae; genus Citrobacter; species Citrobacter sp. CtB7.12. The sequence goes on along the minus strand of NZ_LIFT01000003.1, from coordinate 131,768 downwards.
ACTCACGTAGGTGGACTGGACCACAGAGTGCGATGTCTCACTGGAAAGCTGGGGGCAAAAGGGGATTCTGCACCTGAATGCCTGCGTGGGGCTGGGTTATGACGCGTTACTGGCGCAATCCGCCGCCAACTGGCAGCGCTGGTGGCAGCATTGTCGAGTAGAAGTGAATAGCGTAAACGCAGACGATCAGCGTGCGCTGGACTTCGCCCTGTATCATTTACGGATTATGACACCTGCCCATGATGAGCGTTGTAGCATCGGCGCGAAGGGGATGACCGGTGAAGGTTATAAAGGACACGTTTTCTGGGATACCGAAGTCTTTCTGCTTCCTTTTCATCTGCTCACTTACCCTGACGTCGCGCGGAATTTGTTGCGCTACCGTTGGCATAATCTGGCCGGGGCGCGGGAAAAAGCGCGAATAAACGGCTGGCAGGGGGCGCTGTTTCCATGGGAAAGCGCGCGCAGCGGTGATGAAGAGACGCCGGAGTTCGCGGCGATCAACATTCGAACCGGATTACGTCAGAAGGTGGCCTCTGCGCAGGCGGAACATCATCTGGTGGCCGATATTGCCTGGGCCGTTGTGGCGTACTGGCAGGTCACAGGCGATGAGCAATTTATGTCCCATGAAGGACTAACGCTTCTACTGGAAACGGCACGGTTCTGGCTGAGTCGTACAACGGAAGTGAAGGGGCGACTTGAGATCCATGATGTCATTGGCCCGGATGAATACACCGAACACGTGAATAATAACGCCTTCACTAACTATATGGCGTATTACAACGTCGAGCAGGCACTGCATTTTGCCCGTCGCTATGGTTGCACGGACGACGCGTTTATTCATCGTGCCGAGCATTTTCTCCAGTTCTTATGGCGACCAGAGGTTCTGGCAGATGGCATTTTACCGCAGGATGATACGTTTCTCAGCAAACCGGCTATTGATCTGAGCGCGTACAAGACAACGGCGGGCAAGCAGACGATCCTGTTGGATTATTCGCGGGCGGAAGTCAATGAACTGCAAATTCTGAAGCAAGCGGATGTGGTCATACTGACCTATATGCTCCCGGAGTTGTTCACAGCGGAAGTTTGCCTCAACAATCTCCATTTCTACGAAGCGCGCACCATACATGACTCCTCTTTAAGTAAAGCGATTCACGGGATCGTAGCGGCACGCTGTGGCAACCCAGAACAGGGTTATCAGTTCTGGCATGAAGGCGCGCAGATCGATCTTGGCGACGATCCGCACAGTTGCGACGACGGCATCCACGCGGCGGCAACGGGGGCCATCTGGCTGGGGGCGATTCAGGGATTTGCGGGGCTGAGCGTACGTAACGGTGCACTGCACCTCGACCCGGCGCTGCCAGAGGGATGGAAAAAACTGACGTTCCCTCTGTACTGGCAGGGAAGCGAGATGATGATTTCGCTCAGCAAAAGTCACGTGACGATAAGCAGTTCACGACCGGTTACGCTGTGGCTTAATGCAAAACCAATCGTTATTGATGGTGAATACAAACTCGCATTTCCTGACATGATTTTGCCTGTTTTTGGGACCGCTACCACAGGAAGGGGGAAAGAATGAAACCACAGGCAATAGTGTTTGATCTTGATGGGGTCATTACCGATACGGCACATCTGCATTTTCTTGCCTGGCGACAGGTGGCTGCTGAATTGGGAATCGTGATTGACGAGGTGTTCAACGATCGCCTGAAAGGCATCAGTCGTGGTGAGTCGCTGCTGCGTATTTTGCGTCACGGTGGAAAAGAAGGGGTATTCACCCAGGCGGAACGGGAGCAGATCGCCGCGCGTAAAAATGCGCTTTATGTTGACTCGCTGCGCTCACTGACGCCGGAGGCGGTACTGCCGGGAATTAAGGAACTGCTGACTACGCTGCGTACGGAACAGATAAAAACCGGACTGGCGTCAGTGTCACTGAATGCGCCCGCGATCTTACAGGCGTTGCAAATGACATCGTTATTCGATTTTTGCGCCAATGCCGCGCTGATCCGCCGTTCTAAACCGGATCCGGAGATTTTTCTCGCGGCGTGCAACGGTCTGCACGTTAATCCACGGGCATGTATTGGAATAGAGGATGCGCAGGCGGGGATTGAGGCGATTAACGCCAGCGGAATGCGTTCGGTGGGTATTGGATCCACCTTAACCGGCGCAGATTTGCTACTTCCGACAACGGAATTTTTGACGTGGCCGCGCTTATCGGCTTTCTGGCAACTCGACAAGTAAAGGAATCAACATGGCACAGCTTTCGTTGCAGCATATACAAAAAATTTATGACAACCAGGTGCATGTGGTTAAAGACTTCAATCTGGAAATTGAAGACAAAGAGTTCATCGTTTTTGTCGGCCCGTCGGGATGCGGAAAATCAACCACGCTACGAATGATTGCGGGACTTGAGGAGATCAGCGCGGGCGAACTGTTGATCGACGGCAAGCGGATGAATGATGTGCCCGCAAAGGCGCGCAATATTGCAATGGTCTTCCAGAACTACGCGCTGTATCCGCACATGAGTGTCTATGACAACATGGCGTTCGGTCTGAAGATGCAAAAGATTGATCCCGGCGTTATTGACGAACGCGTCAACTGGGCAGCGCAGATCCTCGGTTTACGGGAGTACCTCAAGCGCAAACCTGGCGCATTGTCGGGCGGGCAACGCCAGCGTGTTGCGCTGGGCCGGGCCATTGTGCGTGAAGCGGGCGTGTTTCTGATGGATGAGCCGCTCTCTAATCTCGACGCCAAACTCCGTGTCCAGATGCGCGCAGAGATCAGCAAACTACACCAGAAGCTGAATACCACCATGATTTACGTCACGCACGACCAGACAGAAGCCATGACCATGGCGACGCGGATTGTGATCATGAAAGATGGGATCGTCCAGCAGGTTGGAGCGCCCAAAATGGTTTATAACCATCCCGCAAATATGTTTGTTGCAGGTTTTATCGGTTCTCCGGCAATGAATTTTATCCGTGGCGCGATTGACGGAAATAAATTTGTTACGGAAACCCTTAAATTAACCCTTCCGGAAGACAAATTACGGATATTAAAAGCGAAGGGTTATGAACATAAAGCTGTCGTGCTGGGGATCCGCCCGGAGGATATTCACCCTGGAATACAAGAAGAGAATAGCGTGACAGCAAAAATAAGCGTGGCGGAACTGACCGGCGCAGAATTTATGTTGTACAGCACGATTGGGGGGCACGAGCTGGTGGTCCGTGCCGGGTCTGTTAATGACTATTATGCAGGAGACAATATCACCATCCATTTTGATATGGCGAAATGCCATTTCTTTGACGTAGAGACGGAATTCGCTATTTAACAATAAATATCTCCAGGGGCGTGGCCCCCTGGCTTTCGCGATATTTTATTTATCTGTACTTTAACAAGGAATAAAAATGAAAACCTTACTGTCCTCTTCAGCGCTGCTGATATGCGCTGGGATGGCCTGCGCGCAGGCTGCCGATAATAAAGACTGGCATTTTAATATTGGTGCCATGTACGAAATTGAAAACGTTGAAGGTTACGGCGAAGATATGGACGGACTTGCTGAACCGTCTGTCTATTTTAATGCCTCGAACGGTCCGTGGAGAATATCCCTGGCCTATTATCAGGAAGGCCCGGTTGACTATAGTGCTGGCAAACGCGGTACCTGGTTTGATCGCCCGGAACTGGAAGTTCACTATCAGATCCTGGAAAGTGATGATTTCAGTTTTGGTTTGACGGGTGGCTTTCGTAACTACGGCTATCACTATGTGAATGAAGCGGGCAAAGACACCGCAAATATGCAGCGCTGGAAAGTGGCGCCGGACTGGAATGTGAAGCTCACGGATGATTTGCGCTTTAGCGGATGGCTGGCGATGTATCAATTCGTCAACGATCTGACGACCACCGGCTATTCAGACAGTCGTGTCGAAAGCGAAACGGGCGTGAATTATACCTTTAATGAAACGGTGGGACTGACGGTAAATTACTATCTGGAGCGCGGTTTCAACCTTGCTGAACATCGTAATAATGGCGAGTTTTCTACTCAGGAAATTCGCGCCTATTTACCGATTTCGCTGGGCAATACCACGCTGACACCCTATACCCGTATAGGTCTGGATCGGTGGTCAAACTGGGACTGGCGAGACGATCCGGAGCATGAAGGTCATGACTTCAACCGTCTCGGATTACAGTATGCCTATGATTTCCAGAATGGTTTGTCGATGACGCTGGAATATGCCTATGAGTGGGAAGATCACGATGAAGGTGACAGTGACCGGTTCCATTATGCGGGCATAGGCGTTAACTACGCCTTCTGATAGCCCTGGCTGCCCGTCAATTACGGGTAGCCATTCGCTCAGGCCAGAGATGCGGTCAGAGAGATACGGGTTTCGACGGTGATGGAGCGAGCGTCGGTTTTCCCGGCAATATGCTTAAACAACAGATCGCAGCTTTGCTCGCCGAGTTCACGTGTCGGGACGTCAATGCCGCCGGGCGGAGGGGTGAGAATAAAAGAGAGCATTTCGTTGCTGTAACCGACGACCGCCAACTGCTGCGGAATGGCAATTTTTCTCTCCGACGCTGCGCGATATAAACTGAGGATCTTAATGCTGTCGGTGGCAAAAACAGCATCCGGTAAGGGGTGCTGGTTTAATAATGCTCTCGCCGCTTCCAGCGCACTTTCGTGCGTATAGCCACCATCAATAATCCAGCGTTTATTCTCTGCCAGTTGATGCGTCGCCAGACTGCGCTTATAGCCATTTACGCGATCAACAGAAACATGGTATTCCAGCGGCGCATGCAAACAGGCAATATTCTGATGGCCGCTGTCAATCAGGGCATCAGTCAGTGCAATACTGTCACGATAATTATCGGTATCGACCGAGTAAACGTGAGTGTATTGACCTTCTACCTTACCGATGACCACCACTGGAATATCATATTTATCCAGACGCTCGAAAAAAGTCTCATCTGCGGGCGAACTAAGCATGATAATGCCTTTGATCATCTTCTGCTTAATCTTGCTCTCGCACTTTTGCAGATCGTCTTCAGTACTACGTGACGTTTGTAGGATCACGTCGAAACCTTCCTCCTCTGCTTTTGCGGTAATGGCGTGCAAAACTTCAGAGAAGAAGGGGTTACCAGCAGTTGTTTTGGTCGAGCGTGTTGAAATCACCATGATGGCGTCAAACCCGGATGAGGTCAGGGCGCGGGCCAGTTTATTCGGCTGATACTGCAGTTCATCAATAGCGCGCTGCACTTTTTCCAGCGCTTCCGGTGAGATATTGGTTTGCTTGTTTAATACGCGCGAGACCGTCGACTTCGACACACCCGCCACGCGAGCGATATCATAAATAGTGGGGGTCATACTCCTGCAACTCCATCGGAGAGTTAATACCATACATCTTAGGGAGTTAGTCTGCGGTTGACAACACAGCGCGGTGGATTGTGCCGTGTAGCAATGAACTTCATGAATCAGCATTTCTGTGGCAGCCCGAACCTGGCGCGGCAGATTGATTGCAGACCATTGCATGAAGTTATCGGGTTTGATAAAACCTGATATCCCATCCTTTAATAATGCGACGCTCATGATGCAAAGCCACTCTTTCCTGGTCCCTTTTCAGGGCAAAACGCTTTACGCTGAAAGTACGTTTGGCCGCAATGGACATGTCCTGATGCTACACGGCGGCGGGAAAGACAGAACCATTTTCCACAAGTATCGCGTTATGTTGGATGAGTCAGGTTTTGGAACGACGATATTCGATTTTTTAGGTCATGGAGAAACCGGCGGCGACATTCGCGATTCCTCGTTGTTGAGCCGCACCCAACAGGCAACGGCGGTGATGGATTTTCAGGGGCAGATTTTTACCGGTTGTGTGGGCGTCAGCATGGGGGCGTACAATGCGCTTCAACTCAGTAAAATGGTTCCGCTGCGCTCGTTGATTCTGATGGTGCCAGGTGTCTATGCCACGCCCGCGTATCCGGTTAAATTTGGCCCCGATTTTTCGGCCATCATACGCCAGGATCGCAGTTGGGACGCGACGGATGCGTGGGCCATCACCGCTGAATTTACCGGTGATTTGTTGGTTATCGCTGCCGAAAATGACACCATCATCCCTGCCGATATACCGAAAAAACTGGTCTCGTCGGCAGCGCAGGCCTGCCAAAAGACACTACTCACGATCGATGGGGCGGGTCATAACTCGATCTGGGAGCAGTTGATGCGTTCAAGAGCATGCTATGAAAGTGTTCGCTCGGCTTTTGAACGCTGCTTAGCTCATTAGCATACTTTTATTTCAGCCTGTCCTGTTTTCCCTTAACGGGGTCAGTCGGGTGAACATCCCACTCGACACAACCCGATTGAAAATCAACGACCTGCCCCTATATTAGAGGGATGCGTTATACTTTTTTCTGGTCTTCAGGCATAACGGGATGGCGATGAAGAGACTCACCAATGAACTCAATGCGCTGGTTAATCGCGGTGTAGACCGGCATTTGCGCCTCGCGGTCACCGGGCTGAGCCGGAGCGGAAAAACCGCATTTATCACGGCGATGGTTAATCAGTTGCTCAATATCCATGCCGGTGCGCGGCTGCCGCTGCTTAGCGCAGTACGCGAGGAGCGCCTGCTCGGGGTGAAACGTGTCCCCCAGCGAGATTTTGGCATTCCTCGCTTTACCTACGATGAAGGGCTGGCACAGCTGTATGGCGATCCGCCGACGTGGCCGACGCCCACCCGTGGGGTCAGCGAAATTCGCCTGGCGCTGCGCTATAAATCCAATGACTCTCTGCTACGTCACTTCAAAGAGACGTCGACGCTGTACCTGGAAATTGTCGATTATCCCGGCGAATGGCTGCTCGATCTACCGATGCTGGCGCAGGATTACCTGAGCTGGTCACGGCAAATGACCGGTCTGCTTACCGGGCAGCGAGCGGAATGGTCGGCGAAATGGCGACAGCTGACGCAAGGGCTGGATCCGCTGGCACCCGCCGATGAGAACCGCCTGGCCGACATTGCGGCAGCGTGGACGGACTATTTGCATCAATGTAAACAGCAGGGACTGCATTTCATCCAGCCGGGGCGGTTCGTCCTGCCTGGTGATATGGCCGGCGCGCCAGCGTTGCAGTTTTTCCCCTGGCCGGATGTGGACGCGTGGGGTGAATCAAAACTGGCTCAGGCAGACAAGCAGACTAACGCCGGGATGCTGCGTGAACGCTTTAACTATTACTGCGAAAAGGTGGTGAAGGGGTTCTATAAGAACCATTTTCTGCGTTTCGACCGCCAGATTGTGCTGGTGGATTGCCTGCAACCGCTCAACAGCGGGCCGCAGGCGTTCAACGACATGCGTCTTGCCTTAACTCAACTGATGCAAAGTTTCCATTACGGTCAGCGTACGCTGTTCCGTCGGCTGTTTTCACCGGTGATCGACAAACTGCTGTTTGCTGCCACCAAAGCGGATCATGTGACGATCGATCAGCACGCCAATATGGTGTCGCTGCTGCAACAGTTGATTCAGGATGCCTGGCAGAACGCCGCGTTTGAAGGGATCAGCATGGATTGTCTGGGGTTGGCCTCCGTTCAGGCTACCACCAGCGGGCTGATTGACGTGAACGGTGAGAAGATCCCGGCGCTACGCGGGAATCGCTTAAGCGATGGCTCTCCGCTGACGGTCTACCCCGGTGAAGTGCCGGCACGTCTGCCGGGACAGGCGTTCTGGGACCGCCAGGGATTTCAGTTTGAAGCGTTTCGACCGCAAAAAATGGACGTCGATAAGCCGCTGCCGCACATTCGCCTGGATGCCGCGCTGGAGTTTTTAATAGGAGATAAATTGCGATGAGCGAACCGATAAAACCGCGGATTGATTTCGCTGGTCCGCTTGACGTCGAGCAGAGCCCGGCTTTTAAAGCGCAACAAACGTTTAGCGAGACGCAAGCTCAGTCCTTTGCCCCGGCCACCGTTGATGAACCGCTGGAAGAAGAGGGACAAGCCGAAGCGGTGATTGACGCGGCGCTACGCCCGAAGCGCAGTCTGTGGCGCAAGATGGTGATGGGCGGCCTGGCGCTGTTCGGCGTAAGCGTGGTGGGACAAGGTGTTCAGTGGACAATGAACGCCTGGCAAACCCAGGACTGGGTGGCGCTCGGCGGTTGCGCGGCCGGGGCGCTGATTATTGGGGCGGGAGTCGGATCGGTGGCAACCGAATGGCGACGTCTGTGGCGTTTGCGTCAGCGTGCTCACGAGCGCGATGAAGCGCGTGACCTGCTGCACAGCCACGGTGCCGGCAAAGGACGGGCCTTCTGCGAGAAACTGGCCCAGCAGGCCGGAATCGACCAGTCGCATCCGGCGTTGCAGCGCTGGTATGCCTCGATCCACGAAACGCAGAACGATCGCGAAGTGGTCAGCCTTTACGCCCATCTGGTTCAGCCGGTGCTGGATGCTCAGGCGCGGCGAGAAATCAGCCGTTCGGCGGCGGAGTCGACGCTGATGATCGCAGTCAGTCCGCTGGCGCTGGTGGATATGGCATTTATTGCCTGGCGCAATTTGCGACTGATTAACCGCATCGCCACGCTGTACGGGATAGAGCTGGGCTATTACAGCCGTTTGCGTCTGTTCCGACTGGTGTTGCTCAACATCGCTTTTGCCGGAGCCAGCGAACTGGTACGGGAAGTGGGGATGGACTGGATGTCGCAGGATCTCGCGGCGCGCCTGTCGACCCGAGCCGCGCAGGGGATCGGCGCGGGGTTGTTAACCGCACGACTGGGGATCAAAGCGATGGAGCTTTGCCGCCCGTTGCCGTGGCTGGACGATGACAAACCGCGCCTGGGTGATTTCCGGCGTCAATTGATCGGGCAGCTCAAAGAGACGTTGCAGAAAAACGGCTCCCCGCGAGAAAAGTAATCTAATCACAGGCGTTGACCGCGTAACTTTACGCCGAAACGCCTGTTTTTCCGTCATGCTGTCAATATTTGTTGACAGAATCCTTCCTGGTTCCCCATTCCTGGCTTATCATCATATCTATAGCTCATTATTCAGTTGAAGGTTCCCCCATGCGTCTGGAAGTCTTTTGTGAAGACCGACTTGGTCTGACTCGCGAATTACTTGATTTACTGGTGCTACGCAGCATCGATTTGCGCGGTATCGAGATTGACCCCATCGGGCGAATCTACCTTAACTTTGCTGAACTGGAGTTCACTAACTTCAGCAGTTTAATGGCGGAAATTCGCCGCATTGCAGGCGTCACCGATGTACGCACTGTGCCATGGATGCCATCAGAGCGGGAGCACCTCGCGCTTAGCGCGCTGCTTGAGGCACTGCCTGAACCTGTTCTGTCGCTGGATCTGAAAAGCAAGATTGAGATAGCGAACCCGGCAAGCTGCCAGCTGTTTGCGCTTAACCCGGAGCGGATGCGCAACCATACCGCTGCACAACTGATCAACGGTTTTAACTTCCAGCGCTGGCTGGAAGGCAATCCGCAGACGTCCCATAACGAACATGTGGTGATCAACGGGCAGAATTTCCTGATGGAAATCACGCCGGTTTATCTGCAAGGGGAAACTGACGAAACCATGCTCACCGGTGCGGTGGTCATGTTGCGTTCAACACTCCGGATGGGACGTCAGTTGCAGAATCTGGCAACCCAGGATGTCAGCGCTTTTAGCCAAATCATCGCCGTCAGCGGCAAAATGAAGCATGTTGTCGAACAGGCGCGCAAACTGGCGATGCTGAGTGCGCCGCTGTTGATTACCGGCGATACCGGCACCGGTAAAGATCTGTTTGCGTATGCCTGTCACCAGGCCAGCCCGCGCGCGGGCAAACCGTATCTGGCGCTCAACTGCGCGTCGATCCCTGAAGATGCGGTGGAAAGCGAACTGTTTGGTCATGCGCCAGAAGGCAAAAAAGGCTTCTTCGAGCAGGCAAACGGCGGTTCGGTGCTGCTTGATGAGATTGGTGAAATGTCGCCGCGCATGCAGACCAAGCTACTGCGGTTCCTCAATGACGGTACGTTTCGTCGGGTGGGGGAAGATCATGAGGTACATGTCGATGTGCGCGTGATCTGTGCGACGCAAAAGAATCTCGTTGAACTGGTGCAGAAAGGGCTGTTTCGCGAAGATCTCTATTATCGCCTTAACGTGCTGACGCTGAATCTGCCGCCGCTGCGCGATTGTCCGCAGGACATCATGCCGCTGACTGAACTGTTTGTGGCGCGTTTCGCCGATGAGCAGGGCGTGCCGCGTCCTAAACTGGCTGCCGATCTCAGTACGGTATTGACCCGTTACGGCTGGCCCGGCAATGTGCGTCAACTGAAAAACGCCATCTACCGGGCGCTGACGCAGCTTGAAGGTTACGAACTGCGACCGCAGGATATTTTGCTGCCTGACTACGATGCGACGACGGTTGCGGTAGGTGAAGATGCGATGGAGGGGTCGCTGGATGATATCACCAGCCGTTTTGAGCGCTCAGTGTTAACCCAGCTTTACCGCAGTTATCCCAGTACCCGCAAGCTGGCGAAACGCCTGGGGGTATCCCATACCGCGATTGCGAATAAGCTGCGTGAATATGGCCTGAATCAGAAGAAGGGCGAAGAGTAAAAAAATGCCTCCGAAATGGAGGCATTTTTGTATGACGGGGACCTTACGCTTTCAGGACTTCCAGCGCAGCGGCATAGTCAGGTTCGTTGGTAATTTCATTCACCAGTTGACTGAAGATGACGTTGTCATTTTCATCCAGAACGACGACCGCACGCGCAGCCAGACCTTTCAGCGGGCCTTCGGTGATTTCAACGCCGTAGTTTTTCAGGAATTCAGCGTTACGCAGCGTGGACAGCGTGATAACGTTGCTCAGACCTTCAGCGCCGCAGAAGCGGGACTGGGCAAACGGCAGATCGGCAGAAACACACAGCACCACGGTATTGTCGATTTCGGTGGCCAGTTGGTTAAACTTACGTACCGATGCGGCGCAAACGCCGGTATCGATGCTCGGGAAAATGTTCAGGACTTTGCGTTTGCCAGCAAACTGGCTCAGTGCGACGTCAGACAGATCTTTTGCCACGAGGGTAAAAGGCTGCGCTTTGCTACCCGCTTGAGGAATGGAGTTGGCGACTGCAACCGGGTTGCCCTGGAAATGAACGGTTTGTGACATGGTTATCTTCCTGTTTACATATAGTTAACGTCACAGCTAGTTTATGCCAACAGCCGATAACACGGCAAACGCTATTTCGGTGAAGCGCACAAACCACCACGTCATTGCTTAAGGAGAAAAAATGCGTTCTGTGAAGGTATACGAGGAAGCCTGGCCGTTACATACCCCTTTTGTGATTGCCCGAGGCAGCCGCAGTGAGGCGCGTGTCGTGGTGGTTGAACTGGAAGAAGAGGGTGTGAAAGGGATTGGTGAGTGCACGCCCTATCCGCGTTACGGGGAAAGCGATGCCTCCGTAATGGCACAGATCATGAGCATTGTCCCGCAACTGGAAAAGGGGTTGACCCGGGAAGCGCTGCAAAAACAGCTCCCGGCAGGTGCGGCACGCAACGCGGTTGACTGTGCGCTGTGGGATCTCCAGGCACGCCAGCAGCAACAAACGCTGACGGAAACCCTTAACGTGGCGCTGCCGACGACAATTGCCACCGCACAGACCGTCGTGATTGGTAGCCCGGAACAAATGGCGGCCAGCGCAGCGGCGCTATGGGAAGCTGGAGCCAGGCTGCTGAAGGTGAAGCTGGACGATCGCCTGATCAGCGAACGTATGGTGGCGATTCGGTCGGCAGTACCGGAGGCGACCTTAATTGTCGATGCCAATGAGTCCTGGCGGGCGGAAGGGCTGGCGGCGCGCTGCCAGCTGTTAGCAGATTTGGGTGTCGCGATGCTGGAACAACCGCTTCCGGCGCAGGATGATGCCGCGCTGGAAAATTTTATCCATCCGCTGCCGATCTGCGCCGATGAGAGCTGTCATACCCGTAGCAGCCTGAAAGCGCTGCATGGGCGTTATGAAATGGTCAATATCAAGCTGGACAAAACCGGCGGACTGACCGAGGCGCTGGCGCTGGCTACCGATGCCCGCGAACAAGGATTTGCCCTGATGCTGGGCTGCATGCTTTGCACGTCACGGGCCATTTCTGCCGCATTACCGCTGACGCCGCAGGTCAGCTTTGCCGATCTTGATGGTCCCACCTGGCTGGCGGTCGATGTGGAGCCCGCATTGCACTTTACGACCGGACAACTGCATCTTTAGGATGCCAGCGCAGAAGCGTCGACATCGCCTGGAGATATTTCTCGCTGGCCTCATCTGATGAGATCGGCGGGAATTCCGCTGTGATGCAGTGTAAATTCAGATCCGCACACCAACTGCCGAAAGAGCCGGGCGTTTCGTAACCAACGCTTGTCACCAGCGGTAGTTCGAACGCTTGCGCCAGCCATTCACCGAGCTCGCTGCTTTTGGGATCTTCAATACAGGCCAGTGGGTCATGGAAAGAGACCACCCACGCGGGGTGAATGCGGTGAATGAGCTGACATAACGCCTGAGTTTCCGGTTCCGAACCCGGATGATCCCCTGTCAACAGCACCACGTCACGCGTTTCCGCAACGCTGTTCCAGCGATAAACCGTCTCGCCGGCTTTCCAGTTTGCTGACGGAAAATTGCGATTAAGGTCGACGCCGTTAGCGTTCGCACGCAAACCGAGCTGACAGCCGTCCGGGTTCACTGCGAGGATCACATGGTGGCGGCGCAGTGAAGGCGTCAGCGTGCGCAGTGCGCAGGAGAGCGTGACCACCGATGCATTTTCGTCACCATGCGTTCCCGCGATAATCAAGCCACTGTCACGACTGGCGACGGCTGCCGGAAACCAGATCAGCGGTGCGCCCAACAGTGAACGACCATAATGTTCAGTTCCTGGCGGGAAGGCGCCGCGTTCGGCGCGAGGGCGGGTAACGGTCATAAGCGTCTCTGAATTCAGGGATTATTACTCGCAGTGTTGTGCAAATTGGGTCGATAATCAAATCGTTTTCGCATGGACGGATTTTTAGTCGTAATATCAATTTTCTGCAGGAAGATGTTTGCATTTCCTTCAGGCGAAACAAATAATTACGCCATCGTGAATAAGCCGGATTGAGGGGACTCTATGAAGCACGCTGTTTCAGTAACCTGTTGTGCGCTGTTGGTTAGCAGCATTTCTCTGTCATATGCTGCGGATGTTCCCAGCGGAACGGTACTGGCAGAGAAGCAGGAGCTGGTTCGCCATATAAAAGATGAACCGGCGACGCTTGATCCGGCAAAAGCGGTTGGCCTGCCGGAAATTCAGGTTATTCGCGATCTGTTTGAAGGACTGGTGAACCAGAACGAGAAGGGTGAAATCGTACCTGGCGTCGCCACGCAATGGAAAAGCCACGACAATCGCATCTGGACGTTTACCCTGCGGGATAATGCGCGTTGGTCAGATGGTACGCCGGTGACCGCCCAGGATTTTGTCTATAGCTGGCAACGCCTGGTGGATCCGAAAACGCTGTCGCCCTTTGCATGGTTTGCCGCGCTGGCAGGGGTCAATAACGCCCAGGCGATCATTGATGGCAAAGTGATGCCCGATAAGCTCGGTGTGACCGCCATTGATGCCCGCACCCTGAGAGTGCAACTGGATAAGCCGCTGCCGTGGTTCGCCAACCTCACCGCCAGTTTTGCGTTCTATCCGGTGCAAAATGCCAACGTGGCAAGCGGTAAAGACTGGACCAAACCGGGCAACCTGGTGGGGAATGGCGCCTACGTGTTGCAGGATCGCGTGGTGAATGAAAAGCTGGTGGTGGTGCCGAATACGCAGTACTGGGATAACGGAAAAACGGTGCTGCAAAAAGTGACTTTCCTGCCGATTAATCAAGAGTCATCGGCCACTAAACGTTACCTGGCGGGTGATATTGATATCACCGAATCATTCCCGAAAAATATGTACCAGAAGCTGTTAAAGGACATTCCAGGGCAGGTTTATACGCCACCGCAGTTGGGAACCTATTACTACGCCTTTAACACACAAAAAGGGCCAACGGCGGATTCCCGCGTGCGTCTGGCGCTGAGCATGACCATTGACCGTCGCATTATGGCGGAGAAAGTGTTGGGAACCGGGGAAAAACCGGCCTGGCACTTTACGCCGGACGTCACTGCCGGTTTTACGCCTGAACCGTCTCCGTTCGAACAGATGAGCCAGGAAGAGCTGAATGCCCAGGCGAAAACGCTGTTGCGTGCGGCGGGATACGGTCCGCAGAAACCGCTTAACCTGACGCTGTTATACAACACCTCTGAGAACCACCAGAAAATCGCCATCGCGGTGGCCTCGATGTGGAAGAAAAACTTAGGTGTGGATGTGAAGCTGCAAAACCAGGAATGGAAAACTTACATCGACAGCCGTAATACCGGGAATTTCGATGTGATTCGTGCTTCCTGGGTGGGGGATTACAACGAGCCTTCGACCTTCCTGTCGCTGCTGACGTCGACGCACTCAGGCAATATTTCCCGTTTTAACAACCCGGCGTATGACAAAATCATCACTCAGGCGACGATGGAAAACACGGATAAAGCGCGTAATGCGGACTACAATGCGGCGGAAAAAATCCTCATGGAGCAGGCACCCATTGCGCCAATTTATCAGTACACCAACGGGCGCTTAATCAAACCGTGGCTGAAAGGGTACCCGATCATGAACCCGGAAGATGTGGCCTACAGCCGGACCATGTATATCATCAAGCACTAACCCTCCGTCAGCGGGCGCGGAAACGCGCCTGCCGTTCACACCGTATAAATGCGGATATCATGTTCGCGAAACGCCTCGCAATACGCCTTGCTGATATTCGCTTCAACTACCATGACATCGATCTCACTGCTCTGGGCGACGACATAGCGAGCCACCGCCGGGATCTTGTCCGCCGTCAGCGCGACAATGGTCTCATTACACTGTCGGATCACTGCGCGTTTGAATTCACAATCGGCGTAATCAAACCCGGTCAGACCGGATTCCGGCGCCATCGCACAGCCGCCGATAAACCCCTGGTCGAATAACATCCCCTGAACCTGCGCAATCGCCGAAGCGCCGACGCAACCACCAGAAGAGCGCTGCAGCTGACCGCCGAGCATGATGACGTCATACAGGGGCTTTTTTAACAGTACGGCAGCGATTTCCGGCGAGTTGGTCACCACGGTCAGAGAAAGTTCTGCCGGAAGCGCCTCCGCCATCGCCAGGTTGGTCGTACCGGTATCGATAAAAATACAGCTACCGGATTTGACCAGTCGTGCACATTTTTGCGCGATGCTGCTCTTTTGGTCGGGCTTCTTCGTTTTGCGAATGGAATAGTCACCCGCTTCCGGCAGCATCATGACCGCGCCGCCATACACCTTCTTGCAGATGCCTTCCTTGCTGAGTTCATGGAGATCGCGGCGAATCGTGTGCTCCGAGACGTTCAGCCGGGAGGCGAGGTCACTGCATACCACGCGCCCATTCTCCTGCAGGATCTGCTGAATCAGGGCTTGTCGTTGTTCCGGGAAAGCTGCATAATCGAGCATGATAAATCCTGAAAACCATATCATCGAGCAATATAGCGCATGATCGGGCAAAACGGTCAGTGCTGTCAACATTCTGACGGGTTGAAACGAGGTGAAACATGAAAATCGCACATATGGCGTTATGGACCACAGAACTGGAAGCGCAGGCGCGCTTCTGGACCGGTTTTTTTGGCGGGACGCTTAATGAGAAATACATCAGCAAGAACAACCCCGGATTTGAGTCTTATTTTGTGCGCATCGGTGATGATATTGCGATTGAACTGATGACGAAACCCGCCCTGCGAGCCCTGCGCCCGGATAACCAGACGACCGGGTGGGTGCATCTGGCAATCGCGGTTGGCAGTGCTAAAAAAGTGGATGCGCTGGCAAAAAAAGCACGGGCGCAGGGGATCCTGGTTTCACCACCGCGCATGACCGGGGACGGTTATTATGAAGCGGTCATCAAAGACCCGGACGGGAATTTCATCGAAATTGTTGAATGAACATAAAATAACGCATTGTCTGAGTAAGGAGCCTCAGGTAAATATGTCCTGAGGCTATCACGAGTCGGGCAGGGGCGTTTTACATTAACCCTGACTGCTATTATTGAGATAGAGTGTCTGGCTCGGGAAGGCGAAATCAGCGCCATGGCTCTGCACGATATCAATAATGTTAAGATAAACCTGTTGTTGAACCGCTAACCACTCTTCCCAGACCGTTGTTCGGGTAAAACAATACACCATAATATTTAATGAAGAGTCACCAAAGCCGTTAAAATAGACCAGCAGCGTTTGTTGCTGATCGATATCGGCATGGGTTTGTAGCATTTGTCGAATAGCATTGACGATCGTGCCCACTTTGCTGGCATCTTCGTAACGTAACCCGACAACCGTGTTGATTCGACGGTTACTCATCCGACCGGGATTCTCTACGCTAATCGAGGAAAACACAGAGTTTGGAACGTATAACGGACGGTGATCAAAGGTGGTGATTTTGGTCATCCGCCAGCCAATTTCCGCCACGGTGCCTTCGATATTGCGATCCGGGGAACGTACCCAGTCGCCGATACTGAAGGGGCGATCGAAATAAAGCATAATGCCGGAAAAGAAGTTACTGAGGATATCTTTCCCTGCCATGCCCACGGCGATGCCGCCGATGCCGCCAAAGGTGAGTAACCCCGACAGGCTCATGCCGAAGTGTTCACCATAAAGCAAAATAATGACGACAATGAGGGTGATTTTGATAATCCGCGATAAAATTCGCGCGCTGGTGACGTCTCGCCCTTTTTTAATTTGCGATTTTTCAAACTGATTAATCACCAGAAACAATTTAATAGTCAGAATCAAGGCGATCAACGACGTACAGACAAAGTCGATAATACTGGATGAAACCGCGCTGATGTTATAATGGCTAATAACGGTGTTAGCGATTCGCCCTAATGTACCGATAATCAGCGCATAAATAAGAAACTGAGCCGTATGGAAGACAAACCCTTTCTTGCGTTTATGTGCATGACGAAAGAAAACATTCATCAGAATCAAGCTAAAGACGCTACTCAAAATAACCGTCAGATTGAAGACGTTTTTTACGAACAGCTCTGCAAACATATTTATCCCCGGCTTTCCGCTGCCACTGACATAACAAAAAATAAACTGCAACTCATTAATGGTACTCAGGATAAACATTCAAGTCATCAATAAAAAGGGGGAATAAATAGCGCTTTTAGCGTTTTTACGCAAAGGCGCTTTCAATGTGACGGATTTGTCAGGGGAACTGATGCAGACTTTTTCATATTGTCATGGTATTGTTGCGCTAAGGTAACAAAAATTTGGTGACAGAAGGACACTATGATGATAATGGAAAAGCTGAAGACGGCGAAGGGCAAAAAGTTTCTGCTCTGTCTGCTGGGTGTGTTTATTATTGCCGCATCGGTTGTCACGCGCGCCACGATCGGTGGGGTGATTGAACAGTATGATATTCCGCTTTCTGACTGGACGACGTCGATGTATGTCATTCAGTCATCAATGATTTTCGTCTATAGCCTGGTTTTCACCGTGCTGCTGGCCATCCCGTTGGGAATTTATTTCCTCGGCGGTGAGGACAAGCATTAAAAGAAAAGGCCCAAATCATTGGGCCTTTCGTTTTTTACACAACGCGTTAGTCGTCTTCCTCGTCGTCAAGCTCAACGGGCGTCTGGTACTGGTCGGGTTTGATGACCAGCAGGTCACAACGCAGATGATCGATGACCTGTTCTGCTGTATTCCCCAGGAAGGCAGCGGAAATGCCCGTGCGGCCCACTGTACCCAGAACCACAATCCCCGCCTGCAGATGTTCCGCTAAATCGGGGATTACCTCTTCCGGTAATCCTTTCTCAACGTGTGTGACTTTCTCGTCGATACTGAATTTTTGCCGCAGCGCTTTCATTGCCAGCAGGTGCTGACCGCGAATCGCATCGTTGTAGACGCTGGGATCAAATTCCGGCAGTTCAATCGCGATGTTGATCGGCGTGACAGGGTAGGCCCCGACCAGATGCACCTCAGTATGGTTGACCTGTTCGGCGAGTTGCAGCGTCTCTTTTACCAGCTTCTCATTCAGCGCATTATGGTAGGGTTCTTCACTGGCCAGGTTTACCGCCACCAGCGCTTTACCGCCTTCCGGCCAGGGTTGATCTTTCACCATCCACACCGGACTTGGGCATTTACGCAGCAGATGCCAGTCGGTAGGAGTGAAGATCACCGCTTCCAGTCGGTCATGCTGGTGCGCCATTTTCAGCACCAGATCGTGTCCGCCGCTGATCACTTCCTGAATAATGGCTTCAAAAGGACGGTTGTGCCAGACCACTTTAATTTCAACAGGAACGCCTGCTTCAATGTAGTATTTTGCTTGTTCGCGTATCCACGCCGTCCGCTGACTAATGACGCCCTGACGCATTGCCGTACGCTCATCAGGCGACAGCAGGGTGGTCATCTCGTAGGAAAAGTCATAGATCGGCAAAAAGGCTTTAATTTTGCCACCAATCCGTTGATGCAAATAAACCGCACGCCGTAACGCAGGTTGATCGTCCTGATTCGGATCGATAACCACCAGCATGTTTTGATACATAGCCATACAGGGTCTCCTTACAACTGTCATCGCAGTTTGTAACTAAAAGAGTAACCCAAGAATGTGAATTGAAACAGGGAAGAACCTTCTGTCAGATCAATAAATCAGGAAAATTTAACGATTCGACAGAAGGGTTTCAGAAGGGTTGCGGAAAGATTAAGCAACGTTGCGGGTGTGTCCGGCGAGAACCGCCAGCGCATCACTGTTTTCGATAGTGATGTATTTCCCTTTCACCGCCAGCATTCCGCTTTTCTGGAAACGACCCAACAAACGGCTGATTGTTTCAACGGTCAGGCCCAGGTAGTTACCGATATCGCCACGGGTCATGGTCAGACGGAATTCACGTGGAGAGAAGCCACGCTGCGCAAAGCGACGAGACAGGTTATAGATAAATGCCGCCAGACGCTCTTCCGCGTTTTTCTTCGACAGCAACAGGATCATATCCTGGTCACCTTTGATCTCACCACTCATCAGACGCATCATCTGCTGACGCAGATTAGGCATTTTGCCGGACAGATCATCAAGAGTCTCAAACGGGATTTCACAGACCATTGAGGTTTCCAGTGCCTGCGCAAAACTCGGATGATGGCCGCTACCAATCGCGTCGAAACCGACCAGGTCGCCCGCGAGATGGAAGCCGGTGATTTGCTCATCGCCTTGTTCAGTAATGGTATAGCTCTTGATCGTACCGGAACGAATGGCATAGAGCGATTTCAGCTCATCACCCGCTTTAAACAGCGTCTGGCCTTTCTGGATCGGCTTTTTACGCTCGATAATATTATCAAGCTGATCAAGCTCATGCTCGTTAAGTGTGAACGGGATGCAAAGCTGGCTGATACTGCAATCCTGGCAATGGATAGCACAACCGCCAGACTGAATGCGCCGTATAATTCGCTTTTCCGGGATCATAGGTCTGCTCAAGCCGTAATTGATATTTGTCAATTTTAACATCTTTTTGGTGAGCACGTAAGTCTGAGGTCACCCCAATAGCGGATAATTCCGACATGTGTGAATAAAATATTTCTATCCCTTTGAAAAACCTTACTTTCCCTGTGGCGTCTTTACGTAAAAGTGTGAGCAAGAAGGCACGAATTGCCTGGATACTACAGCAACAGGTAACCTTCATGGCGCAACAACCACTCTTTCCGCTGCACGCCACCGGCGTAACCGGTCATGGTGCCGTTACGTCCGATCACGCGGTGGCAGGGCACCACGATGCTGATCGGATTTGAACCGTTCGCCGCGCCAACCGCTCGCGCCGCACCAGGGCGTCCCAGTTGCTCAGCCAACTGACCGTAGTGCATCACCTGACCACAAGGAATAGTGCGTAAGGTTTGCCAGACTTCCCGCTGAAAAGGAGTGCCGCCGGTGGCGGTTGGCAGCGTATCGATCGCGCTGAGGTTACCGGCAAAATAGTCGGCAAGTTTGTCGCACAGACCGCCCGGATTGGTCGCACTAATACGGGTATAACCTTGTGCGCGGTAATGAATATCCAGCAGTTGCACCATGCGCTCACTGTACTGTTCCCACTCGATAGCGCGAAGTCTGAACTGCTCGTCGCAAATGACCCAAAGTGGGCCCAGCGGGGTCATCATTTTCTCTTCCAGTAGTGTCAGCATCGGTTGCCTCGTTGGCATGCAGTCGGTGGGGCATCAACGTATCATGGTCACTGCCAGCAGTGCTATACCCCTGATTTGGGATAAAAAAATAGAGCCTGTCGACATCCGCCAGACTCTACAGTACACACAGCAGTTTATCCTTCATCTATGCCCGTTATTTTTCCTGGTGGCGGGTAATGTCTTATAGCAAGAACCGTTTAACTATGCCAGCAAACTGGAGTGATTGATTTCACGAAAATCTAAGGTAAATCAACCAGATTAAACGGCACTGCTGCACTGTTTTACTCTGAGTAAAACCAGCGTTAATTAGTAAAGCAAAGGTATGTGACACGTGGATGTTTACTGGAAGCATCTGTAAACCGTTGTCGCCCTCCAGGGGGACGGCTATGATAGTAGCTGCCTTTAAAAAGCGGGAGGACACAGCATGAATCTTGACGACAAATCGTTATTTCTTGACGCCATGGAGGATGTTCAGCCGCTGAAACGTTGCGCCGACGTACACTGGCAGCCCGTGCGCAATGTGCGGACCCCGCAACGTATTGATACACTCCAGCTTGATAATTTTCTCACCACCGGTTTTCTGGAGATCGTCCCGCTGGCGCAACCTTTAGAGTTTCGCCGTGAGGGGCTGCAACAGGGCGTACTCGATAAGCTGCGTACGGGGAAATACAGCCAGCAGGCGAGCCTCAATCTGTTGCGTCAGCCAGTGGAAGCCTGTCGTCAACAGCTGTACAGCTTTCTGCTCCAGTCGTTACGCGATGGACTGCGCAATGTGCTGATCATTCACGGTAAAGGGCGAGACGATAACTCACATGCCAACATCGTGCGCAGCTATCTGGCACGCTGGTTGACCGAATTCGACGAGGTTCAGGCCTACTGCACGGCGCTGCCACATCACGGCGGCAGCGGAGCGTGCTATGTGGCGTTGCGTAAATCCGCACAGGCGAAGCAGGAAAACTGGGAACGTCACGCCAAGCGCAGCCGTTAATGCAGTAAAAGCGACAACTCCTGCGCGGCTTTTTGCAGCTCGGGCAGTACGCGGCTGCGCAGCTCGTCCGCCGTCACCTGTCCGGCATGTACACCCACATTCAGCGCCGCCTGGACCTGACCCTGGCTGTTCATCAGTGGCACAGCAATGGACCGCAGCCCCATTTCCAGTTCCTGATCGTTGAGCGCATAGCCCTGCTGCCGGACTCTCTTCAGTTCGGCGCGCAGGGCGGGGACGGAATCCACAGTCTGCGAGGTGTAGCGGATCATGGTGATGCGCCCGAGCATGTCGTTCAGCTTTTCCTCAGAAAGATGGCTAAGCAAAACGCGTCCCATTGAGGTGGACCACGCGGGCAGCCGACTGCCGATGTCCAGATCGATGGTCATAATGC
Source organism: Citrobacter sp. CtB7.12 (assembly GCF_001297795.1). Lineage (NCBI taxonomy): Bacteria > Pseudomonadati > Pseudomonadota > Gammaproteobacteria > Enterobacterales > Enterobacteriaceae > Citrobacter > Citrobacter sp. CtB7.12. The sequence continues at coordinate 110,173 of NZ_LIFT01000003.1, read as the reverse complement.
GTGAGCTGGAGGCGCGGGCGATATACAAAATATCGTCACCGTCGAGGGTGGCGATGGAACAGGATTCATTGAGCATTTCGCTCAGATGTTTCAGAACCGGTTGAGTGGCGCGAGCCAGCGGAGTGGAGGCCAGATAGGCATGTCCCAGTGCCAGGATCCGCGGACGCAGTTCGAAATTTTTCCCATCTTCGGCATAAACGAAACCCAGTTTTCCCAGCGTATACAGACAGCGTCTGACTGCCGCGCGCGGGATCCCGGTTTTCTGGCTAATCTGCGATATCGACATAACCCGTCGCTGCGGCGTGAACGCCTGAATCACCTCCAGCCCGCGTGCCAGTGATGCCATATAGTTTGGATCGCCCTTAAACGGATCGGTCTCATTGTTCAGACGGTCATCAGGATGTTTTTCCACTGTTTTCCTCTCGTTGTTCGCCACGGATCACATTCTTCGTACAAACATAAACGATGTTCGATTATCGCACCATATTTCGATTATCGCCCTTGCCTGACTTCGTTAAGTGGGTCACATTTTGTGCGAACAACGCAAAAATGTGCGAAATCCGCACCACAAGGAGCGAGCTGATGATTGATAAAAGTGTGCCTTCGCTGGAGGAGGCCATCGCCGGGATCCCGGACGGTGCGACCATCATGATTGGTGGTTTTGGTACGGCCGGACAACCCACCACATTGATTGATGCGCTCATCGCGCAGGGGGCTCGCGACCTTACCATCATCAATAACAATGCGGGTAACGGTGAAGTCGGTCTGGCGGCACTGTTGAAGGCCAGACGCGTACGCAAAATGATCTGCTCTTTTCCGCGTCAGGTGGATTCACAGATTTTCGATGACCTGTATCGCCGTGGCGAGGTTGAACTGGAGCTGGTACCTCAGGGGAATCTGGCGGCGCGCATTCAGGCTGCCGGTGCTGGCCTGGGGGCTATCTATACGCCAACAGGCTACGGTACGCCGCTGGCTGAAGGCAAAGAAACCCGCCACATCGAAGGGAAAAACTATGTGCTCGAATACCCGATTAACGCCGATTTTGCCCTGATAAAGGCGCATCAGGCCGATCGCTGGGGGAATCTGGTGTACCGCAAAGCGGCACGAAACTTTGGTCCGATCATGGCGACCGCCGCGCAAACCACGGTGGTGGAGGTGAATCAGATTGTCCCTCTCGGCGAGCTTGATCCCGAGCACGTCATCACGCCGGGGATTTTTGTCCAGCGCGTATTTTCTCTGGAAAACCTCACCCACGCCGCGCTGCGGGCCTAAGGAGTAAACGATGAAGAAATTATCCCGTGACGAAATGGCCAGACGCGTAGCGCAGGATATCCCGGAAGGGGCATACGTCAATCTGGGGATTGGTTTACCAACCCGTATCGCCAACTACCTGCCTGCGGAAAAAGAGATTTTCCTGCACAGTGAAAATGGCCTGCTCGGGATGGGGCCAAAACCGGCGGAAGGGGAAGAAGATCCGGAGCTGATTAATGCCGGGAAAGAGTACGTCACGCTGTTGCAGGGCGGTTGCTATTTCCACCATGGTGACTCCTTCGCCATGATGCGCGGCGGGCACCTGGATATCTGCGTGCTGGGGGCGTATCAGGTCTCAGTCTCCGGGGATCTCGCCAACTGGAGCACCGGCGCGCCGGACGCCATTCCCGCCGTGGGCGGCGCGATGGATCTGGCGATCGGCGCGCGTCAGGTATTTGTGATGATGGACCATCTGACCCGCGACGGCGAGTGCAAACTGGTTGAACACTGTACCTATCCCTTAACCGGCATGGGCTGCGTCAGCCGCATTTATACCGACCTGGCGGTGATCGACATTACCGATTCGGGACCGGTTGTCCGGGAAATTTTCAATGGTCTGTCTTTTGAGGAACTGCAACGTCTGACGCCGGTGACTCTGAGCTGTGAACCGCTGGCGCAAAGCGCATAAGGAACTATGATGAATCAGGCATTTATCTGCGATGCAGTGCGCACACCGTTTGGTCGATTCGGCGGAACGCTGGCGAACATCAGGGCCGACGATCTGGCCGCTATTCCACTGAAAGCACTGCTTGAACGCAACCCAGGCCTTGATCCTGCGGCGATCGATGACGTGATTTACGGCTGTGCGAATCAGGCGGGAGAAGATAACCGCAACGTGGCGCGGATGGCGCTGCTGCTGGCCGGGTTGCCGGAAAGCGTTCCGGGCAGTACGGTAAACCGTCTGTGTGGTTCCAGCCTCGATGCCATTGGTATTGCCGCGAGAGCGATTAAAAGCGGCGAAATACAGCTGATGATCGCCGGTGGTGTGGAGAGCATGTCACGTGCGCCGTTTGTGATGGGCAAAGCGGAAAATGCGTTCAGCCGCAACATGAAAATCGAAGACACTACGATTGGCTGGCGCTTTATCAACGCGCAAATGAAAGCCCGCTATGGCGTGGATTCTATGCCGGAAACGGCAGAAAACGTGGCGCAGGAGTTTGGCATAACGCGCGCCGATCAGGATGCGTTTGCGCTGCGCAGCCAGTTGAGAACCGCTGCCGCTCAGGAGCAGGGGCTATTTGCACAAGAGTTAATTTCAGTGACAGTGTCACAAAAAAGAGGCGAGCCGCTGCTTTTTGGCAAAGATGAACATCCGCGTGCGACATCGCTGGAGGCGCTCGCCAGGCTGAAAGGGGTCGTCCGTCCTGACGGTACCGTGTCGGCGGGCAATGCGTCTGGCGTTAACGACGGTGCCTGTGCGCTCCTCATCGCCAGCGAGCAGGCGATGGCACAGCAAAGTCTACACCCGCTGGCGCGGATTGTCGGCGTGGCAACTGCCGGCGTCGCCCCGCGAATTATGGGGTTTGGCCCGGCGCCAGCGGTCCGTAAAGTACTGGCGCAGACGGGCTTAACGCTTGGCCAGATGGATGTTATCGAGCTTAACGAGGCGTTTGCCGCGCAGGCACTGGCGGTGATGCGTGATTTGGGGTTACCCGATGATGCCGCGCAGGTGAATCCTAACGGCGGTGCGATTGCCCTCGGTCACCCGTTGGGGGCATCAGGTGGGCGTCTGGCGATGACCGCCGCTTACCAGTTGCAGCGTACCGGCGGACGCTATGCACTCTGTACCATGTGCATTGGCGTCGGCCAGGGGATCGCATTGATTATTGAACGTGTGTAAGGAGCAGGAATGACCTTGCTAACCCCGTTGATGCGCGGAACGGCGCTCACGGCAGAATTTTCAGACATCCAGCTTCTTCAGGGGATGCTCGATTTTGAGGCCGCGCTTGCCCGTGCGCAGGCGGCCTGCGGCGTGATACCGGCAACGGCTGTCGGGCCTATCACCCAGGCTTGTCATGCGCAGGAGTTTGATCGACAAGCACTGGCAGAATCGGCGCGGGCGGCGGGCAATCTGGCCATTCCGTTGGTGAAACACTTAACCGCGCGGGTGAAGCGCGAGGCTCCAGATGCCGCACGTTACGTACACTGGGGGGTAACCAGCCAGGATGTGATCGATACCGGACTGGTCCTGCAATTGCGAGCGGCGCTCAATCACACGCAACGTGCGCTGAGTCAATTGACGGCGGTCTTTGCTCAGCAGGCGCATCGCTATCAGCATACCGTCATGCCGGGTCGCACCTGGATGCAGCAGGCGCTGCCGGTGACCTGGGGGCTGAAACTGGCCGGTACGCTTGATGCGCTGCTGCGCTGGCAGGAACGCCTGCAATCGCTGTTGCCGCGTGTACTGGTGCTGCAGTTTGGCGGTGCGGCGGGAACGCTGGCGTCACTTGGGCAGAACGCGCTACCGGTGGCAGAGCGACTCGCGCAGGAACTGGCGTTGACGTTGCCAGATACGCCCTGGCATACCCAGCGCGATCGGCTGCTGGAAGTGGGGGCATGGTACGCCGGTGTCGGCGGTACTCTCGGTAAGTTTGCTCAGGACTTCGCGCTGCTGATGCAGACCGAAGTGGCGGAAGTGAGCGAACCCGCCGTCGCGGGTCGGGGCGGATCGTCGGAGATGCCGCACAAGCGAAATCCGGTGAGCTGCGCGGCGATCCTCACTGCCATGCAGAAAACGCCGGGACTGATGGCCACACTCTACAACAGTCAGTTACAGCAACATGAACGTGCGCTCGGCGGCTGGCAGGCTGAATGGGAAGTCCTGCCGGAGATCGTCATGCTGGTCGGGCACGCAATTGAAGAAACCCAACCGCTCGTCCTGAATATGCAGGTCTTCCCGCAAAAGATGCGTGACAACCTGGATATCACTCAGGGCCTGATGATGGCGGAATCGGTCACGCTGGCATTGGCGGCGTTTATCGGCAAGCAGGATGCCCATCATCTGATAGAAAGGCTGTGCCATCGCGCGGTGACAAGCGGTCATTCCCTGCATTCAGTACTCGTTGAGGAGCCGCAGGTGATGGCCCATCTTAATGAATCTCAACTGGCGGCGTTACTGGACCCAGGCACGGCAACGGGCTGCGCGGCGCAGTTTGTGCAACGCGTGCTTGCACGTTATGAGGAACAACAGCATGGAACTGAATTACCAGATTGATGGCCCGGACGGCGCGCCGGTGGTAGTGCTATCCAATTCTCTCGGTACGACGCTTGCGATGTGGGCGCCACAGCTTGCGGCGCTGAGCGCGCAATATCGAGTGCTGCGTTATGACACCCACGGACATGGCGCGACGAACAATATGGGGCCAACCGATCTCGCCCGGCTGGGGCAGGATGTGATTGCGTTACTCGATCACCTGGATATCCCGGCAGCGCATTTTTGCGGGATCTCAATGGGAGGACTCACCGGGCTGTGGCTGGCCTGTCATCAGCCGCAACGATTGCTGAGCGTAACAGTGATTAACAGCGCTGCACGTATAGGCGACGAGGCGAGTTGGCGCGCCCGCGCGCAAAGCGTTCGTCAGAATGGACTGCGCGAGATTGCCGCCAGCGCCCCGGAACGCTGGTTCAGCCCTGCTTTTCGTCAGTCGGCACCGCAAACGGTCGCCGCATTGTGTGAGCAACTCGCCGCGTCGTCAGCCGAAGGGTACGCCGCCTGCTGTGAAGCGCTGGCAACGGCCGATTTGCGTGAGCAAATTGCCGGGATCACACGGCCAGTGCTGCTGATTGCCGGTGAAAATGACCCCGTCACCACGGTGGACGACGCTCAGTTTATGCACCAGCGTATTGCCGGTTCTGTACTGGCCGTGGTGAAGGCATCCCATTTATCCACTATTGAAGCGCCGGGTGCGGTGAACGCGGCGTTGTTATCGTTTCTGGGAGGACAATATGCAGGATGAAGAACGTTATCAGCAGGGAATGGCCGTACGCAGGGCGGTTCTGGGCGATGCGCATGTTGACAGGACGGTGGAAAACCTGACGCCGCTGAATGAAGAATTTCAACACTTTATTACCCGTTATGCCTGGGGCGATATCTGGAGCCGCCCCGGACTGGATCGGCATACGCGCAGTATGATAACCATTGCGATGCTGATTGCGTTAAACCGCGAAGCGGAGCTAAAAATGCATCTCAATGCCGCGTTCAACAACGGCGTGACGCGTGAGGAGTTGAAAGAGCTGATCATGCATTCGGCACTTTATTGCGGTCTGCCCGCCGCCAATGCGACATTGCATCTGGCACAGCAAGTTTTTGACCAGCGCGACGCCGACGGGAAGTAAATCAGGCCCCCGGCGGCGGTGCGTGTCGTCGGGGACGCTGTTTCTCAGGCGGCCAGTACCCGGTTTCTGCCATCATTTTTGGCCCGGTAAAGCGCAGCATCCATCCGCTTAAACAGTTCATCGATACTTTCGTTCGGTTCGCGGTGGGCCACGCCAATGCTCACGGTAAAGCGCGGCAGGCCGGGAAGCCCGATTTTCGCGACCGACGCGCGGATGGATTCGGCTAACTGCAACGCGGTCTCCAGCGGCGTGCGCGGTAACAACAGGACAAACTCCTCGCCGCCCCAGCGAAACACTAAATCCCCTTTGCGTGCGCAGGACTCCAGGTTTCGCGCCAGCTCGCAGAGAACCTCATCACCTTTCAGGTGACCATACAGGTCATTAATGCTTTTAAACCGATCGGTATCAATGAGCAGCAGGCTGTAGTCCTGGGCAAGGGTGAGATGCTGCATCTGCCCCTGTTCGGTCAGTTGATAGAACTGGCGGCGATTGAGCAGTCCGGTGAGTGCGTCATGCAGGGCGGCGCGCTCCAGTTCCTGTTCAAGACGTTTCTGCTCGGTAATATCGTGAATGATGCACAACATCAGTCTGTCGCCGTAGATTTCAATCGGCCCGGCATAGGTTTGCACATGGCGGGTGGTGCCATCGGCAATTTTATGGACAAAATTCAGCGGCTTATGCCCACCCGGCAGTCGCGCAATTTCATGCATAACAGGCAGAACCTGGCGACCCAACATATTGATTTCCCATGTGTGTTTTTGGCACATCGCCTCCAGGCTGTAGCCGTAGAAATTGAGCGCCGCCAGGTTGGCGTCGACAATCAGACCATCTCTTGACGGATCGATCAGCAGCATAGGGGCGGAGTTCGTGAGAAAAAATCGGGCATAAAATCCCTGCTTTTTACGCTGATAGGTGGCAGACCGGCTGGCTTTCAACCCCTGTACCGCCGGGATATCAATGCCTTCGAACAGAATGACTTCACCGGTTCCTGGCAGATCGTTAATCGATAACCGACAGGTGAGTGCGGCCTGATGATTTTCACGGGGCACCGTCAGAATCTCGACAATATCCCGCTGGCGGCGAAGATCGGTAATATAGTTCGGCAACGTATTCTGCGCATGGGTGGAATACACCCCTTTACGCAGCTGGCTGAAGGTGTACCCTTGCATCACCTCTCTGGCGATACGATTGGCAAAAACTAATTCTTCGGTACAGGGTGAGACGATCCAGACCGGCTGTGTTAATAAATCCAGTGCATTCAGGTTGTGCGCAATCATCAGTAATCCTGTTCTTTTTATTAATTATTGTGCGACTATGCCGATGAAACGCATTGACCAGATCCCCATACCAAGCGTAATACCGCCCGATAAGCGCCAGAATGCCGATTCTCGACCCGCGCGCGCTGTCTGAGGGAGACAAATGCAGCGATGAACGCAACAAGAAACGAGATGCTGATTCAAACGGGCGCCCATGATACGTGCAACATCTGGCTTTCCATCGAATGTCTGTCGTGCAGTTAAATTTAGCAGGGATTCATCCATTCGCATGAGAAATGAAAGGTCAGCTACTGGAATTTTTGCCCACCTCATTAACGTCCAGAGGCGAAAAGCGGCAAGAGCACGAGTGCGCTTATTAACACGTTATGAAATCTAATCATTTAAGCCAGATTAAACGTTCATCAATGATGAGTGTCGTATCACTTAATTGTTAAGCAGTAGAATCGCTTGGGAGGGTAGGGGAAAGCGGCCTCACCTCATGATGAACAATAAGCATAAGGTAAACTTAATCGGCAATATCCTTCTTTAAGGTAAATTTTATGGATCTCTGCGTGAAGTTTGTACAGAGAGCGGAACGAGAAGAATATATGCTTTTCTGATGCTATATAAATATGACCTGCCATATTAACCTCTAACAGGTTTAAAATGTTAAAACACATTAGCGTCAGAACATTTATTATCGTATTTCTGCTATTTACCTTTGGCCTGATTAACACTGTGCAAATAATGTACTCGGTCAGGCTGCCGGTTATTATTTCAATGAACGTGATTTTTTTGTTGGCGTTATTCGCCTTATGGTGCTACATGACAATATATCTTGTCACGCCCATTAATACCGTAAAGAAAAGTATTGAACAGGTGACAGCGGGAAATCTCGCCGTTTATATTCCCGAATTTGGTAATAACTGTGCCGGGAGACTGATTCCGGGTATCAACAGCTTATCCGGCAGTATCGCGACGCTGGTACGTGAGATCCGACTTTCCTCGAAGACGGCGCTGTTGTTGTCAGAGCAACTGGCCGCCCGTAGCGCTGAATTATCCGTAAAAACGGAGCAGCAGTCTGCCTCTTTAATTCAGACGGCGGCCAGCATGGAACAGATGGCGGCCAGCACGCGTAACAACGCTGACCACACGCGACTTGCTAACCAGCAGGCCAATAGCGCGATGCAATGTGCATACAAAGGCAGCGAATTAATGGTTCAGGTTGCCAGCAACATGCATTCGATTACGACTTGTACCCAGCAAATGACAGAAATAATTACCCTGATTGATGATATTGCGTTTCAGACCAATATTCTGGCCCTGAATGCCGCAGTCGAAGCGGCGCGCGCCGGTGAGCAGGGAAAAGGATTTTCCGTGGTGGCGACGGAGGTGCGAAATCTGGCGCACAGAAGTGCCGAAGCCGCAAAAAATATTCGGGGGCTTATCGACGTCACCCATCAAAATGTGCAGCAAGGCGCAACGGTTGTGGGCGAGACAGAAAAGAATATGCAGGAAATCGTCCAGGGCGCTGGGCAGTTAAGTCAGTTGATGCATGAAATATCAACCACCACGGCGGAACAGGAAAAAGGAATAAATCAGATAACCCAGGCAATGAATGAACTGGAAAAAGTTACTCAAAGTAACGCGTTGATGGTGGATGAATTATCCGGATCGTCGGATGTACTGAAATCACAGGTTGTCGATCTCCAGTCGAAAACCCATCAGTTCCGTTTAAGTGATGCAACAGAAGCGATTTCTCCCTCAGCGCACAAGCGCTACGCTCGCGGGTTTTCATAAGCCCTGATAACACATTGGGAGAATGAGTGGTTGCTTAACATACGTCGACAGCTAGACTAACCAGAAAAGCGCGAAGTATGGGAGGCAAAATGGAAGCCATTAAAGGGTCTCAAGTTAGTGTGCCGGATGCAGTATTTGCCTGGTTGCTGGATGGCAAGGGCGGTGTGAAACCGCTGGAAGATGATGATGTGATCAGCCGTGAGCATCCGTGCTGGCTGCATCTGAACTACACGCATCCGGACAGCGCGCAATGGCTGGCGACGACGCCGCTACTGCCGAATAATGTCAGGGATGCGCTGGCGGGGGAAAGCCTTCGTCCACGCGTCAGCCGTCTGGGTGAAGGGACGCTTATTACGCTACGCTGCATCAATGGCAGTACGGATGAGCGCCCGGACCAACTGGTGGCGATGCGTCTGTATATGGATGAACGGCTGATTGTCTCCACGCGTCAGCGGAAGGTGCTGGCGCTCGACGATGTCGTCAGCGATCTCCAGGAAGGCACCGGGCCAGTTGACTGCGGCGGTTGGCTGGTGGACGTATGCGATGCGCTGACCGATCACGCCAGTGAATTTATCGAACAGTTACACGATAAAATCATCGATCTTGAAGACAATCTGCTCGATCAGCAAATCCCGCCGCGCGGCTTCCTCGCGTTATTACGAAAACAATTGATTGTGATGCGCCGCTATATGGCGCCGCAACGTGATGTCTATTCGCGACTGGCTAGCGAGCGTCTGGCGTGGATGACGGACGATCAGCGACGCCGGATGCAAGATATTGCCGACCGACTGGGCAGGGGGCTGGATGAAATTGATGCCTGTATCGCCCGCACGGGCGTTATGGCGGATGAAATTGCCCAGGTAATGCAGGAGTCGCTGGCAAGACGTACCTATACCATGTCATTGATGGCGATGGTTTTCCTTCCCAGCACGTTTCTGACCGGACTGTTCGGCGTCAATCTCGGCGGCATACCCGGTGGAGGGTGGCAATTTGGCTTTTCACTCTTTTGTATTCTGTTAGTGGTTCTGATTGGTGGTGTTACTTTATGGTTGCATCGTAGTAAATGGTTGTAAAAACGGGTGTTTTAAGAGATTTCTCTGCCTAAAAACGGCTTTAAGATTGAGCGAAGTCAATAAATAGCACGCCTGTTCGGGGCAATATCACTCTTGCAGGTGAATGCAACGTCAAGCGATGGGCGTTGCGCTCCATATTGTCTTACTTCCTTTTTTGAATTACTGCATAGCACAATTGATTCGTACGACGCCGACTTAAATAAGTCGGCTTTTTTTTGCCTGTACGTTTTCAGCGACTACCCTGAAAGGGAGCCAATGAAATCCCGGAGGCAAAAATGTTCCATCTGTTAACTCACCGCCAACAAGACATTCATTTCTCGGATCCCGTTCCCAACGATCCCGTTCCTGTGCCCGATCCGATCCCACGTCCACAGCCGATGCCCGACCCGCCGCCCGACGAAGTACCGATTAAGTTGTCGCATCACAGCCGCAGATCTGCGAGGATACGCGCCTGCCGACTGTGAGTCGTTTACCGTGAGATTAAATTGTGACTGCTTTTGCTACCCTGAATGTATTACCCGCCGCCCAGCTCGAGAATCTGAACGAGTTGGGGTATCTGTCCATGACCCCCGTCCAGGCGGCGGCGCTGCCAGCGATCCTTGCCGGGCAGGATGTGCGGGTGCAGGCAAAAACCGGCAGCGGTAAAACGGCAGCATTTGGTCTCGGTTTGTTACAGCATATTGATGCCACTCTGTTTCAGACGCAGTCGCTGGTTCTGTGCCCGACGCGCGAACTGGCGGATCAGGTGGCCGGTGAACTACGTCGTCTGGCGCGTTTCTTACCGAATACCAAAATCCTGACGCTTTGCGGTGGTCAACCCTTCGGAGCACAGCGCGATTCTCTTCAGCACGCGCCGCATATTATCGTCGCCACGCCTGGTCGTTTGCTCGACCATTTGCAAAAGGGCACCGTTTCGCTGGACGCGTTGACCACGCTGGTGATGGATGAAGCAGACCGGATGCTGGATATGGGATTCAGTGAGGCAATCGACGAGGTGATCCGTTTCGCGCCCGCGTCGCGTCAGACGCTATTGTTTTCGGCCACCTGGCCGGAAGCGATTGCCGCAATCAGCGGTCGCGTGCAGCGAAATCCGTTCGCTATCGAAATTGACACGGTGGATGCGCTCCCCGCCGTCGAACAGCAATTCTTTGAAACCTCTGCGCGCGGTAAGATACCGCTGTTGCAAACGTTGCTCAGTCAGCATCAGCCGGCTTCCTGCGTGGTGTTCTGTAATACTAAAAAGGATTGTCAGGCGGTGTGCGATGCGCTCAATGAGGCCGGGCAAAGCGCGCTGGCGCTTCATGGCGATCTGGAACAGCGAGACCGCGATCAGACGCTGGTGCGTTTTGCCAACGGCAGCGCGCGGGTGCTGGTGGCGACGGATGTTGCGGCCCGCGGGCTTGATATCAAATCTCTGGAGCTGGTGGTGAATTTCGAACTGGCGTGGGATCCGGAGGTGCACGTCCACCGGATTGGCCGTACCGCGCGCGCCGGGAACAGCGGTCTGGCTATCAGTTTTTGTGCTCCGGAAGAGGCGCAGCGGGCGAATATTCTCTCTGAAATGCTGCAGATCCGCCTTAACTGGGTCCCTGCGCCAACGCAACGCAGCATCGCGCCGCTGGTCGCCGAAATGGCGACATTGTGTATCGACGGTGGCAAGAAAGCCAAAATGCGACCAGGCGATGTGCTGGGGGCGTTAACCGGAGATATGGGTCTGGATGGCGCGGACATTGGCAAAATTACCGTGCATCCGGCGCATGTCTATGTGGCGGTCCGTCAGGCAGTCGCGCATAAGGCGTGGAAACAACTGCAGAATGGGAAGATTAAAGGTAAAACCTGTCGGGTGCGTTTACTGAAATAAACCCGAGTTGGGCCGGAGATGAAAACGATCCGGCCCATGGCTATTACTTCACTTCGACAACGTTCAGGCGAAGTTCATCAAGCTGATTATCGTCTTCTTCCGGTTGCCAGCCTGCAGGCTGGAGCGGGATCTCTTCACGATCAAATGCCAGATCGCCGCCATCAATAACGTCAGAACCGTGCTTAATCCCTTTGAAGTCGAACAGGTTAATGTCGCTCAGGTGTGAAGGCACCACGTTCTGCATGGCGCTGAACATGGTTTCAATACGGCCTGGATAACGCTTATCCCAGTCACGCAGCATATCGGCAATCACCTGACGTTGCAGGTTTGGTTGCGAACCGCACAGGTTGCAAGGGATGATCGGGAAGCCTTTGGCTTCAGCAAAGCGTTCGATATCCTTCTCACGGCAGTAAGCCAGTGGGCGGATCACGATATGTTTACCATCATCGCTCATCAGTTTCGGCGGCATCCCTTTCATTTTCCCGCCGTAGAACATATTCAGGAACAGGGTTTGCAGAATGTCGTCGCGATGGTGACCCAGCGCAATTTTAGTCGCACCCAGCTCCGTCGCCGTGCGATACAGAATACCGCGACGCAGGCGTGAACAAAGAGAGCAGGTGGTTTTGCCTTCCGGGATCTTATCTTTCACGATCCCATACGTGTTCTCTTCAACTATTTTGTACTCAACGCCCAGTTGCTCAAGATACTCAGGCAGAATGTGTTCAGGGAAACCGGGTTGTTTCTGATCCAGGTTAACGGCAACCAGCGAAAAGCTAATCGGGGCGCTTTGCTGTAGATTGCGCAAAATTTCCAACATGGTGTAGCTGTCTTTACCACCGGACAGGCAGACCATGATCCGGTCGCCATCTTCAATCATATTGAAATCGGCAATCGCTTCGCCGACGTTACGGCGCAGACGTTTCTGCAATTTATTCAGGTTGTACTGTTCTTTCTTCGTCGCTTGTTGATTTTCTAACATTATTTACTGTCTCGAACACCGGAAAGGGGCATGTCACGACACGCGTATCACCGTGCCAGTTTTGCGTTTCGCCTGGCAGTCTGCTCGTCGTCAATACGTCGATTCAGGCTACGTCAATTTCATATACCACCTGCGTGCGTTTCATGCCCCATCGGGTTTGCAATAAAAGACGTGAACGCTTCGGTTGAGCGAAGCCTACAGGCAAAAGTATGTCGCGTATGGTACGGATTACGGCGACGAATACCAGCACCTTTTACACGTCCGACGGTAAACGGCTTAAACTTACTTCTGAATTCTGGTCAGGCAATGATTTTCTGTCACTGGTGCGACGCTGACGATGATTAGCCTGGTCACGGTGCGACAGAATCAGGGCATTACGGAGCCCGCAAAAAGTCAATACGCCATTCTGGAGCGTAATGATCATATTTCCGTTATTCCTGATGAAAGCTAAGGAGAAGAAGGATGAATGAAGCAGCCTATAACGAAGCGAAAACCACCGGCGAACTCACGAAACAGCTAGCCAATGTGTTCATTGACCGAGGATTATCGTTAACCACCGCTGAGTCCTGCACCGGCGGTAATCTGGCGACGGCACTCTGTGCGGAATCCGATACCGCCGCCTTTTATGATATTGGCGTTATTACCTTTAGTGACAGGGCGAAGCAGACACTGCTCGGCGTACAGGCCAGTACGCTGGAAAAATATACCGCAGTGAGTGAACAGACGGTCAAAGAGATGTCCACGGGCATACGCGAGCGTGCCGGGACCGATATCAGCATTGCCATCAGTGGGTACGCCGGTCCGGACGGTGGGGAAGACGGAACGCCCGCCGGAACGGTCTGGTTTGCGTGGAATCTCCGCGGGGAGGTTGTCACAAAGCGCGAGCTTTTTTCTGGTGAGTGTCAGGATGTTATCGAAAAAGCAGTCCGTTTCAGCCTTGCAGTACTCCTGGAAGAGATCTCTGCCTGGGAGGGGCGTTGACCCCAGTGATCAATACGCTCTGCGATCTGACGCTCAATGATAGCCTTCACCCCCGGAAACCTTGCCACGGAAAACAAAGTAGCTCCAGGCGGTGTACATCAAAATGACCGGGATAATCAGCAGGGTCCCCACCAGCATAAACCGTTGACTGGCAGGCGGTGCTGCCGCCTCCCACAGCGTGATATGCGGTGGGATAATATGCGGCCATAAGCTGATGCCCAGCCCACTGAAGCCGAGGAAAATCAAACCCAGCGTCAGAATAAAGGGGCGCGCATGGCTGTTCATCTCTGCGCTCAGTCGCCAAATCCACAGGCTCAATACCAGCACAAGAATGGGCACCGGGACAAACCAGAAGAAATTGGGCAGGGTAAACCACCGTTCGGCGATAGCGGGCCAGCCGAGCGGCGTCCAGACGCTCACCACCGCAATAACCCCCAACAGGGCGAGGAGGACTTTACGGGTCAGGACGCGCATTCGCGCTTGCAGCGAACCCTCGCTTTTCATAATCAGCCAACTGGTGCCGAGCAGCAGATAGGCGACGATCAGGCCGACGCCGCAAAAGAGGTTGAAGGGGGTGAGCCAGTCCAGTGCTGAGCCGGCAAAACGGCGTTCTGTCACCGCAAAGCCGTTAATCACCGCGCCCACCACAATGCCCTGGCTGAATGTCGCGAGCAGCGAACCGCCGGCAAAGGCGTAATCCCAGAATGGTCGGTGGGAAGGTGTCGCCTTAAAGCGAAACTCAAAGGCCACACCACGAAAAATCAGGCCGATGAGCATCATTGTCAGCGGAATCGCCAGTGCGTCGGTGATCACTGCATAGGCCAGCGGGAACGCGCCAAAGAGGCCCGCGCCGCCGAGCACCAGCCAGGTCTCATTACCGTCCCAGACGGGTGCCACGCTGTTTACCATTACGTCACGCTCACCAGCGTCGTGAACCACGCTGAACAACATCCCAATACCCAGATCGAAACCATCCATCACGATGTACATCAGCGTGGCAAAGATAATGATGACAAACCACATTACGGTGATATCGATACCCATTACGCCTTCTCCTCTTCATCCGTCACCGGTTCTGCCGCCGAGAGGGGGCGAGCCGGGGTGCCATCCGTTTGTGACGTCAGTTCACTGACAGGTTGCGGACCTTTGCGAATGAGCCTGAAAATGTAGTAATAACCCACGCCAAAAACAGCACAGTAGACGATGATAAAGACCAGCAAGCTGATGACCATTTGCATCGTGCTGTGTAATGACACCGCATCGCGGGTGCGTAAGAATCCGTAGATCACCCACGGTTGACGTCCTGCTTCCGTCGTGACCCAACCCGCCAACAGCGCCAGTAGTCCGGCAGGGCCCATTCCCAGCGCAAACCACAGGAACGGGCGAGACTGATACAGGCGCTGGCGCCAGCGCAGCCAGACGCTACAGAGACCCAGCGCAATCATGAGTAAACCTATGCCTACCATGATACGAAACGACCAGAAGACAACAGGGGAGTTAGGGCGATCTTCTTTGGGATAATCCTTCAGCGCAGGAACCTGTTTATCCAGACTGTGGGTCAGGATTAAACTACCCAGCGCCGGGATCTCCAGACCGTATTTTGTGCGCTCCTCTTCCATGTCCGGCATCCCAAACAGCAAGAGCGGTGTAGCCTCGCCGGGCGCGTTTTCCCAGTGGCCTTCGATAGCGGCAATTTTTACCGGCTGATGCTCAAGGGTATTGAGACCGTGCATATCGCCGACCACCGCCTGAATCGGCGCGACGATTAACGCCATCCACATCGCCATGGAAAACATTTTGCGGATGGCCGGCGTGTCGTTGCCGCGAAGTAAATGCCAGGCGGCAGAGGCTCCCACAAACATCGCGCTACTCAGGAAGGCGGCGATCGACATATGGAACAGACGATACGGAAAGGAGGGGTTGAAAATGATCGCCATCCAGTCCTGCGGGATCACATGACCGTTTTCAATGCTGAAACCTTGCGGCGTCTGCATCCAGCTGTTTGACGCGAGGATCCAGAAAGTGGACATCAGCGTTCCCAGTGCCACCATGCAGGTGGTGAAAAAATGCAGCGCTGGAGAAACTCTGTTCCAGCCAAACAGCATCACGCCCAGAAAACCCGCCTCCAGGAAGAAGGCGGTGAGCACTTCGTAAAGCAGCAGTGGGCCGGTAATACTGCCGGCAAACTGGGAAAAGCCGCTCCAGTTTGTGCCGAACTGGTAGGCCATCACCAGACCGGAAACGACGCCCATGCCAAAATTGACGGCAAAGATTTTTAGCCAGAAGTTGTAAAGCGAACGCCAGAGGTTGTTGTGCGTGCGCAGCCACATTCCTTCCAGTACCACCAGATAGCTGGCCAGCCCAATGGTAATCGCCGGGAAAAGAATGTGAAAAGAGACAGTGAAGGCGAACTGAAAACGGGCCAGATGAAAAGCATCAAGTTCAGGCACGGTATGCTACCCCATGACAAAGCGCTGCCATAAGCAGAGCGCAACAAAACTGTTTTTTCTTACCAACCAATAACCTCGGGCGCGGTTATCGTTTCTCCGCACTTCTATTGATATTACCGACCGCCAGGTCAGTTAATTTCAAATCGGTTTCTTTTTCTTCTTCAAGCGTTTGCGCCAGAAGTTTTACCGCGGCGGGATAGCCCAACTGTTCGGCGAGGGTTGCCAGCGTGCCGTAACTGGCAATTTCATAGTGCTCAACTTTTTGGGCGGCCGCAATTAATGCAGCATCGCGAACTTCATTTTTTTCTGTACTTTCGATGACCTCATTGGCTTCTTCAATTAAGCCTTCCATCGCTACGCATTTCATGCGTTTAATCTTAATCTTCGGTTCCTGTTCGATTATCTGGTCTATACGCGCAATTTGCCCTTGAGTTTCTTCCAGGTGCGCATTAAACGCGGCGCTGAGTTTTTCGTCAGAGGCCGCGCGGGCCAGTTTCGCCAGACCACGGGTTAATTGTTTTTCCGCGCTATAGGTGTCTGAAAGTAAATAGATGAAAACATCCTCGAGCGTTTTCATATTCATAACATCCTCTCCCGGTTCAGAAAAAATAACTGCGAGTCTACAGACAGACCCGCAGGACACTTTATTTATTAAAGGCTAAAGCAGTCTTACAATCAGGAGTTATCAGACTTACGTCCACAACTATGGCTGTTCTGACCGCCTTTTTTTCCTGCCTCGGATGCACGCTGCGGATCGTTTTTGAAGTTCCCGCCGCTGTGCTGACCGCCTTTTTTACCCGCTTCAGATGCTTTATCACGGTCTTCTGCGAAATTACCGGAACCACCACGATGCTCTGCCATATCTCACCTCTTGTATATCGGTTATGTCAGTCAGATACAAAAATGTAATTTGTATCCGTCGTTGTTCAGGGCTTAAAGTTAGCGGCTATCCGCGAGGAGTCAAATTTCCACAAAAAATCAGAAAAAATTGACGGGTTACTTTTCAATATATTATCGAAAACACCCGCCTCGCTTATTTTATGGGGGTTTTGTAAATGTTGGTATGTAACTGTCTGAGCGCAGGGCGATTAAAAAAATAGTCTTCAGAATAAAACAGTATTCATTAAGAGGCGGCGTTTGAATGACCGAAAATTAATCACTCAGACGGCTTTGAGAACCTTCTCGCCAATTTTGTTCTACGCTTAAAAGTCCGTAGGAAAAATAACGAGAGGTAAACGCATGGCTGACCAGAATAATCAAAAGCAGATCACCAATAAAACGCATTCTGAGCATTTTCCGGCTCCGCCATTTCCGCACCAAAAACAACCTTTTCCAGGACTTGCCAGTAAAATGCAGCCCCGTCCCGATCATGGCGAAGAGAGCTATCAAGGGAGCGGCAGGCTTAACGGCAAGAAAGTCTTAATCACCGGGGGCGATTCCGGTATTGGTCGCGCGGTGGCGATTGCTTATGCGCGGGAAGGTGCCGATGTGGCAATTAATTATTTACCTGATGAAGAAGAAGATGCCCGTGAAGTGGTTGAACTGATTAAAAAAGCAGGCAGGAACGTGGCCGCGATTCCGGGTGATATCCGCGATGAAACCTTCTGCCAGACGCTGGTTAACCAGGCGGTAGATGCGTTAGGCGGGCTGGATATCCTGGTGAATAACGCGGGGCGCCAGCAATTCTGTGAGTCAATTGACGATCTCACTACCGAAGCGTTTGATGCCACGTTCAAGACCAATGTTTACGCGACATTCTGGATTACGAAGGCTGCACTTCGTCATCTCTCATCGGGCAGTGTGATCATTAACACCACCTCAGTCCAGGCGTACGAACCGAGCGATATCCTGTTGGATTATGCGCAAACCAAAGCGGCGATCGCCGTCTTCACCAAATCGCTGGCGAAACAACTGGCGCCGAAGGGGATTCGGGTTAACGCCGTCGCGCCGGGTCCCTACTGGACGGTGTTGCAGTGCTGCGGAGGTCAGCCACAGGAAAAAATCGAGAAATTTGGCGCGCAGTCCCCGCTTGGTCGACCCGGTCAACCGGCGGAGATCGCACCGCTGTATGTCACGCTGGCGGCACCAGAGAACAGCTACACGTCCGGTCAGGTCTGGTGTTCAGACGGTGGCACCGGGACCTTATAAAGCGCGGTTTGCCAGCCAACAGGAGAAATGTGAATGAAAGCACTCACTTATCATGGCCCGCATCACGTTAGCGTTGATTCTGTGCCCGATCCGGGCCTTGAGGCGCCGGACGATATTATTCTTCGCGTGACCGCCACCGCCATTTGCGGATCGGATTTGCATCTTTACCGCGGCAAAATCCCTGGTACGCATCATGGCGATATTTTTGGTCATGAGTTTATGGGCGAAGTGGTGGAGACCGGTCCGGAGGTGACGGCAGTCAGTAAAGGCGATCGGGTGGTGATACCTTTTGTCATCGCCTGTGGTGAGTGCTTTTTCTGTCATCTGCATCAATATGCCGCCTGCGAAAATACCAACAGCGGTAAAGGTGCAGCCCTGAACCGTAAAAACATCACGCCGCCCGCCGCGCTGTTTGGCTACAGCGATCTCTACGGCGGGATCCCTGGCGGGCAGGCAGAATTTGTCCGCGTCCCGAAGGCGAATGCCGGCCCCTTCAAAGTGCCGGATACATTGCCGGATGAAAAGGTGCTTTTTCTGTCAGATATTTTGCCAACAGCGTGGCAAGCGGTGAAGAATGCCGACATCAGGCAGGGTTCAAGCGTGGCTATCTTTGGCGCGGGCCCGGTGGGTTTACTCTGCGCCGCCTGTGCCCGGCTGAACGGTGCGGAGCATATTTTTATCATTGATCATAACGACTACCGGCTCGAGTTTGCGCATCAGCGTTACGGCGCGATCCCGATTAATTTTGATAAAAACGACGATCCGGCAGAATGGATCATTGATAACACGCCCGGACATCGCGGTGTGGATGCGGTGATTGATGCTGTCGGTTTTGAGGCGAAGGGCAGTCTGACAGAAACCGTGCTGAGCACGTTGAAAATTGAAGGCAGCAGCGGTAAAGCGCTCCGGCAATGTATCGCCGCTGTGCGCCGTGGTGGGATCGTCAGCGTCCCTGGCGTGTATGCCGGTTTTATTCATGGATTCATGTTTGGTGATGCCTTTGACAAAGGACTGACCTTCAAAATGGGTCAGACCCACGTGCATGCTTATCTGCCGGATCTGCTTAGTCTCATTGAACAGGGGCTACTGACACCGGAAGAAATCGTGACTCACCATATGCCACTCGAAGAGGCCGCGCGGGGTTACGAAATATTTGAAAAGCGTGAAGAGGCGTGTCGAAAAGTGATTCTGGTGCCTGGTCTGACGCAAGAAAAGGCCACCGTCTGAGGCGTGGATTGATCAGCAACACCGGTTATGGCACAACGAAAAGCCCGCAGCGATGTGCGGGCTGAAAATGTTAGCGTACGACCAGAACGGAACACTCTGCATGGCGTACCACGGCAGCGGCGTTCGACCCTAACAGATAGGTGGTAATGTCCGGACGGTGGGATGCGATAATCACCATATCCGCAGGCAGTGTTTTCGCCATTTCCAGAATCTTATCTTTTGGCGAGCCTTCAACGACATGGATCTGCACTCTGTCCGACGGGATAGTGAACTTCTTGATAATCTCTTCCAGTTGAGATTTCGCTTCGGCTTTCAGATCGTCCATGGCAGGCAACTCCGCAGAGTAGGCCAGGCCCAGTGCAGAATAGTAAGGCAGAGACGGAATGACGGTCAGGAAATGAACCTGAGCATCGTCAATTTTCGCCTCGGCTTCGACATGATTAATCACACGTTGAGTTAATTCTGAGTCTGAAATATCGATAGGTACAAGAATTGTTCTGTTCATTAAACCTCCTGTTTGAGTATCCCTATAAAGTGTAACGTCTTATCACCGATTCAGTACAATGACAAAGATCACAATTCAACATTATTTGCTTTTGATTTCCGGGTACTTTCCCTTAATAACCCCGTCATAAAATCGGCCTTTTGAGACCACAGAAAGAAAATTTCGGTATATATGCGCAGGAACTCCGCGATATTGCAGAACACCGGTCTGGTAGAAACGAATTTCAAGCGTAGAGGATTTCTCGTCATAGCCGACGGAGGCAATTCGTGATGATTTTACAGGCTGATGGTTCATGGCGGCATCCTCGACGGCAGGTCATACCATGAATATATCATTTAACTTACTGGGATTTTAGTCTTCGTGATATCGCATTTTGTTATAGGCAAAACGAATGGGTTATGACGGTGAGGGAAAGGGCAGAAGCCCGCCGTTACCAGCGGGCAGAAGGGCTTAGAACTGATAGACCATACCGAGTGCGACGACGTCATCGGTATTAATATTGTTACGAGAATAGAAGTTGTCGTCGTTATCCAGCAGGTTGATTTTATAATCAACATAGGTGGACATGTTTTTGTTGAAGTAGTAAGTCGCGCCAACATCCGCGTATTTCACCAGATCTTTGCTGTCGTCATTGCCCTGACCGGTCAGATCTTTACCTTTTGACATCAGGAAGGACACCGCCGGACGCAGACCGAAGTCGAACTGGTATTGCGCCGTCACTTCAAAGTTCTGGGTTTTGTTTGCTACGCCGTCATCACCGTACGGGGTCATGTTACGGGTTTCAGAGTACATGGTAGCCAGATAAATGTTGTTAGCGTCATATTTCAGACCCGCTGTCCAGGCATCTGCCTTATCGCCACCCGCGACGCGGCCACCCGCATTGACTTGCTCGTTGGTACGGTCGGAGGTGGTGTAGGCTGCACCGAAGCTAACGCCCATTCCGAAGTCATAGGTCGACGAGATACCGAAACCGTCGCCGTTGGAGTTCTGGACAGTACGATCGCCGCCGTTGCCAGTACCTTCCTGCTCATTGGTGATTTGATCTTCGTTGGCACCCTGATACTGCAGTGCGAAGTTCAGACCGTTAACCAGACCGAAGAAGTCCGTGTTACGGTAAGTGGCAACACCGTTGGTGCGACCTACCATAAAGTTATCGGAATAGGTGTAGGAGTCGCCGCCGAATTCAGGCAGCATATCGGTCCAGCCTTCCACGTCATACATCACGCCGTAGTTACGACCGTAGTCGAATGAACCGTATTCACCAAATTTCAGGCCAGCAAAAGCAAGACGCGTGAAGCTGTTGCCGTGGTCGCCTTCGGTGGTGTTGGCGTTAACCTGATATTCCCACTGACCGTAACCGGTCAGTTGATCATTAATTTGTGTTTCACCTTTAAAGCCCATACGAACATAAGTTTGATCGCCATCACTGTTGGCATTATCAGAGAAATAATGCAGACCATCAACTTTGCCATAAAGATCTAATTTGTTGCCGTCTTTATTATAAACTTCAGCAGCATGTGCTGCGCCTGCTGCTAACAGGGCAGGGATGACAAGGGCCAGTACTTTTCTTTTCATCGCAGTAATCCTTTAGTTTTATATTTAGCTTTCACTCCCTCTGTTGGGGAGTAAAAACATGCTAAAGGAGAAGTTCCGTAAAGAGATAAGTATCAATTGTTACGTCTTAAGTGAAACCTTAAATAAATAATTCCATCGAAATGACAATAATTGGTGTGAATATAATTGCATAAAGCATATAAAATAAAAATTATACAAAATAAATCCAGTGCGATATTCTTCGTTCGTTATATGCCTTTATTGTCACATACTGCTTTTTTGTTGG
The DNA here is from genome assembly GCF_001297795.1 of Citrobacter sp. CtB7.12. Lineage (NCBI taxonomy): Bacteria > Pseudomonadati > Pseudomonadota > Gammaproteobacteria > Enterobacterales > Enterobacteriaceae > Citrobacter > Citrobacter sp. CtB7.12. Next base: position 88,407 of record NZ_LIFT01000003.1, on the reverse strand, counting down.
TCCAATGCAACGCGTACTGATTTGCCGACAAAGAAATTGACAAGCCCGAACAGATGTTCGGGCTTTTTTTTTGGCCGACGCGAACCCCCCGATCAGTCAGTACTGGTCTTCTCCGCTTTACCGGCCAGTTGCGCCAGGAAGTCATAGCGTTTTTGCAGATCGGCCGCGGCGTCCTTCCATAACTGCTCTGCCACTTCTGGTTGCTGCGCATTCAGGCGACGGAAACGCTGCTCGTTGAGTAATGTCTCTGCCAGCGCATCTGACGGCGGGCGAGAGTCCAGCGCCAGCGGCAATTTGCCCTCATCCGCACGACGTGGGTCAAAGCGGTAGAGTGGCCAGAAGCCGGTCGCCGTCAACTGACGCATCTGATCGTGACTCAGTGCGAGGTCATAGCCGTGTTCTTCACACGGGCTGTAGGCGATGATCAGCGACGGACCAGGATACGCTTCCGCTTCCTGAATCGCCTTCACGGTCTGGTTGAGTTGCGCCCCGAGCGAAATCTGTGCGACATAGACATGACCGTACATCATCATGCTGACGCCCAGATCTTTACGCGCCTTCCGTTTGCCGTGCTCACCAAATTTCGTTACCGCGCCAAGCGGTGTGGCTTTCGAGGCCTGACCGCCCGTGTTGGAGTAGCACTGCGTATCCAGCACCAGAATATTGACGTTTTCAGTCAGGCTCATTACATGATCCAGCCCGCCGAAGCCAATATCGTAGGCCCAGCCATCGCCGCCGATCAGCCAGATGGATTTTTCAACCAGCGCATCGGCGTCGGTGAGCAGTTCACGTGCGCCATCGACATCCTTCAGATGCTGACGCAGCGCGGCAACTTGCTCACGACGAACGTCAGGGGTCGCATCGGTATGTAATGCGTCGTTCAGTTCAGCCGGGATCTGGTCGGCAAACTGTTCGAGCAGACGCAGCACGCGTAAGCGATGCTGATCGACCGTCAGACGAAAGCCCAGACCGAACTCTGCGTTATCCTCAAACAGCGAGTTTGCCCATGCGGGACCGCGCCCATTGGCATCGGTTGTGTACGGTGTGGAAGGCAGGTTCCCACCGTAAATTGACGAACACCCCGTGGCGTTGGCAATCAGCATTCTGTCGCCATAGAGTTGGGTCAGTAACTTGATATACGGCGTTTCGCCACAGCCGGAACAGGCACCGGAATATTCAAACAGTGGCGTAATCAACTGAGAGGTACGAATATCAATGCGTTCGAGTTTATTGCGGTCAATTTCCGGCAGACTGAGGAAAAAGTCATAATTCACTTTCTCTTCTTCGACGTGCTCAAGGCGCGACATCATATTGATGGCCTTGATTTCCGGATTCTGACGGTCTTTCGCCGGGCACACTTCCACACACAGATTACAGCCGGTGCAGTCTTCCGGCGCGACCTGCAGAACGTATTTCTGTCCGCGCATATCGCGTGATTTCACATCCAGCGAATGCAGGCTGGCGGGAGCATTCTCCATTGCTTCCGGCGAAACCACTTTGGCACGAATAGCCGAGTGCGGGCAGGCCGCAACGCAGTGGTTACACTGAGTGCAAAGCTCCTCTTTCCAGATGGGGATCGCTTCGGCGATGTTGCGTTTCTCCCAGCGGGTGGTACCCATAGGCCAGGTGCCGTCGGGCGGTAGCGCAGAGACGGGAAGGGCATCGCCGAGCCCCGCGAGCATTGCCGCGGTCACCGTCTTCACAAAATCAGGCGCGGCGTCAGACACCACCGGAGGACGGTGGGCGCTGTGCGGATCAACCGCCTGCAGCGGCACTTCAGCAACAGACTCGCGCGCCAGCGCCAGTGCCTGCCAGTTGCGTTCCACCAGGTCCTGACCTTTGCTGCTGTAACTTTTAGCGATTGCCCCCTGAAGTTCAGCCAGCGCGCTATCGCCCGGCAGAATTTGAGTCAGATGAAAAAACGCCATCTGCATGACGGTGTTAATCCGCGCCGCCAGGCCACATTCACGGGCGATTTTCGCCGCATTAATGACGTAGAAACGCGCTTTCTTCTGGTTCAGTACCGCCTGCACTTCCTGTGGCAAGCGTGACCAGACCTCATCTGCGGGATACGGCGTATTCAGCAGGAAAATACCACCAGGCTTCAGTCGTTCAGCCATCTGGTATTTATCGATAAACTGCAGCTGGTGACAGCCGACAAAATCGGCCTGTGAGATCAGGTAAGCAGAGCGGATCGGCTGTTCACTCACGCGCAGGTGAGACACCGTCAGACCGCCTGCCTTTTTGGAGTCATACACGAAGTAGCCCTGGGCATACCACGGCGTTGAATTACCGATGATCTTGATGTTGTTCTTGGTCGCCGAAACGCTGCCGTCACTGCCGAGACCGTAAAATAGTGCTTCCAGCTTCGCCGTCGTCGGCAAGGTGTTATCAGGCAGTGGCAACGACAGGTTGGTGACATCATCGTAGATACCAACGGTGAAGCGCGGTTTGGGTTTTGCCTGGCACAGTTCATTAAAGACCGCGAGCACGCAGTCCGGGCCAAACTCTTTTGACGAGAGACCATAACGGCCGCCAATCATGCGCGGCAACGTTTCACGCTCACCGCCGTTGAATGCTTCCGCCAGCGCGGTCATCACATCGAGATACAGGGGTTCGGCCTGGGCACCCGGTTCTTTGGTGCGATCGAGCACGGCAACCGCGCGGACGGATTCAGGCAAGGCCCGCAGCAGATGTTTAGCTGAGAAGGGGCGGAACAGGCGGACTTTCAGCACCCCGACTTTCTCGCCGCGCGTCAGCAGTTCGTCAACCACTTCTTCGCTGGTGCCGATAGCAGAACCCATCAGAATGATGACCCGTTCGGCCTGCGGATGACCGTAATATTCGAACGGCTGATACTGACGACCGGTTGCGGCAGCGAAATCATTCATCGCCTGTTCGACATGATCGTATACCGCGTCATACCACGGGTTGGTCGCCTCGCGGGACTGGAAATACGTATCGGGATTCGCTGAGGTGCCGCGGATCACCGGGTGCTCTGGGTTGAGCGCCCGGGCGCGATGTGCATCAATTTCAGCCTGCGGCATCAGGCCGCGAATCGTGTCATCTGCCAGCGGGATGATTTTGTTGATTTCATGCGAAGTGCGGAAACCATCAAAGAAGTGAATAAAGGGAACCCGGCTTTTCAGGGTCGCGATTTGCGAGATCAGCGCGAAGTCCTGCGCCTCCTGTACGCTTGCGGCGCACAGCATGGCGCAGCCGGTCTGGCGGACCGCCATGACGTCTGAATGATCGCCAAAAATCGACAACGCGTGGGTTGCCACGGTACGGGCGGCGACATGCAGTACAAAGGGGGTTAATTGTCCCGCCAGTTTGTACAGCGTGGGGATCATCAGCAGTAACCCCTGTGAAGAGGTAAAGGAGGTGGCAAGCGCGCCGGTTTGCAGCGCACCGTGAACGGTCGCTATTGCACCGCCTTCCGACTGCATTTCGACGACGCGCGGCGTATCTCCCCAGATGTTTTTCAGCCCGTTGCCTGCCCAGGCGTCAGCCTGTTCAGCCATCGTTGAACTGGGCGTAATGGGGTAGATGGCGATAACTTCACTGGTACGAAACGCCACCGAAGCGACTGCACCATTACCGTCAATAGTAATCATATGACACCCTTACATTGCGCAAAAAAGAGGGACGCAGGAAACCACTTAGCGTCCTGATAGTTATTTCTCTAGTATAGGACTTTCCTGTATTCCCTAGAAGTTGTGCCACTTTCGAGTGCACAAATTGACACAAAGCTCGCAAAAACAATGACAATTTTATTGCCCGGTAGGTAACACCGGGTTGTATATTTAATTGTGCTTTTTTGTTATGAGTTGGTTATTGCCTGCGAGGCAGGCGATATTAAAAACATATTGTCCAAAAGTGGAGTGAGATTTTCTTTAAGGATTTCCTTAATGAATTTATTATCCTCGCCATTATCGTCATGATGTGAATTTCTTAATAAGACTTTTTAAGTTCGGTGTCAGGCCGCCCGCGCCTATACTGAGCGCAATTCAGGACGGGAAGAGCCTGTAAACCTTTGCGTTATTGAAGGTCGATACTCTTGTTATCGTGAATAGACGTTAAAACAAAAATAACTCTTTTATTTATCATTATTGATAACTTTTTTCGTGCGCCAAAAGTATGGATGTGTTCAGGTATTTAATTGTTTTGATTAGGTTATGTTACGAATTTTATTACTTACTTTACTTATTTCCGCCTCATCGTCGTCATTTGCCTTTGTGAAAATTCAGACCAAAAACTGGGGAGCCAATACCTTTTCGCCACTCTCTTATTCTGAAGGGCACTTTTCACAAGCGCCTGTTCAGAATAAGAAAGCGCAGCTTAAGCATCGCATTATGAGTGAATTTGCGCAGTGGAGAGGAACCGATTACCGCTGGGGAGGTGACAGTCGCAATGGTATTGATTGTTCGGCGTTCACGCGCAGAATTATTGCCTCGGTTATCCATAGACGCTTGCCGCGTACCGCGCAGGAGCAAAGTCGTATGGGGCAGAAAGTCAGTCAGCGTGAGCTGAAAGTCGGCGATCTGGTGTTTTTTAAGACGGAGCCGAACGTGCATCACGTTGGCGTTTATATCGGCAATGACTCCTTTATACATGCCTCCAGCTCGCAAGGCGTGACAATGTCACATTTGTCGAATCAGTACTGGCAGGCGCACTATTTGACCGCTCGCCGGGTGAGCGCATAACGACAGAACAGGCCTATGGGATCCCAATCCAGGGGAAAAAGCGCAATAAAATGCGGCGAGGCCGCATAATTGCGCGTTTTGACTCTCGACGCGACGGATTCGGATGCCTATTATTAGTGCGGCTTGTTTACGCTTACAGAATATGAGGGGAGTCAAATGCGCGCAGCGTTTTGGGTAGGATGTGCCGCGTTATTGTTGTCGGCTTGCAGCAGTGACAATGAACCTGTTCAGCAGGCGACAGCAGCGCATGTCGCACCGGGTTTAAAAGCATCGATGACCAGTTCCGGTGAGGCAAATTGCGCCATGATAGGCGGTTCACTTTCCGTTGCCCGTCAGTTAGACGGTTCGGCAATTGGTATGTGCGCGCTTCCCAACGGCAAACGTTGCAGTGAACAATCCCTCGCCGCGGGAAGCTGTGGTAGCTATTAAGCACCCATTACTACATTAAATCGGCAAGCTTATAGCTTAACGTATGTTCCGCTGTGGCCAGGGTGAGCTGGTTGGCGGTCAGGTCTACTTGTGCGCCCTGTTTCAGCATGGTGCTGAGGGTATTGTCCAGCTCGTTGAGCTGGGGATTGGCGCACATCATTCGGGTCATCGCCATCTCTTTTACTTTCAATGCACCGTCAGAAAGTGATGCCTGACCGTTGAAGCGATTACACATATTGCCCGAAATCATCATCTTTTCGCCAAAACTCAGTTCAAGCGGATGACCCGTTGCATTGACCGGTTTACCGTCTACGCTCTCCAGCACAAAGCGGTGATGCTGTAATTGCTCACGGCTGACCGATACTTTTCCGTTGCTTACACAACCTGCAACCAGCAGGCTCAGCGCAACCAGCGCTATGACCTTCTTCATCTTAACTCTCTGCATTTAAACGTAATCGCCACCGACAGCATACCTATTTCATCGCCAGTGGCTTTGGGGAAATTCTGAAATGCCCTCCTGCGAACAGGAAGGCGGCGGTTCAGAACAGGGCGTTAGGGCAGGTTTCTCCGTTCGCTAACTGCTGTAAATTTTGCAGCGTAGTCTCAGAAATACTGGTCAACGCTTCAGCGGTGAGGAAAGCCTGATGCCCGGTAAACAGGACGTTATGACAGGCCGACAGGCGACGGAAAACATCATCCTGGATAACGTCGTTCGACTTATCTTCGAAGAACAGATCGCGCTCGTTTTCGTAAACGTCCATCCCCAGTGAACCTATTTTCTGATTTTTCAGCGCTTCAATCGCCGCCTGAGAATCGATCAGGGCGCCACGACTGGTGTTGATGACCATCACGCCATTTTTCATCTGATCAAACGCGGCATGGTTCAGCAGATGATAGTTTTCCGGCGTTAACGGGCAGTGCAGTGAAATTACATCGGATTCGGCGAACAGCGTCGGCAAATCAACATACTCCACGCCGAGTTCGAGCGCAGCTGCGCTGGGGTACGGATCAAACGCCAGCAGACGCATTCCAAAGCCTTTCAGAATACGCAGGGCCGCGATGCCGATCTTCCCGGTACCAATCACCCCCGCCGTTTTTCCGTGCATCGTGAAGCCGGTTAACCCTTCCAGTGAGAAGTTAGCATCACGAGTACGCTGATAAGCGCGATGAATACGGCGGTTCAGCGTCATCATCATGCCCACCGCATGTTCCGCGACGGCTTCCGGAGAATAGGCCGGGACACGAACGACCTGCAGACCTAACTCTTTTGCCGCATCCAGATCGACGTTATTGAACCCCGCGCAACGCAAAGCAATGTACTTAACGCCATGATTTTTCAATTCTTCGAGCACCGGGCGACTGCCATCATCGTTCACGAAAATACAAACCGCCTCGCAGCCATGAGCGGTTTTAGCCGTTTTCTCCGTCAACAGAAAATCAAAGAATTCAAGTTCAAAACCAAAGGCTTCGTTAACCTGCTGCAGGTACTTTTTGTCGTACTGTTTTGTACTGTAGACGGCGAGTTTCATAAGTCTTTCTCCAGTGATATCGAATCACAATTATCGAATTCAAATTATTTTACAAAACATAAAATATTATTGAAAGTGATACCTATAATGAATAATTCTAGAGCATCAATAGATTGTTCGTTCAGTGTATCGATTGCAGATTTCAGCAGGTGACAGTGCTGCTCCACACCTCTGTTTCGGTGACACAAACAGCCCGCTGTTCGTCAGGATACGACTGATATGGCGTCAACATCGATTAATATCAATATGTTCCTGTGCAACAGTCTGCATTTCAACCGAACGATTTACTCACTTTCTACGGCCGTTGACTTTCACATTATCCGGGCCAGATTGCAGAATAGAGGGCAATAGTTTGTCGGCTATTGCCCGCTATTAATCTTTAGATTTATCTGATAAGTCTCTGTAATTTATCTGACTTTCTGATCTTAACGATGGTGAAAAGTTTGTGTGTCACCCTGGAGCATCTATTCTTAATCTGGGCATGGTTAACTAAACATGACACAATAACGGCCTAATTCGGCTTAATTTTTCGCTAAATCAGGATATTAACTGCCCATGAAGGGTAAATATAAAGCCGTTCTGGCGCTTCTCTTACTCGTGATCCTCGTACCGTTGACTCTGGTGATGACGCTGGGGTGGTGGGTTCCGACGCTGGCGGGCATCTGGCTGCCAGTTGGAACGCGCATTGCACTGGATGATAGTCCCCGATTCACGCGCCACGGTTTACATATTCCTGAACTTCGCTATCTGGTTGATGATTGCCAGTTGGCCAGGGTCAGTCAGGCCTGGTTGTCGCATCCCAGCCGTTGGCAACTGGATATTGGCACACTGGAACTCGATTCTGCCTGTCTGGCAAAACTGCCGCAAACGGAACAATCTCCCGCGGCGCCGCGCACTCTCGCGGAATGGCAGTCCATGCTGCCCAATACCTGGATCACCATCGACAACGTTATTCTTTCACCCTGGCAGGTGTGGCAGGGCAAACTGAACGTTTCGCTGACCCCTTCGCTCCAGCAACTGCGTTATCAGGGCGATAAAGTGAAATTTCAGGGGCAGTTGCGCGGTCAGGCGCTGACGGTGAGTGAGCTTGATGTCATGGCGTTTGAAGGCCAACCGCCGGTCAAACTGGTTGGTGAGTTCACGATGCCGCTGGTGCCGGATGGACTGCCGGTGAGCGGGCACACCGTTGCCACGCTCAGTCTGCCGCAGGAGCCATCGTTGGTCGATGCGGAACTGGAGTGGCGTGAGAATGCCGGGCAGCTCATCGTAATGGCACGGGATAATGCCGATCCGCTGCTTGACCTGCCGTGGGAACTCACGCGTCAGCAGTTAACCATCAGCGACGGACGCTGGTCGTGGCCCTATCAGGGTTTTCCCCTCAGCGGGCGTCTGGGTGTGAAGGTGGAGAACTGGCAGGAAGGCACCGAGAACGCGGTGATCAGCGGACGGTTTAATGTGCTGACCCAGGGGGAGGCGGGGAAAGGGAACGCCGTGCTTTCGTTTGGGCCGGGAAAACTGAGCATGGACGACAGCGCGATGCCGCTGCAACTGACTGGCGAAGCCAAGCAGGATGATCTGATTTTCTATGCCAGATTACCTGCCCGGTTGACCGGCAGCCTGACCGATCCGGAGCTGGCGTTTGAACCTGGCGCGCTGCTGCGCTCGCGCGGACGGGTCATCGACTCACTGGATATTGACGAAATTCGCTGGCCGCTGGCGGGCGTGAAGGTCACGCAGCGTGGCGTGGACGGACGATTGCAGGCGATTCTGCGCGCCCATGAGAATCAGATGGGGGATTTTGTTCTGCATCTGGACGGGCTGGCGAATGATTTTCTGCCCGATGCGGGGCGCTGGCAGTGGCGCTACTGGGGCGAGGGCAGTTTCACCCCGATGCACGCGAAATGGGATGTGGCAGGCAAAGGTGAATGGCATGACAACACCATCACGCTGACCGATTTGTCTACGGGATTTGACCAGCTTCAGTACGGCACCATGAAGGTTGAAACACCCCGTTTAATCATGGATAAACCGGTCGAATGGGTGCGTGATGCGGCACATCCCCGGTTCAGTGGGGCGCTCTCGTTCGATGCCGGAGAAACCCATTTCTCCGGCGGCAGCGTTTTGCCGCCCTCAACGCTCAAGTTCAGCGTGGAGGGGCGCGATCCAACTTTTTTCCAGTTCAAAGGCGATTTGCATGCCGGGGCGATCGGCCCCGTGCGGTTAAACGGTCGTTGGGATGGCTTACGTTTACGTGGTCAGGCCTGGTGGCCAAAACAGTCACTGGAGGTGTTCCAGCCGCTGGTGCCGCCAGAGTGGAAAATGAAATTACGTGAGGGCGAACTGTATGCCCAGGTGGCGTTTTCGGCAGCGGCAGAACAAGGATTCGAGGCCGGTGGTCACGGCGTCTTGAAAGGCGGCAGCGCCTGGATGCCGGATAACCAGATCAACGGCGTCGATTTTGTATTGCCGTTCCGCTTTAGTGAGGGCGCGTGGCAACTGGGCACGCGCGGACCGGTGTCGCTACGCATTGCCGAAGTTGTCAACCAGGTGACTGCTACCAATATCACCGCCGATCTGGAAGGCGCTTATCCGTGGAGTGAAGCCGATCCGCTGCTACTGACTGACGTGAATGTGGATGTGTTGGGCGGTAAGGTTTCCATGCAACAACTGCGCATGCCGCAGCACGATCCGGCGCTGGTGCGGGTGCAAAATATCTCCTCAAGCGAACTTATCAGCGCAATAAATCCGAAACAGTTTGCCATGTCCGGGCCGGTGAGCGGTGCGCTCCCTCTGTGGCTGAACGATGAGAAATGGATTATCAAAGATGGCTGGTTAACCAATCCGGGTCCGATGACGCTGCGCATCGATAAAGACACCGCCGATGCGGTGGTAAAAGACAACATGGCAGCAGGGGCGGCCATCAACTGGTTGCGGTATATGGAGATTGCCCATTCATGGACCAAAATCAATCTGGACAATCTGGGCGTATTGACGATGCAGGCGCAAATTCGTGGCAACAGCCATGTGGATGGCAAGGTCGGTACGGTGAATCTCAACTATACCCACGAAGAGAATGTCTTTACGCTGTGGCGCAGTCTGCGCTTTGGCGACAATCTCCAGGCATGGCTTGAACAAAATGCGGCGCTGCCGGAAAAAACCTGTCAACAAGGCAAGGAATGTGAGGAACCTTAATGAAAACAATGATAGCCGTGCTGGCGCTTTTCCCGCTGTGGTTCGTAACGGGCTGCACGCCGCGCATTGAAGTCGCGGCGCCAAAAGAGCCCATCACCATTAATATGAACGTCAAAATTGAGCATGAGATTCATATCAAAGTAGATAAGGACGTTGAAAGCCTGCTCAAATCCCGCAGCGACTTGTTCTGAGGTGATGATGAAAAGAACCTTTATTCTGGCGGCGCTCATTCTGAGTTTGCTGAGTGGCAGTGCCTTTGCGCTGACGTTAAATGAGGCCAGAACCCAGGGCCGGGTCGGTGAAACGTTCAATGGCTATCTGGTGGCGCTGAAACAGGATGCGCAGACGCTGGCGCTGGTCAGTGAGATCAACAAAGCACGCAGCGCCAGCTACCAACAGTTGGCCGAGAGTCATAACATCCCGGTCGATGAAGTGGCGAAAATGGCCGGACAGAAACTGGTCGAGCGGGCGAAACCAGGAGAATATGTCCAGGGCATTAACGGGAAGTGGTTGCGGAAATAATCATTTCACATTGCCGTCTGCGGTTTTTCCTTTTTGTTGGGTGACGCGTAATAATTTGCAGGGTAAGTTTCTATACTCTGTTTTCTTACGCGCTATTCAGCAGAAGGGGCAGTTATGGCAAGTCACAGCATCACAGAAACGTTTACTCTCGGTTCCCGGCAGGTCAAACGCATAGGGTATGGGGCGATGCAACTGGCGGGGCCTGGGGTTTTTGGTCCACCGCGCGATCGTCATGTTGCCTTGACGGTGCTTCGGGAAGCGATCGCGCTGGGCGTCAATCATATTGATACCAGCGATTTTTACGGTCCGCACGTTACCAATCAAATCATTCGCGAAGCGTTGCATCCTTATCCGGACGATCTGGTGATTGTCACGAAAATCGGTGCCCGCCGTGGAGACGATGCCTCCTGGCTACCGGCATTCTCACCAGCGGAACTCAGGCAGGCGGTTCACGATAATCTGCGCAATCTGGGTCTGGATGTACTGGATGTCGTTAACTTACGCATTATGCTGGGCGAGGGTCACGGCCCGCATGAAGGTTCCATTGAAGAGAGTTTCAGCGTGCTGGCTGAGCTTCAGCAGCAGGGGCTGGTCAGACACATCGGTCTGAGCAATGTGACTGCCAGCCAGGTGGCGCAAGCGCGCAGTATCGCAGAGGTGGTCTGTGTGCAAAATGAGTACAATATCGCCCATCGTCAGGATGATGCGCTGATCGACGCGCTGGCGGAAGACGGCATTGCTTACGTTCCCTTTTTTCCGCTGGGCGGGTTTACGCCGCTACAGTCTTCAACGCTCTCCGACGTGGCCGCAAGCCTGAATGCAACGCCAATGCAGGTTGCGCTGGCATGGTTGCTCCATCGCTCACCGAATATTTTGCTGATACCGGGTACCTCTTCAGTGACGCATCTGCATGAAAACATGGCGGCAGGGGATCTGACACTTTCAGCGGAAGTGCTGGCGACCCTGGACAGTATTGCGCAAAAGGCATGAGGCGGAGGTTGACCATGACTGAAAAACGAAATGCACAATGTCACTGCGGGGCTGTCAAATTTACCGTTCAACTTAGCGATGGGTTTAATACCATCCGGCGTTGTAACTGTTCATTTTGTCGGATGCGCGGTGCGGTGGTTGTTTCTGCGCCGTTGATGGGGATAACGGTTCTCTCAGGGCAGGATAAACTGACGGAGTATCGTTTCAATACCGGCACAGCAAGGCACTTTTTCTGTTCAGTGTGTGGGATTTACACTTTCCACCAGCGACGTTCCAGTCCGGATCAGTATGGCGTGAACGTGGCATGCATTGAGAATGTGTCGCCGTTTGATTTTGCCTGCGTGGAAGTCACTGACGGGGTGAATCATCCGAGTGATGGTGCGAGTAATGGCGTGGTGGGATATTTGCGTTATCAGGCGAAGTGATAAAAAAACCTCCCGCCGGAGCGGGAGGGGAGAACTTACGCTGCAACCACGCTATCGATGGCGGCTTTGGCGTCAGACTGCGCTTTAGACGCCACTTCCGGGCCGTAGGCAATCCCTTCTGCGAACACGAAGTTCACATCGGTGATGCCGATAAAGCCGAGGAAGACTTTCAGATACGGCGCAATCAGGTCAGTTGGGGTGTCTTTGTGGATACCGCCACGGCTGGAGAGGATCACTGCACGTTTACCGGTCACCAGACCTTCCGGCCCTTTCTCGGTGTAGCGGAACGTCACGCCAGCACGTGCAATCAGGTCGAAATAGTTTTTCAGCTGCGTCGGGATGTTAAAGTTGTACATCGGCGCCGCGATAACGATCACGTCGTGTGCTTTCAGTTCAGCGATCAGCTCATCAGAGAGCGCCAGTGCGTCCTGTTGACGAGGCGTCAACGGCGCGTCGCTCGGGCGCAGGGCACCCACCAGTTCGCCATCCAGTACCGGGATCGGATTAGCAGCCAGGTCACGGACGGTGATTTCGTCAGCAGAGTGCTTTTCACGCCACTGTTCAACAAAATAATCAGACAACTGACCAGACTGAGAGTACCCTGCCAGAATACTGGATTTGAGAACTAATACCTTGCTCATGGGTGTTTCCTTATAGGTGTTTGAATGGGCTGTGCCCCGTTGCTTGTTGACACTTTATTCACAATCCTGTCGCAGAGAAAGCGCAATATATCGAATCCTATGTTCGAATTTATTGAACAACACACAAAATGTGCTGATGTGGTACTCTATACCTATCATTTAGAAGAGATTTAACCAGGCAGTGCTCTGCCTTTTAACGCTATGACAGAACAACAAAAATTATCCTTTCATGCCTTACAGCAGCAGTTAGATTCATTAATGCTGCGCGATCGGCAGCGCTTTTCGCGCCGCCTGCACGGTGTGAAGAAGGTTAAAAATCCTGATGCACAACAAGCCATTTACCAGGAGATGGCGAAAGAGATTGAACAGGCAGCAGGTAAAGTTGTGCTACGTGAAGCGGCGCGACCAGAGATTACTTACCCGGAAAACCTGCCCGTCAGTCAGAAAAAACAGGCGATCCTCGACGCCGTTCGCGACCATCAGGTGGTGATCGTGGCCGGGGAAACCGGCTCGGGGAAAACCACTCAGCTCCCGAAAATCTGTATGGAACTGGGGCGTGGGGTGAAAGGGCTGATTGGCCACACCCAGCCGCGTCGTCTGGCGGCGCGAACGGTGGCGAACCGTATCGCGGAAGAGCTGCAGACAGAGCCGGGCGGGTGCATTGGTTATAAGGTGCGCTTTAACGATCACGTCAGCGATAACACGATGGTGAAGCTGATGACCGACGGTATCCTGCTGGCGGAAATTCAGCAGGACCGTCTGCTGATGCAGTATGACACCATCATTATCGATGAAGCGCACGAACGCAGCCTGAATATCGATTTTCTGCTCGGCTATCTGAAAGAACTGCTGCCGCGCCGTCCGGATCTGAAAATTATCATCACCTCCGCGACCATCGATCCGGAGCGTTTTTCGAAGCATTTCAACAATGCGCCGATTATTGAAGTGTCTGGGCGCACCTTTCCGGTGGAAGTCCGCTATCGACCGATCGTCGAAGAGGCCGATGACACCGAACGCGACCAGTTGCAGGCCATTTTCGATGCGGTAGATGAGCTGGGGCGTGAAAGCCCCGGCGACATCCTGATCTTCATGAGCGGTGAGCGCGAGATCCGCGATACCGCCGACGCACTGAATAAACTCAACCTGCGCCATACGGAAGTGTTGCCTCTGTATGCGCGACTGTCGAATAGCGAACAGAACCGTGTCTTCCAGTCGCACAGCGGGCGGCGCATTGTGCTGGCGACCAACGTGGCGGAAACCTCGCTGACGGTACCGGGGATCAAATATGTGATCGACCCTGGTACGGCGCGTATCAGCCGCTACAGCTACCGCACCAAAGTACAGCGTTTGCCGATCGAGCCCGTATCGCAGGCCTCCGCCAACCAGCGTAAAGGGCGCTGCGGTCGTGTATCCGAAGGCATCTGCATTCGTCTTTATTCTGAAGATGATTTCCTGTCGCGTCCGGAGTTTACCGACCCGGAGATTCTGCGCACCAACCTGGCGTCGGTCATTTTGCAGATGACGGCGCTGGGGCTGGGCGATATCGCCGCGTTCCCGTTTGTCGAAGCGCCGGATAAGCGCAACATTCAGGACGGCGTGCGTTTGCTGGAAGAGTTGGGTGCGATTACCACAGATGAACAGGCGACGGCCTATAAACTGACGCCGTTGGGGCGCCAGTTGAGCCAGTTGCCGGTGGATCCGCGCCTGGCACGCATGGTGCTGGAAGCGCAAAAACATGGCTGCGTGCGCGAGGCGATGATCATTACCTCGGCGCTGTCGATTCAGGATCCGCGCGAACGCCCGATGGACAAACAGCAGGCGTCTGATGAAAAACACCGTCGCTTCCACGATAAAGAGTCCGATTTCCTTGCCTTTGTGAATCTGTGGAATTACCTCGGCGAACAGCAAAAAGCGCTGTCGTCCAACGCGTTTCGTCGCCTGTGCCGGACCGACTATCTGAACTATCTGCGCGTGCGTGAGTGGCAGGATATCTACACCCAACTGCGTCAGGTGGTAAAAGAGCTGGGTATTCCGGTGAACAGCGAACCGGCGGAATACCGCGAGATCCATATTGCGCTACTGACCGGGCTGTTGTCGCATATTGGCATGAAAGATGCCGATAAGCAGGAATATACCGGCGCGCGTAATGCCCGTTTTTCGATTTTCCCCGGTTCCGGCTTGTTCAAGAAGCCGCCGAAGTGGGCAATGGTTGCGGAGCTGGTGGAAACCAGCCGTCTGTGGGGGCGCATTGCGGCACGCATCGATCCCGAGTGGGTGGAACCGGTCGCTCAGCATCTGATTAAACGCTCGTACAGTGAACCGCACTGGGAGCGGGCGCAGGGCGCGGTGATGGCGACGGAAAAAGTGACCGTCTACGGTCTGCCGATCGTCGCAGCGCGTAAGGTGAACTACAGCCAGATTGATCCTGCGCTGTGCCGTGAACTGTTTATCCGCCATGCGCTGGTGGAGGGCGACTGGCAGACGCGTCATGCTTTCTTCCGCGAAAACCTCAAACTGCGTGCCGAAGTGGAAGAACTGGAGCATAAATCGCGTCGCCGTGACATTCTGGTGGACGACGAGACGCTGTTCGAGTTCTACGACCAGCGCATCAGCCATGATGTCATTTCTGCCCGTCACTTTGATAACTGGTGGAAGAAGACCAGTCGCGAGACGCCGGACCTGCTCAATTTTGAAAAGAGCATGTTGATCAAAGAGGGCGCGGACAACGTCAGCAAGCTGGATTACCCGAACTTCTGGCATCAGGGCTCGCTGAAACTGCGGTTGAGCTATCAGTTTGAACCGGGGGCGGATGCGGACGGGGTGACGGTACATATTCCGCTGCCGTTGTTGAATCAGGTCGACGAAAATGGTTTTGAATGGCAGATCCCGGGCTTACGTCGCGAACTGGTGATTGCGCTGATTAAATCGCTGCCGAAGCCGGTGCGGCGTAACTTTGTTCCGGCCCCGAACTATGCCGAGGCGTTTTTAGGCCGCGTGACGCCACTGGAGCTGCCGCTACTGGACGCGCTGGAGCGTGAGCTGCGTCGGATGACAGGCGTGACGGTTGACCGCGAGGACTGGCACTGGGATCAGGTGCCCGATCATCTGAAAATCACCTTCCGGGTGGTGGATGATAAAAACAAGAAGCTGGAGGAAGGGCGCTCGCTACAGGAGCTAAAAGACCGGCTGAAAGGAAAAGTGCAGGAGACGCTCTCGGCGGTGGCCGATGATGGCATTGAACAGAGCGGGTTGCACATCTGGAGTTTTGGGCAACTGCCGGAAAGCTACGAGCAAAAACGTGGCAATTACAAAGTCAAAGCGTGGCCTGCGCTGGTGGATGAGCGCGACAGCGTGGCGATCAAACTGTTTGATAATCCGCTGGAGCAACAGCAGGCGATGTGGTCTGGCTTACGCCGTTTGTTGCTGTTGAACATCCCGTCGCCGATCAAATATCTGCACGAGAAGCTGCCGAATAAAGCCAAGCTGGGTCTGTACTTCAACCCGTACGGCAAAGTGCTGGAGCTGATTGACGACTGCATTTCCTGCGGCGTGGATAAGCTGATTGATGCTAACGGTGGTCCGGTCTGGACGGAAGAGGGTTTTGCCGCGCTGCATGAGAAGGTTCGCGCCGAGCTGAATGAGACGGTTGTGGAGATTGCGAAGCAGGTCGAACAGATCCTGACCGCCGTCTTTAACATCAATAAACGCCTGAAGGGGCGCGTGGACATGACGATGGCGTTGGGGCTTTCCGACATCAAAGCGCAGATGGGCGGACTGGTGTATCGCGGATTTGTCACCGGCAACGGCTTCCGTCGTCTTGGCGATACGCTGCGTTACTTGCAGGCGATTGAAAAACGTCTTGAGAAACTGGCGATTGATCCCCATCGCGATCGCGCGCAGATGCTGAAAGTCGAAAGCGTACAGCAGGCCTGGCAGCAGTGGTTCAACAAGCTGCCGCCGGCGCGACGCGAAGACGAGGAGGTGAAAGCGATCCGCTGGATGATTGAGGAGCTACGGGTTAGCTATTTTGCTCAACAGCTGGGAACGCCGTATCCCATTTCGGATAAACGTATCCTGCAGGCGATGGAACAGATTAGCGGGTAATTCAGTACCGGATGGCAATATATTGTCCGTAAGCCCGATAAGCGCAGCGCCATCGGACGCAGGTGAGACGTTCGAGTCTGTACCGTATTGTTACAGAAGCGGCCAGAGGATCTGGCCGCGAAGAGATTACAATTCGTTAGGCTGAGCGTTGATCGCCGGGCTACGTTTCACCCGACTGGCAAAGAAAATGGCAACCAGGGATATCGCCACGGTGGTAAGCAGATACCACGCCACGGGCACCCAGTCGCCGTCATATTTCGCCAGCAACCCGGTAGCGATGAGGGGAGCGGTACCGCCCGCCAGCGCTGCGCCAATCTGGTAACCGAGAGTGATGCCGGTGTAGCGAACGTTAGCGCTGAAAATTTCCGAGCACAGCGTCCCCAGCACGGCGGTGACCGGTGCCCACAGCACGCCGAACATCACGATGGTCGCCAGCATAATGCCCCAGGTGGTGCCGGTATTCAGCAGCAAGAACCATGGCACGATAAACAGGCCAAGCAGGGCGACGCTGATGGCATACATCCGTTTGCGGCCAATTTTGTCCGACAGCAGCCCCATCAGCGGGATCATCACCGTAGCAATCAGTGCACCCACGGTGACGGCTTCCAGCACCTGGGACTTCTGATAACTCAGTGTGCTGGTGGCATAGCTGACCACAAAGGTCGAGAAAATATAGAACGGCGCGGTTTCCACCACCTTCAAACCTGCGGCAATCAGCACTTCACGCCAGTGATGAGTCAGCGTATCGCGCAGCGGTGCTTTGGCAACCTGACCCGTCGCTTTGACCTTTTTGAAGTCTGGCGTTTCATCGATATCCCGACGGATCCACAGTCCTAACAGCACCAGCACGGAGCTCAGCAGGAAGGGAATACGCCAGCCCCAGGAGAGGAAATCTTCCTCGCTAAACAGGGTCATCAGCGAGACGATAAACGTCGCCATCAGCATGCCAATAGTCACGCCCGCCTGCGGAATACTGCCGAAGAAGCCTTTGCGTTTTTCCGGCGCGTATTCATAGGCCAGCAGGAGTGCGCCACCCCATTCGCCACCAATGCCCATCCCCTGAATGATGCGCATCAGGATAAGCAGAATGGGGGCCCAGATACCGATCATCTCATAGGTGGGCAGTAGACCGATCATCACCGTCGCGCCGCCCATCAGGGAAAGCGTCAGCACCAGCGTTTTCTTACGCCCGATGCGATCGCCGATGTGGGCGAAAATTACCCCGCCAATCGGGCGAATAAAAAAGGTCAACGAGAAGGAGAGGTACGAGAGGATCAGACCGATTACCGGGTCAACCATCGGGAAGAAAATCTTGTTAAACACCAGCGCAGCCGCGGTGCCATACAGAAAGTAATCGAACCACTCAATCGCACTGCCGGTCAGACTGGCGACAAGTACCTTCTTATTTTTCTTCAGAATAACCGTACTGCTTTCATGGGTCGTCATTAACTGTAAACCTCCGCCAGAGAACAAAAAAGGTGTCACCTGGCAGTGCGGCAGGTGCAACCTGTTACGTTAAAAGGTTGTGAAATTGTTAATCAAACTAGGTGTGTTAGTAACATTTAACAAGAGGAGGCACGCCGTAATGGGCTAAAAAGAGAGCATTTTGCCAGGATTAATTTCTGTAATTTCAGAATAAATGACGTTAATTATTCATATTCTGATAATTAAACAGGATAATGTGCAGGTGCAACCGCCCGATTTTTAGACGTTTTGTGTTATTTCACTGAGATGACAAAAAAAGCGTCGAAATATCAATCATCAGCCTTTCAGAGAGATCTACTGTTTATTCAGCGTGGGTGCGGTACTCTGCTGAAGTAAGAGGAGGAGCTTAATGATGCAACCGTTCCCGAGACTTTCCACCACCACCCTTGAGGCGATCAACACGGTGGGGCAGTGGCTGGCGCAGGATGATTTCTGCGGCGGGCCTGCTTACCCGGCAGACTGCGTGGTACTGGCGGGCAATGCCGTCATCCCGACAATTGACGCGGCCTGCCAGATAGCCCAACAGCAAGAGGTTACGCTGCTGATCGCTGGTGGGATTGGTCACTCCACGACCTTCCTGTATGCCGCCGTTGCCCAACATCCCCGTTACAACACGATCCAGACGACCGGACGCGCCGAAGCCGCCATCCTGGCGGATATTGCCCGGCAGTTCTGGCACATTCCCGCAGACAAAATCTGGCTGGAAGATCAGTCAACTAACTGCGGAGAGAACGCCCGTTTTAGCGCGCAAATGATCGCGCAGGCCGCAACACCGATTAACACGGCCATTGTGGTACAGGATCCTACGATGCAACGGCGTACCGTAGCGACCTTTCGCCGGGTAACCCGTGACGATCCGGACGCACCGCGCTGGCTGAGCCATCCGGGATTTACGCCTGTCTTGTGTCAGCAGGAGGACGATATTGTATTTGCTAATGACCCTGGCGGCCTGTGGAGCATCGATCGCTATATAGCGCTGGTGGTGGGCGAAATCCCGCGCTTGCGCAATGATGACACCGGCTATGGACCTCGGGGGCGTGACTTCATTGTGCATGTGGATTTTCCGCCGGAGGTCGAGGCCGCGTGGCAGATCCTGCAACAGGATGCGGCGTTGAATGAGGCGATGAACCACCGTTCGTTACGCTAACACCTGCCCGTTTGGGAGTGTTTTCTCTCAAACGGGCAAAACAAAAATGCCTGCGTTTTCGTTCTCCCCAGCCTGACGCCTCTCTTTTATGAAGCAGTTCACAGAATTACGACACCAGCCGGGATCGCTAAGGCATGATTGATATTTTTTAACAATAGTTTCACTTGTTAAAAACAATTCAATCACAGGAGTAGCGCATGTCAGTACCCGTACAACATCCTATGTATATCGATGGACAGTTTGTGACCTGGCACGAGGATGCCTGGATTGATGTCATCAACCCGGCGACGGAAGAGGTGATTTCGCGTATTCCTGATGGTCGTGCAGAAGACGCGCGCAAAGCCATTGCAGCGGCGGACCGTGCGCAGGCTGAGTGGGAAGCGCTGCCAGCGATCGTTCGTGCTGGCTGGCTGCGCAAAATTGCCGCCGGGATCCGTGAACGTGCTGGCGAAATCAGTGCCTTAATTGTGGCTGAAGGAGGAAAAATTCAGCAACTGGCCGAGGTGGAAGTCTCTTTTACTGCCGACTATCTCGACTATATGGCGGAGTGGGCTCGTCGCTATGAAGGCGAAATTCTGCAAAGCGATCGCCCTGGCGAGAATATCTTGCTGTTTAAGCGCGCGCTGGGGGTCACCACCGGGATCCTGCCGTGGAATTTTCCGTTCTTCCTGATCGCCCGTAAGCTGGCTCCGGCCCTGTTGACCGGGAACACCATCGTGATTAAACCCAGCGAATTCACGCCCAATAACGCGATTGCGTTTGCCAAAATTGTTGATGAGATTGGTCTGCCGCGTGGTGTGTTTAACCTGGTGCTGGGGCGTGGTGAAACCGTCGGCCAGGAACTGGCCGGTAACCCGAAAGTGGCGATGGTCAGCATGACCGGCAGCGTGGCAGCAGGTGAAAAGATTATGGCGACTGCGGCGAAAAATATCACCAAAGTGTGCCTGGAGTTGGGTGGCAAGGCGCCAGCGATTGTGATGGATGATGCCGATCTTGAACTGGCGGTCAAAGCGATTGTGGATTCCCGGGTCATCAATACCGGACAGGTTTGTAACTGCGCGGAGCGTGTCTACGTACAAAAAGGGATTTATGACCTGTTCGTGAACCGCCTGGGCGAAGCCCTGAAAGCGGTACAGTTCGGGAATCCAGGCGAGCGTAACGATATCGCCATGGGGCCGCTTATCAATGCCGCGGCCCTGCAACGTGTGGAGCAGAAAGTGGCGAGGGCGGTACAGGAGGGGGCGCGGGTGGCGCTCGGCGGCAAAGCCGTTGAGGGCAAAGGTTACTTCTATCCGCCAACATTGCTGTTGGATGTTCGTCAGGAGATGGCCATCATGCACGAAGAGACCTTTGGCCCTGTGCTGCCTGTGGTGGTCTTCAACACGCTGGAGGAGGCTATCGCGATGGCTAATGACAGTGATTACGGCCTGACATCGTCTATTTATACGCAGAATCTCAACGTCGCGATGAAAGCCATTAAAGGGCTGAAGTTTGGTGAGACTTATATTAATCGCGAGAACTTTGAAGCAATGCAGGGCTTCCACGCGGGATGGCGTAAGTCGGGGATTGGCGGCGCAGACGGCAAGCACGGGCTGAACGAGTATCTGCAAACCCAGGTGGTTTATTTGCAGTCCTGATCGGCAAAGCAGGGCGGAGGTTTCACTCCGCCTTTACGCTTAAAGTTTGACGAACTTATCAAGGGTACGGATCAGTTGCGTCACGAATCCGTATTCGTTGTCGTACCAGGCCACTGTTTTTACCAGTTGCAGATCACCCACCTCGGTAATTTCGGTCTGGGTGGCATCAAACACAGAACCAAAGTGCGAACCGATAACGTCTGAGGAGACAATTTCTTCATCGGTATAGCCGAAAGATTCATTGTTGTGCGTGGCTTTCTTCAGCGCGTTGTTAACCTCTTCCGCCGTCACTTTCTTAGCCAGAATCGACACCAGTTCAGTGACAGAACCGGTTTTCACCGGCACGCGCTGAGCATGACCTTTCAGCTTGCCGCTGAGATCCGGAATAACGAGACCAATTGCTTTTGCCGCGCCTGTGGTATGCGGAATGATGTTTTCAGCGGCCGCACGCGATGCGCGCAGATCTTTGCCACGCGGACCGTCCACCAGCGACTGCGTGCCGGTGTAGGCGTGAATGGTGGTCATGGTGCCCACTTTAATACCAAAATTGTCGTGCAGCGCTTTCGCCATCGGCGCCAGGCAGTTGGTGGTGCAGGAAGCCACCGAAACAATCACATCACTGGCATTCAGCGTGTCATCGTTAACGTTGTAGACAATGGTCTTCATATCGCCAGCCGGCGCGGAGATCAGCACTTTTTTCGCGCCAGCATCGATATGCGCCTGAGACTTTTCAGTTGAGGTATAAAAGCCGGTGCATTCAATAATGACTTCCGCTCCTTTCGCTTTCCACGGGATATTTTTGGCGTCTTTTTCTGCATAAACCGCGATCGTTTTCCCGTCAACAATCAGCGCGTCTTCGGTAAAGTCCACGCTCCAGGGGAACGGACCATAGTTAGAGTCATGCTTTAGCAGATAGGCAAGGATTTTAGGGGAGGTGAGGTCGTTGATCGCGACCACATCAACATCGCTTTTGACTTCGAGTAACCGACGCAACACCAGGCGACCAATACGACCAAAACCGTTAATGCCAATTTTACTCATGATTAACTCCTGTGAGGATGTAGCGGACATTCTTTTTTCCCTACCAGGCATAGTCCAGGATGCCGGGGTGAGCAATCGCACATCTTGCCGTTAACCCTAACTGTCTGAAATGCGGCGTAGAAAAGTTAATGAATTTTTAAGGAAAGATCGCTATGTTGTCGCTTTATTGTTTTTTACTCAGGAAGTGTTATGGGCAATAAGTACTCAAGCCTGCAAATTGGCATCCACTGGCTGGTCTTTTTACTGGTGATTGTCGCTTACTGTGCGATGGAGTTTCGGGGCTTTTTTCCTCGCAGCGATCGTCCCCTCATTAATATGATTCACGTTTCTAGTGGGATAGCGATTCTGGTGCTGATGGTGGCGCGTCTGCTGATCAGGCTGAAATATCCGGCTCCTCCCATCGTGCCCAAACCGAAGCCGATGATGACCGGACTGGCGCATCTTGGGCACCTGGTGATTTATCTGCTGTTCATCGCGCTGCCATTGATCGGCATGGTGATGATGTACAACCGAGGTAATCCGTGGATGGCCTTTGGTCTGGTGATGCCGCACGCGGCAGAAGGGAACTTTGACCTGGTGGATACGCTGAAATCCTGGCACATCACGCTGGCCAATCTGGGCTATTTTGTGATTGCGTTGCATGCCGCCGCCGCGCTACTGCACCACTATTTCTGGAAGGACAATACGCTGCTGCGCATGATGCCGCGTAAACGCTAGAGTGACTATACAGGCGCGGGGGAGCGCTTCCCGCGCCTGTATTCTGCGGGCGACTTTGCAAAGTTTAGCGGTAATAGGCAATGACCTGTATCACGGTACTGATCGGCCCAGGAATTTCGTCACCGGAGGTACGAATAGCGCGCGCCGCCATTTCGATGTTGTTACCAGACTCCCTGCTTTTATTCTTGTCAGCCTGCCAATATCGTCTCATTTATTCATTAATAGAGGTATAATGAATTAATTTTTAACGATGTCATTACAATATTAAACATGAGGATAATCTATATTAAAATCCCCCCGCATTAACAATATTTACGAAATTATTTTTAGTTGGATACTTTACTGTGTCACTTTTGCAACCATCTTTTTACCGCGATAGACTTTCTCTGCTATCCTTGTGGCATGTGTACGTAGGTTGGTAAAAATAAAAAATGAAGAGCACATTCAATCCAGTAGAGATGGCGGGGCCCATAAGCACGCGCGTTGAATCGCCCTATTTGACGATATTGTTGGATACACTTGATTCGCACCTGCGCTATCAGCAGTGTCCTGTTGGTAAGCGCATTACCATCAGCGCTGCTCACCAGCCTAATTGTTATATTATTCGTAAGGGGGCGCTCTCACTTTACCGGCAGCCCGATGATATTCTTATCGAACTTATCGAAGCCCCGACACTACGTGGGATCATCCCGGTACATGAGTCCTCCCGATCAATACATATCCTTCGCGTTATTGAACCGGCTGAAATCGCCACGTTGAATAAAGAGGATTTATACGCGCTGCTGACAGAACACAACCTGTGGGAACCCTATGCCAGACATCTGCAACTGATCGCCAGCATGGCCGCAGAGGTACTGTTTAAGCTCGTCTCACCCACCGTATTTGAGCAGGTTCGCTATCAGCTTTTTGAGCTCATGAGCAAACCGCAAACACTGAGAGAGTCGATTACCGCCGAGAATTATATCCGCGGGAAAACCCGGCTTTCTCGTTCCGCAGTGATGAACGTGCTCTCGGCATTAAAAGCCGGAGGCTACATTACAATACTGAATGGGCATCTGAAGGAAATAAAACATATTCCAGCGCAGTTTTAGATATCTGCAAAATTGATATTTCTGACATGAGATAAATCTACATAACCCAAATTAAAACAGGGCTAAAGTATGGTTTTCGCCGGTGATAAACGAAAGGCACATAGGTAAACCCGCCTTTAAAGGCTGAAACAGTGAAATTTAACGCTCACTAAATAGAAAACGCTTTTTTTTCCTCCTGCGATTAAAACTCTGATAGTATACCCCCCTATAGTATTAAGGGGGCCTATGCCGCATTCACCTGAAGATAAAAAACGTATTCTGACTCGCGTCCGACGCATTCGGGGGCAGGTGGATGCCCTGGAGCGTGCGCTGGAATCTGGCGAACCTTGCCTGGCTATCCTGCAACAAATCGCTGCGGTCCGCGGTGCGTCCAACGGTTTAATGGGCGAAATGGTTGAGATCCACCTGAAAGATGAGCTGGTGAGTGGTGAAACCACTCCTGACCAGCGCGCCGTGCGTATGGCTGAAATCGGCCACCTTCTTCGCGCTTATCTAAAATAAACCTATCACCTCGCAATAAAGGGAAGAGACAGATGAAATCACGTGCAGCAGTCGCGTTTGGCCCCGGTCAGCCGCTCAAAATTGTTGAGATTGACGTCGCAGCGCCGAAAAAAGGCGAAGTTCTGGTTAAAATTACCCACACCGGGGTTTGCCACACTGACGCGTTTACGCTGTCTGGTGACGATCCGGAAGGTGTGTTCCCGGCGGTTCTGGGACATGAAGGCGGCGGTGTAGTGGTCGACGTCGGCGAAGGCGTGACCAGTCTGAAGCCGGGCGACCATGTTATCCCGCTGTATACCGCCGAATGCGGAGAGTGCAAATTCTGTAAATCCGGGAAGACCAACCTCTGTCAGGCCGTGCGCGCCACTCAGGGAAAAGGTCTGATGCCGGATGGCACCACTCGTTTTTCTTACAATGGCGAACCAATCTATCACTACATGGGTACCAGTACCTTCAGCGAATACACCGTATGTGCGGAAATCTCACTGGCGAAAGTCAACCCGCAAGCCCCGCTGGATAAGGTTTGTCTGCTGGGGTGTGGCGTCACTACGGGCATAGGTGCCGTGCATAACACCGCGAAAGTCAAAGAGGGCGATACCGTTGCCGTGTTTGGCCTTGGCGGGATCGGCCTGGCGGTGATTCAGGGCGCTGTACAGGCGAAAGCGGGGCGTATTATTGCTGTCGATACCAACCCGGAAAAATTCAAACTGGCGGCTGAAATGGGCGCAACCGACTTCATTAATCCGAAAGATTATGACAAACCGATCCAGGAGGTGATTGTTGAGCTCACCGACGGTGGTGTCGACTTTAGCTTCGAATGTATCGGTAACGTCGACGTGATGCGTGCGGCGCTGGAATGCTGCCATAAAGGATGGGGCGAGAGCATCATCATTGGTGTTGCCGGGGCGGGCCAGGAAATTAAAACTCGCCCGTTCCAGCTGGTGACAGGCCGGGTCTGGCGTGGTTCCGCGTTTGGCGGCGTCAAAGGGCGCACCCAGTTACCGGGCATGGTGGAAGAGGCAATGGCCGGGAAAATCCAGTTGGATCCGTTCATTACCCATCGTCTGCCGCTGGAGCAAATCAACGACGCGTTTGACCTGATGCACGAAGGTAAATCCATCCGTACCGTTATCCATTTCGGCGATAACTGATTCATCCGCCAGCGGAAATCACCGCTGGCGCTTTCCATTTTTTAACATAAATGTTGTCAAACTGTGACGAAAACGGCGCTTTTCCCGGTAAGTAAAATTCGCGGAATGCCGATGACTATCTTACGGGCGCGTATTACGCATTAATCCTACAAGAGAGTCGACGGTCATGGACAACACATCATCGATGCACGCACCACATAAGCTGGGCTTTCTGCATCACATCAGGCTGGTTCCGCTGTTTTCCTCCATTCTCGGTGGCATCCTTTTACTGTTCGCGCTGAGCTCCGGTCTGGCGGGCTACTTTCTCATGCAGGCTGACCGCGATCAGCGGGATGTGACGGATGAGATCCAGGTCCGCATGGGATTATCGAACAGTTCGAACCACCTGCGTACCGCGCGAATCAACATGATTCATGCTGGCGCGGCGAGCCGAATTGCTGAAATGGATGACATGAAAGCTAACATTGCGGCGGCGGAAAAGCGTATTAAGCAGTCTGAAGAAGGGTTTACTATTTACATGGCGCGCAAGGTGAAAACCCCTGCGGATGAAGCGTTGGATGGCGAACTGGAGAGCAGTTTCAAAGCCTATATAGCGGGAATGCAACCGATGCTCAAGTACGCCAGAAACGGCATGTTCGAAGCGATCATCAACCACGAAAGCGAACACGCAAGACAACTGGATGCCAGTTACAATAAGGTCCTGCTGAAGGCGATTGAACTGCGCATGGCGCGCGCTAACCAGTTAAGCGAACAGGCTCATCAGCGCACCCAACTGGGCATGATATTCATGATTGGCGCTTTTGGTCTGGCACTGGTGCTGACGCTGATGACGTTTATTGTTCTGCGTCGTACCGTCATTCAGCCGTTGCAGCATGCCGCGCAGCGTATTGAGCAAATTGCCGCCGGTGATCTCACCATGCAGGATGAACCTACCGGGCGTAGCGAGATTGGGCGACTGAGCCGCCACCTGCAACAAATGCAGCGTTCGCTGGTGCAAACGGTCGGTTCGGTGCGTCAGGGGGCAGAAGAGATTTATCGCGGTACCAGCGAAATCTCGGCGGGCAATACCGACTTGTCGTCACGCACCGAAGAACAGGCGGCGGCGATCGAACAGACGGCGGCCAGCATGGAAGAGTTGACCGCGACGGTGAAGCAAAACGCCGATAACGCACACCACGCCAGCAAACTGGCGGAAGATGCGTCCGGCAAAGCCAGTCGTGGCGGGCAGATGGTTTCCGGCGTGGTCCAGACGATGGGCAATATTTCGACCAGTTCGAAGAAAATCTCTGAGATCACGGCGGTTATCAACAGCATCGCTTTCCAGACCAATATTCTGGCGTTGAACGCCGCGGTTGAAGCCGCGCGTGCCGGTGAGCAAGGGCGTGGATTCGCCGTGGTCGCCAGTGAGGTCCGCACGCTGGCCAGCCGCAGTGCCCAGGCAGCGAAAGAGATTGAAGGGCTTATCAGCGAATCCGTCCGTCTCATCGATCAAGGTTCTGGTGAAGTGGTCGCGGCGGGGAACACGATGACCGACATCGTGGAGGCGGTAAAACGCGTCACCGATATCATGCTGGAAATCGCCGCGGCGTCGGACGAGCAGAGCCGCGGGATCGTGCAGGTCAGCCAGGCCATCTCTGAGATGGACAAAGTGACTCAGCAGAACGCTTCGCTGGTGGAAGAGGCCTCTGCGGCAGCGGCGTCGCTGGAAGAGCAGGCGGCACGACTGACGGAGGCGGTGGGGACGTTTCGCTTACAGGGTGGACCCACGAGCAAGCGCGTACCGACAACAAACACCCCCGTTCAGCCTCTGACACAGCCGGTTACCGATCACGGGGATAACTGGGAAACCTTCTAAGCGCCATTGCCGGGTGAAGGCGCAAAGGCGCCTCATCCGGCCTGTTATAACGGCATCGATTTACGGATAGCGGCAATTAAGCGTTGCGCGCCAGAAGAGAGCGGTGAATCCACACGGGTGAGAATACCGATCGGCTCGCCTGCGCCCTGTGTGGGCACGGGTAGCGAAACCAGCGTCGCCTGGCGCAAATCCTCTTTCACCGCGCCAGAGGGCACAAACCAGACGTAGTTATAATCAACCGTTAACTGGCGCGACAACGAGGCGGAGAGCGTCTCAATGCAGCCGGTTGGCATCTTACAACCCTGGCTTTGCAACAGCGTCTCGGCATTTTGCCGTGGTACTGTGCCTTTGGGCGAAACAACCACGGGCCACTCCATCACGCGACTCAGCGTCACGTTTTCCTGCAATAGTGGGTGATTCGGACGCACGACCAGCTTTAATGACTCGAGAAACAGCAGCTCATAATTAAGGCCGCTCATCAATTCCGGATCGGACATCCGGCCAATGCCGATGTCGAGCTCGCCGGATTTCAGGCCCGCCAGCAGCATGGTATTGTTCATCGTTGCCACCTGCAGCGTGGTCTCTTTTTGCTGCTGATGAAACTGACCGATGACCGACGGAAGAATACCCAGCGCGGCGGTCGGTAGCGCGCCTATTCTTACCACATCATTGTTAAGACCTTCTTTACGGTTCAGCGCCTGCCCGGCGGTGTTGAGCGCATCTAGCACTTTCACCGCATGGGTTAAGAACTGCTCGCCAGGTAATGTCAGTTGCGCCCCGAGCCGTCCGCGCTCAAAGAGGCGGGTGCCGGTCAGTTGCTCCAGTTCGTTAAGCGTTTTGGAAAGCGCAGGCTGGCTGAGGTTAAGGGTTTCGGCTGCGCGCCCCAGGGTTCCTTGTTGAGCGACAGCGACAAATGTATGAAGATGGCGCAATCGGATGCGCTGACTGAACAGACTATTTTTTTCCATAAGCGATGTTAAGAACAGAGCGATGCCGGTGACAAGTAAAGTTGTTTGTTTTTGATAACTTGATTGCAAAATATTATTAACATTTAACTTATTTAAGTAACAGCACTTTCTCTTCGGAGGCGAAAATGATCCATGTCGTAGGCCACCTGAATCCGGACAGTGACGCCATTTGCACCGCTTTTATGGCTGCCCGCTGGTTGAACATGCGCGGACGTCAGGCCTCAGCCTGGCGCCTGGGTGAACCCAATCGCGAAACCCAATTTCTGTTTGAGCGTGCGGGGCTGGACATGCCGCCGTTACTGACGATGCCGCTGACAGACCTCGACGTCTGGCTGGTGGATTTCACCGAGCCAGCGCAGGGACCGGAAACCCTTATGGCGAGCAATATCGTGGGTATTATCGATCATCACCGTCTGGGTGGACTGGTGACCCGTTTGCCGCCAGAAGTGTGGATAAAGCCGGTGGGCAGCAGCGCCACGCTGCTATGGCAACTGATGAGCCCGGAGGACAGGGCGCAGATAACGTCTGCGCAGGCGTTATTACTATTGGGCGCAATATTGAGTGACACTGTCACGCTTCGCTCGCCAACCACCACGGCGGATGACCGTCAGGCCGTTGAAGCACTGACAACGCGTGCCGGGGTTGAGCTGGCGGCGTTCAGCGCTGACCTGCTGAGTGCTAAAACCAGCGTCGAAGGATTAAGTGCCAGTGAACTGCTGCAAAAAGATATCAAGCGTTTCACCATCAAGGGTAAGCAGGTGAGCGTTGCGCAGATCGAACTGTATGCATTGAGCCAGGTCGCCGACGTGATGGATGCCCTGCGGCAAGAAATGGCCGATTATGCGACCCGCAGCGGGGCGGATTTGGTGGTGCTGATGTTGACGGATATCAACGCTGGCAATTCGCAACTCTGGTTTGCCGGCCCGCGCCAACTGGAACTGGCACAACCGGTGACGGTAGAGGGGATGTTGAGCCGCAAGAAACAGATGCTGCCGTGGCTCGAAAGCCATGTTGCGAAAATAGACCAGGCCTGACAAAACGGGCTGAGAGATTCAGCCCGTTCTCTTCATCAAACGTCGAAAAAGACGGTTTCGTTTTCTCCTTGCAGGTGAATATCGAAGATATAGACGATCTCGCTACCACGCTGTTCGCGGCGGGCAATCAGGGTCTGACGGCGAACTTCCCATTCGATCAGATTGAGCACCGGATCGCGCTGATTGGCTTCTTGCTCATCCGCAAAATAGAGACGGGTGTTCAGGCCAATGTTGATGCCGCGCGCGACGATCCACAGATTAACGTGGGGAGCCATCAGGCGGCCATCGCGTCCCACAACACAGCCCGGCTTAATGGTATCGAAACGCCACACGCCGCTGTCGAAGTCTGAACAGGTTCGTCCCCAGCCGCGAAAGTCCGCGTCGAGCGGCTTATCTTCCTGACGGTCAGCCGGATGGTTGTAGCGTCCATGGGCGTTGGCCTGCCAGATCTCCAGCAGCACATCGCGCACCGGCGTACCGGAACCATCAATTACCCGCCCCTCGATCACAATACGTTCGCCTTCGGTATGGCTATTGGTCAGCGTGGAGCTGAAGTTTTTCTCAAAGATGTGAATTCCAGCGGCGTCAGGCGCAAGCCCAATGTGCACATACGGTCCCGCCGTCTGCGAGGCGGTTTCCTGCAAATACTCTTTCATTGCGCGCCTCCCTGAGTGCGGTTTTCAAACAACGTAGCGCGCTGTCCGCGAAGTACGAGGTCAAAACGATATGCCAGGCAGTCGAGCGGTACGGCGGCGTGGGTATCCAGTTCGGCAATCAATGTGCGGATCGCATCATCGTTATTGATAGTTTTCACAATTGGGCACTGTTTGATCAACGGGTCGCCTTCAAAATACATTTGCGTAATCAACCGTTGGGCAAAGGCCTCGCCGGAGAGTGAAAAGTGAATATGCGAGGGACGCCAGTCACTGACCTGATTGCGCCACGGGTAAGGGCCGGGTTTGATGGTACGGAAAAAGTAATAGCCGTTCTCATCGGTTAATACCCGTCCGCAGCCGCCAAAATTAGGATCAATCGGCGCGAGATACTGGTCTTTTTTATGACGATAGCGACCACCGGCATTGGCCTGCCAGACTTCGACCAGCGTATTTCTCATTGGGCGGCCAAAACCGTCGCGCACGTAACCGTGGACGATAATCCGTTCGCCAATCGGCAGGCCGTCTTTGGCGTAATTCATAATCAGGTCGTTATCCAGCGGGCCAAGATCGTTGTCGCTGAATACCGGCCCGGTGATTTCAGACAATGAATTCTGCAAAGAGATCAGCGCGTTGCGCGGCGAGCGCAGAACGCTGGTCTTATAGCCGGGGGCGAAGGCGGGCGGATGGCTGTTATAGTCGCGATGGATCACCTCGCGAGAGGACACTTTTTCACGCATAGCGGACTCCGGTACAGGGAAGAGATTTATTGTTTTATGATGACCTGAGGCAGTGTGTGTAAATGCGTTGTTAATTAAAAGTGAATTTATGTCGATTATTTCATAACCAGTGGCTATACCATGGCGCAAGGACTGATGCAGAGCGAATTCAGGTGAGATCACACTTTGTAAATTCTTCTCCCCAGAGTGAATGGTGTTTCCTACACTCCAGGTAACATTCACTGGAGGCATGACATTATGGCGAACACCATCACGGCAGATGAGATTCGGGAACATTTTTCGCAGGCAATGTCAGCAATGTACC
Organism: Citrobacter sp. CtB7.12; assembly: GCF_001297795.1. NCBI lineage: Bacteria > Pseudomonadati > Pseudomonadota > Gammaproteobacteria > Enterobacterales > Enterobacteriaceae > Citrobacter > Citrobacter sp. CtB7.12. Next base: position 57,545 of record NZ_LIFT01000003.1, on the reverse strand, counting down.
AGCAGGAAGTTCCGCAATACGGCACGTTACTGGAACTTGTGGCTGACGTGAATCTGGCAGTTCTCGAAAATAACCCCACGCTGCATGAAAAACTGGCCAATGCAGATGAACTGGCGCGCCTCAACGTGGAGCGTCATGGCGCAATTCGTGTCGGAACGGCAGACGAACTGTCCACGCTGCGACGCATGTTTGCGATCATGGGGATGTTTCCGGTCAGCTATTACGATCTCTCTCAGGCCGGGGTGCCGGTACATTCAACGGCATTTCGTCCCATTGACGATGCATCGCTGTCGCGAAATCCGTTTCGCGTCTTTACCTCCTTACTGCGACTTGAACTGATTGAAAACGCGTCGCTCCGCCAGCGTGCGGCGGAGATCCTCGCGCAGCGCGATATCTTTACGCCACGCTGTCGCGAACTGCTCGACGTCTGGGAGAGTCAGAAGGGGTTTAACGCGACGCAGGCTCGCGAGTTCGTGAAAGAAGCGCTGGAAACGTTTCGCTGGCATCGCCACGCCACCGTGGATGAAAAAACCTATCATGCGCTGCATAACGAACATCGCCTGATCGCCGATGTGGTCTGTTTCCCGGGCTGTCACATTAATCATCTGACACCCAGAACGCTGGATATCGACCGGGTGCAGTCGATGATGCCGGAATGCGGCATTGAACCGAAAGTCCTTATCGAAGGCCCGCCGCGCCGTGAGGTGCCGATTCTGCTGCGCCAGACCAGCTTCAAAGCGCTGGAAGAACCTGTGCTGTTTGCGGGCGAAATGCAGGGGACACACACGGCCCGCTTCGGCGAGATTGAACAACGCGGCGTGGCGCTGACGATAAAAGGGCGTCAGCTGTACGATGAATTACTGCGCCATGCCGGTACCGGGAAAGACAACCTGACGCATCAACTGCATTTGCAGGAGGTGTTTAACGCGTTTCCGGACAGCGAATTCCTGCTGCGCCAACAGGGACTGGCCTGGTTCCGCTATCGTCTGACGCCGTCAGGCGAAGCGCACCGCAATGCGATTCATCCTGGCGACGATCCGCAACCGCACATTGAACGTGGCTGGGTGCAGGCGCAGCCCATCACCTATGAAGATTTCCTGCCTGTCAGCGCGGCGGGGATTTTTCAGTCGAATCTCGGTAACGAAACGCAGGCGCGCAGTCATGGCAATGCCAGCCGCGAGGCCTTTGAACAGGCGCTGGGGTGTCCGGTGTTTGACGAGTTTGTGTTGTATCAGGAGGCGGAAGAACGCAGTAAACGGCGTTGCGGCCTGCTTTAATCCAGGTATCCTGTAGGGATCTGCGATTAACGGGTAAATATGGACATGATCAAACCTGGTATTCCACTGATTCAAACCGAACAGGGACAGCTAATGGGTGTCGTCCAGGACGACATCCACCTTTGGCGCGGTATTCCTTACGCCGCGCCACCAACGGGGAAATGGCGTTGGCGTGCGCCGCAGCCGGTTACTCCCTGGTCCGGGATTCGTGACGCCAATACCTTCTCCAGCGCCAGCTGGCAGGACATTGAGTACTGCAAAGAGTTGGGCGGCGGCGATCCCGGCGCATTTTCTGAAGACTGTCTCTATCTCAACGTCTGGTCTCCGGCGGAACGTCATCAGCCGCTTCCGGTGATGGTCTGGCTGCACGGCGGCGGCTACACCATTGGCGCGGGTAGTCTGCCGCCTTATGACGGCGTTGCGCTGGCAAAGCGCAACGTGGTTGTCGTGACCGTCAACTATCGTCTCGGTCACCTCGGCTTTTTTGCTCATCCGGCACTGGAAGGCGAAGAGGGCGAGGCTCTCAATAACTTTGCTTTGCTCGACCAGATAGCGGCGCTGCGCTGGGTACAGGAAAACATCGCTGCGTTCGGCGGCGATCCGCAAAACGTGACGCTGTTTGGTGAGTCGGCCGGGGCGCGCAGCGTACTCTCGCTGCTGGCTTCGCCGCGCGGAAAAGGGTTGTTTCATAAAGCGATTGTGCAGAGCGGCTACACGTTGCCGGACACGCCTCGTGAAATCGCGCTGGAAAACGGCGTTGCGCTGGCTGAACACTTTGGTTTGCAGAATGCAACGGCGGAACAGCTACGCGCGATTCCGGCCGAGGCCTTCTGGCCGTTGGGCGCACCGTACAAAATTGCGCCAACACCTGTCTCTGGCGATGCGGTACTTCCGGAGCCGATGCTGGACGTCTTTTTCGCCGCCAGACAGCACCCGATGCCGGTGATGATTGGTTCTAACAGCGATGAAGCCAGCGTGATGGCGGTTTTCGGCGTCGATCTTGCCGAACAAATTCAGAAACTGCGTCGTGAACGCAGGCTGGGACTCGGCCTGATTAAGCTACTGTATCCGGGCGTGAAGGGCGATGAAGAACTGGGACGGCAGGTGTGTCGGGATATGGCGTTTACGGCATTAGGCTACGTGGTGATGCAGGCGCAACAGCGGGTCGGCGAGCCTTGCTGGCGGTACTGGTTTGATTACGTTGCGGAATCGGAGCATCACACCTATGCCAACGGCGCCTGGCATGGCAACGAAGTGCCTTACGTGTTTAATACTCTAACGCTCGCTGAACCTTCACGAAATTATGTAAACGAAAACGATCTCGCCTTTGCTGTCCACGTTGCGGATTACTGGGTCAATTTTGCCCGTCATGCCAGTCGGAGTTGCGATGTGCTGCACGGACCGGTCCGTTGGCCGGCCTGTATTCAGGGCCGCGATCGGTTGTTACGTATTGGGCTGAATAAGTTTGCTGGTTTTAAGGTGGAGAACCGGTTTATGCGGGCGCGACTTGCGCTCTTTAAACGGGTGATGACCCAGCACGTCAGTCTCGACTAGCTTTGCAAAAGTTGAAAGTTTGCGCGGGGAACTTTACGTGGGAATCAGGCTGTTCCCATCGACACAAAATATTTTCCATTTTGTTCAGATAATCTGCGGCCAACAATTGGATTATTAATCAATTTTGTCTAGAGTGAGCGGTCAGAATTATGCATCTTCTTGCCGCTGTCGAGCGCCAGCGCGGGACCCTTCACATGACCAGAAGGATTTACTTTCAGGTATGAATCGCAGACGATTTATTAAAGGTTCAATGGCAATGGCCGCCGTGTGCGGTACCAGTGGTATTGCATCACTTTTCACCCGTGCCGCGTATGCGGCGGAATCCGACATTGCGGACGGACAAACCGTCCGCTTTGATTTTTCCGTGCTGCAGTCCATGGCGCACGATCTTGCGCAGAAACCGTGGGGCGGTGCGCCGCGCGCATTGCCCAATACGCTGGCGAATCTGACGCCGCAGGCCTACAACAGCATTCAGTATGATGCCGCGCAATCGCTGTGGAACAACGTCGAAGGCCGCCAACTGGATGCGCAGTTCTTTCACGTTGGGATGGGCTTCCGTCGTCGCGTGCGCATGTTCTCCGTCGATTCCAGCACCCATCTGGCGCGTGAGATTCACTTCCGCCCGGAACTGTTTAAATACAATGATGCCGGCGTTGATACCAGACAACTGGAAGGGCAAACCGATCTCGGCTTTGCCGGTTTTCGCGTCTTCAAAGCGCCTGAGCTGGCACGACGCGACGTGGTTTCTTTCCTCGGTGCAAGTTATTTCCGCGCCGTCGATGATACCTATCAGTACGGGCTTTCCGCGCGTGGTCTGGCGATAGACACCTACACCGACACCAAAGAAGAGTTCCCGGACTTCACCGCCTTCTGGTTCGATACGGTGAAACCCGGCGCCACCACCTTTACCGTGTACGCGCTGCTGGACAGTCCGAGCATCACCGGTGCCTATAAGTTTGTGATTCACTGTGAGAAGAGCCAGGTGATCATGGACGTTGAAAACCGTTTGTATGCTCGCAAAGACATCAAACAGTTGGGCATCGCGCCGATGACCAGCATGTTCAGCTGCGGCAATAACGAACGCCGCATGTGCGATACCATTCATCCGCAAATCCATGACTCCGATCGTCTGGCAATGTGGCGGGGCAACGGCGAGTGGATTTGCCGCCCACTGAATAACCCGCAAAAGCTGCAATTCAACGCCTATACCGATAACAACCCGAAAGGGTTCGGCCTGCTGCAACTGGATCGTGATTTCTCCCACTATCAGGACATCATGGGCTGGTACAACAAGCGCCCAAGCCTGTGGGTGGAACCTCGTAACAAGTGGGGCAAAGGCACCATCGGGCTGATGGAGATCCCGACAACCGGCGAAACGCTGGATAACGTGGTCTGCTTCTGGCAGCCGGAAAAAGCCATCGAAGCGGGTGATGAGCTGGAATATAAATACCGTCTGTACTGGAGCGCACAGCCGCCGGTCCGTTCGCCACTGGCGCGCGTGATGGCCACCCGCACCGGTATGGGCGGATTCCCGGAGGGCTGGGCGCCGGGCGAGCACTATCCAGAGAAATGGGCGCGACGTTTTGCAGTCGATTTCGTCGGTGGCGATCTGAAAGCGGCCGCACCGAAAGGCATTGAGCCGGTGATTACGCTGTCCAGCGGCGAAGCGAAGCAGATTGAAATTCTCTACGTTGAGCCGTTTGACGGTTACCGCATCCAGTTTGACTGGTATCCCACGTCAGACTCGACCGAACCGGTGGACATGCGTATGTTCCTGCGCTGCCAGGGCGACGCGATCAGTGAAACCTGGCTGTACCAGTATTTCCCGCCGGCGCCGGATAAACGGACCTACGTCGACGATCGCGTGATGCGTTAATCTGCGCCAACGCCCTTCGAAATGCGAAGGGCGTCAACAGCCAGGCATGCGAAATATCTGTTCAGGAATTAAACACGATCCTGTTCGCATTTTTCCCTAAGTCAAATGGGTAAGCTGATGGAGTGTATTTCTTATACACATGGTTTATCACTAACAGGGAGAGCGTATGTTTCCAGAATACAGAGATCTGATTTCCCGACTGAAATCCGAGAATCCTCGCTTTTTGTCGCTTTTTGAAAAGCATAACAACCTTGATCATGAAATTGCCAGGCTGGAAGGTTCCGATGGTCGGGGATACAATCTCGAAGTCGTTCGGCTGAAAAAACAGAAGCTTCAACTGAAGGACGATATGCTCAAAATACTGCAGAAAGAAAGTGTTGACGCGGGATAATCCGCATTTATGAGCCGCCAGCCCTGGCGGCTTGAGAGAGATGACAAACCTTATCCTGATACCGGATAAGAAGAGATCACCTCATTAAAAATCAGGAAAATCAATTTATTGATTTTCGGCTGATAATTACAGAGAAGGAAAAACCACGCTTTTTCCTTCTCTGTCAGCAATCTAAGCCGCCAGCCCTGGCGGCTTTTTTGTGCCTGAAACTCAGCGATGTGGTAAAACCAACTGGCATCCCGCGTGGGTATAACGCTGAACAATATCATCCGCTAACGCGCTGTCACTGATAATCGTTTTAATGCAAGAGAGCGTGGCGACGGCATGGGGTTCCACCGCATCAAACTTTGAATGATCGGCCATCAGTATCACTTCTCGTGAACGCTGAATAATCCGCGTTTTCACGCCGACTTCAAACAGGGTGGCGTTAGTGATCCCCGTGGCCAGCGACAGCGCATCGCAGGAGATAAAGGCCCGTTCCACTGAAAACGCATTGAGCATCTCCAGCGCCAGGCTTTCACCTACCGAAAAGTAACCCGGACGAATAAGCCCGCCGATAATGTAACTTTCGACGTGCGGAAAACAGCCCAGTTCATTGGCGATTTTGATGTCGTTGCAGATGACCTTCACACGTGCATCGGCCAGACATTTCGCCAGTTCGAGGCAGGTCGAGCCGGAATCGAGAAAGAAACAGTCACCGTCTTTGATCATCGTGCGGGCAAGGGCGGCAATCTCTTTTTTTGCCTCGGATTGCAGTGTCCGCTTAACCTCAAAGACATACTCTTTGTCGTCCATACTGTCGTCGAAATCCAGACAGCCATGACCGCGAGTCATACCGGGATACTGGCTGGCGATATACTGGAAATCGCGACGGACGGTCGCCTCCGCATAACCAAACAGTTCCATGGCCTGTTGGGTGGAGAGATGACGATGTTGCCACAGATAGTGCAGCATCTGTTTGATACGGTCAGGGCGCTGTTGGCTCATCGAAGCAATCTCCTCTTACAGTCCTGCAAACCGGGATAACGTGGTGTGATAATTGTCTGATGAGAACAGTGCACGCCCCATGACAAGATGTTGTGCGCCCGCCGTCGCCAGGTGTTGTGCCGCAGAAAGCGTAATGCCGCCATCGGCCCAGCACGCGGCTTGTGGAAAATACTCACGCACCTGGCGGACTTTGGCGCACAGGGTGGGAATAAACTGTTGTCCGACCCCGTCTGGTTCGCTGGTCATCACCATTAGCGCATCCAGTTGCGGGGCCAGATAGCGATACCCGTCAATTGGCGTGGCGGGATTCACCGCCAGCCCGGCTTTTGCGCCGATTTCGCGAATTTCTGCCAGCGTCTCAGAAGGGTATGCCAGCGCTTCGGCATGAACAAAAATCCATGTCGGTTTGATCTCCGCCAGGATGGGAAACCAACTCTGCGGGCGGGCAATCATGAAATGAAACGAAAGGGGATGCGTCGTCTGTTGGGCGACAGCCTGTACGGTTTTGAGGCCAAAGGTGATGTTGTTAATAAAGCTGCTGTCTTCGATATCCAGATGCAGTGAGCCGATATCGGCATCGGCCAGCGCGCTCAACGTCGCCCCGTAGTGCAGTGGATCTGCCGATGCGAGAGAAGGGTGCAGAATCATATCGCCTCCGTTAACCGGTAATCTGCGCGAACAGCGCGGCGTCAGTTTGCGCGTGTCGGACTGCCGCGAGTCGTTCAGGCGAATCGATAAACTGGCTGATGCGCTGGATGGTGAGGATATGCGCATTGGCATCCGTCGCGCTGACGCACAGCAGCAGCCAGACCGGATCACACTCTTCATGCCCAAAAGCAACGGGCGTTTTTAACGTCGTGATGCTGACCTGATTATGGTTAGCGCCTTGTTCGGGCCGCGCATGAGGCAAGGCGATGCCGGGGGCAATGACATAGTACGGCCCCCAGTTCAGGGTGTTGTCGATAATACCGTCCACATAGTCTGGTTGCGCCGCGCCAAAGGTTATCAGTGGGCGAGCAGCGATTTCGACGGCCTGACGCCAGTCCCTGGCCTCTCGCTGTGCCTGTACCCACTTAACATCGTTAATCATCAGTCGTTGACTCCTTGCCGGTTAGGGTTACTCTGATAGCGATCCCCGTCGAGACTTTTGACGAAGGCGGCAGGGATCGCTGTTCTACCGGGGGTAAGCGCGCTGCTTATCCCCTTTTTTATTGCCGTATGTGATGCACTTTTTCCATAAAACGACTGACCCGCGCCTGATCGACAAAGTTGGCGAATACGCCGTCCTTTTTAAAGGTGGTGGCGGTTACGCAACCGTCGGCGATGCTCAGTTGTTCCTCGACGTTTTCCAGACATACCCCGGTATTCGCCAGCACCACGGTATCCGGTACCGTTTCTTTGACCCGCTTCAGCAGGGCGCTGTCGGTGCGTGCGCCCGCCGTCAGACCAGAGACGCAAAGGGCGTCAGGATGGTTGTTAAAGACCGTGGATTTGGCAATGGAACAAATATCGCGATTACCCAGATACACCGCCGCTTCAGGCACAATGTTGAACAGCGTTTTGACCTCACCCGCGCCGATGCGGTGCTGATGACGAATGGTCTCGCCGACGTTCGTGTCCCAGACCCCAAAGTCGCTGGCGTAGGCACCGGTAAAAATCTCGCGAATGAATTTTGCGCCCGTCGCCATTGCCAGATCGAATGATGCGACCGGATCCCACAACACATTGACGCCAAACGGAATGCGGATTTCGCTCATCAACTGCCCAATCACCCTCGCCATTGCTGCCGTGGTTTCCGGGCGAACCTTCGTGAGATAGGGAAGACTAAACTCGTTGGAAAACATGACGGCATCCACGCCGCCATTCTGTAGCGCCAGCAGATCGTCCCGGGCGCGGTCGATAACCCAGTTCATCCCTTTCTGTGCATCAAAGCTCGGGTCGCCGGGCAATGCACGCAAATGGCACATGGCAATGACGGCTTTTTCCGTTCCAATAACCTCTTTCAGCCAACTCATGAAGGTACTCCTTATTCCGATAGTTCACGTTTACGTAAGAACAGCACGACGCTGGCGACGATACCCACCGCCACGACGACGCCAATAATGCCAAGCGACATCAGCTCCGAGATTGACCAGCCAAACATGTTGCCCACGGACAGCGCGGAGATTTGCGCGTTTTCACCGGCAAAACTAAAGCCGCCCTTAAGCGCCATGTCGGTGAAATACGGGGCAAACTGCGTGGCAATCAACAGGACGGTGACCATGACAATCACGCCGCTGATCAAGGTACGAATCAGGTCGCCGCGATGGATCACCGTCGCCATACAGATAAAGAACGGTGCGACGGGCAGATCGGCAAGCGGCAGCACTTTGTTGCCGGGTAAGATGCTGGCCAGAATCAGCATGATGGGGATCAGCAGCAGACCAACGGCAATCGTGGTGGGATGGCCCAGCGTGACGGCGGTATCCAGACCGATATACACCTCGCGCCCCTTGAAATATTTCTGGAAAAATTTCCGTGCGCCGTCGGAGATGGGGAGCAACCCTTCAACAATCAGGCGGATCATGCGCGGGAACAGCACCATAATCGCCGCGACGGTAATCATCAGGCTGGCGCATCCTTTAAAACCTTCACCTGCAGCGAGGCCAAAGATCAGGCCGAGCACGACGCCGATAATGACCGGATCGCCCACCATCCCGTAGCGTTTCTGGATCTCCTGGGCATCGATGTTGCGTCCCTTCATGAACGGGATTTTTTCGTAGATAGCATCCAGCAGAACGAACAGCGGTACGGAACTCGAACCATAACCTTGCGGGATCGAGATCCCCTCCAGACCGACAATGCTTTGCACGCGTTTTGCCGTCCAGTCGGCCATTTTTAGCGACAGCGCCGCGTGGCAAATGGCCCCCAGCACGCCATAAATCAGGCTACCGGTCATTAACTGGACCACGGTGCCGGTAATGGCGTAGTGCCAGTAGTTATAGATATCGACGTTCATGGTTTTGGTCAGACGAGTGACCAGCATCGTGACGTTGAGCAGAAAAATGATCGGGATAATCATTGCGCCAATGGCGGTGGCGTACCCGACGCCGGAAGCCGGCCCTGCGCCGACGTCAAACACATGCAGGGTCAGGCCGAAGCGTTCAATCATCACTTTGATGGGCGGGCTGAGGCTGTCGATCGCCATCACGATCACCAGTCCCATCCCGACAAAACCAATCCCTACCGTCACCCCGGCCTTGATCGCCTGCAGCCAGGGAATACGGAAGATCAACCCAATCACAATCATGATGATGGGGACAAAAACAGTACCGCCGAGAGACAGGATGTAGTCAAACATAGTGCCTCCTTGTTATTGCGTTAACAGTGCCTTGATTTCTTGTTTTAAGGCGTCGTCGTTAATTCCCGTTAGCAGGGCCGCGCCGTTTAACGTGGGAACACCGTAATCGTTGTTGGTGCGCATGGAGGTCACAATCAGGTCCATGCCGTTACAGTTCAGCGGGATCTCATTAAGACAGCACTGGGCGGTGCTTGCCGCAATGCCTTGCTCGGCAAGGAACTCCTGCAACTTGTGTGCAATCATGGTTGACGTCGACATGCCGGTACCGCATGCCACAAGGATCTTTTTCATAATGGATTTGCCTCTTGTGTAGTGCCTGAATCAGGCTCAACGGGAAAGTGCTCGGCTGGCAGGCCAGCCAGGGCGGTCAATAAGCGAATGCAGTCAGTCAAATCACGCAGACTGGCGACTTCCGCCGGAGAATGGGTATAACGACAAGGGATGGAAAGGCTGGCGCAGGGAATGCCGTCCTGCTCAACCTGGATATAACCGGTTTCAGTGATAACGCCAGGCGCCACTTCGCGCTGCACGGGAATATGGTGCGCAAGAGCCGTTTGCTCGAGCATCTGGATCAGCCGTGGTGGTGTAATTAATCCCGCCAGCGTGCCACGACCGTGGTAGTTCAGACAGGTGATGCCAACGCCCTGATTGACGCGAACCTCTGAGTAGTCCTGCAGATCCGGCGTATCGCAGGACGGCGTGATATCAATACCGATTGCAAGATCTGGTTTAACGCGACGTAAAACCGGGACAATGCCGCGGATGTTGAACTCTTCCTGCACCGAGGCCACCAGATACACCGCGATATCCAGCGACGTCGCACCGATGGCATCCGCGACGCCCAGTAGCGCGGTACATCCCAGACGATCGTCCAGCGCTTTGCTACACACCAGGTCGTTCGCCAGCAGTTGCGGCGGGTTATACAGTGTAACCGGTGTGCCAACCTGAATGCCCATCCGCTGGGCGTCGGCTTTATCTTTCGCGCCAATATCAATCCACAGTTTATCGACGGAAGGCGACTGCGTGCGTTCATCCCCCTTTGCGAAGTGGTACGCCTTAATGCCGATGCATCCCATCACCGGGCCGTTATCCCCGGCAAGCGTGACCATCGAGCCGGACATGGTGACCTGCGCCGGGCCGCCCACGCGTTCGAAGCGCAAAAAACCCGACGGCTCAATTTTGCGCACCATAAAGCCGACTTCATCCATATGGGCAAACATCATCAGGCGCAAGGCGTTTGGGTTATCACTGCCGTAGCGGGCGACAACATTTCCTAAGCGATCGCGCCAGACCTCTTTTGCCTGACGTGTAAATTCGCGTAGCATGACCTCAGCGACGCTGTTTTCATGCCCAGAAACCGCATTGAGATGCAAAAGCGAGAACAGTGTTTCCTGCACAGAAAATGACATAAGTATCTCCGTAGACGATAAAACAATCACTCGTTGAGCGTTTTATAGGCGCTGGCTGGGCGAATAATTGTGAGCTGCTTCACGTGGAAATAGCGAAAGCTGAGGAAATAAAAAATAATGTGAGGTGAGTGGAATAAAAACGCTCAATGCTGATGAAAGTCTGAACGTGGGAGGAAGGAACGGGTGAGTGAAATTATTGAGATCGATGACACGCTGCAGCTACGGGCGGTTGAAGAATGTCACGTTGCCGGCCTGTATCAACTGGTATGTAAAAACAAGGCCTGGCTAATGCAGTTCTTTGACTGGCCGCAGTACGTCAATACGGAAGAGGATACGCGCAAAACGGTGCAGGGTAATATGATGCTGCATCAGCGGGACTACGCCAAAATGTTCCTCATTTTTGCCGGCGAGGAGATGCTGGGCGTGCTGTCGTTCAATCAGATTGAGCCGTTGAACAAAGCGGCCTATATCGGTTACTGGATAGACGAAACGCAGCAGGGGAAAGGGATCCTGTCGCGGGCGTTGCAGGCATTTATTCACCACTATGCCGGGCGCGGCGAGATCCGTCGCTTTGTGATCAAATGCCGGGTAAAGAACCAGGCAAGCAATCAGGTTGCGCAGCGTAATGGCTTTGAACTGGAAGGCTGCCTGAAACAGGCGGAGTTTCTGAACGGGCACTATGACGATGTTAACCTGTATGCTCGCATCATTGATTCGACGCTACAGTGAGCCAATCAGCGGCGTGCGGGTGATATGCTGATCGCCGTTGAACACTTTCGGCCCGCGCAGGTGAATGGCGTCGTCTGTGGCGGCTTCCACGGTGGTATGTCCCCGGATATCAACGTGATTTTCAATCAGCACCTCACCAAGAATGCGCGCATCGCCTTCAATCAGGATATGATCGTCGAGTAAAATGGGACCGCCGCACAACACGGCGTTTCCGCCCACCAGAACGTGATGTTTAAGGACACAGTTACCTTCAATCCGCGCTTGTTCCGCCACCTGTGAACTGTAGCGTAGCGTGGGGATCGCATCGTCTCCCGTTCCGGCGATCACCTGCGCCCGTCCGTACACTTTCGCGCAATCGCAAATCCAGACGTCGTTTTCGTCATTTCCTTCAATCAGCGCCTCTTCAAAGACCTCTGCCCGATGCTCAATAAAGGCGTAACTGACGATGGCATCGCCATAGATTTGTGCCTGATGGACAATGCGTGAATGGCTGACCGTGGCGCGGTCATAGATTTGCAGGATCTGATCGCGCTCGATGGTCAGGCCGCGCGCCGCGATGATTTCCGATTGCTGCAAAATTCGCGCATCGCCAAAGAGGTGGCAATGGCCACGGACCGTGGATGACTGAATAGTGACGTTGTCACTTATTCTGGCACCGTGACTGAGTTCAGCGCGGTCAATCCAGACATTATCGCTAATGTGAACGTTGTCGCGCAGAAGACAGGGTTGTGTGATACGCGAATTGCCCGAAATCGTACAGCCGGAAAAGGCCAGCGTATTTTCGTCGTAAATCCAGCAGTGTCCGGCGTGGTCCAGCACGCTTTCATCATCAATCCAGCCGCCGGCGTCACCGGCTTTCACATCATTAAAGTCAATGAGTGCAATAATCTGGCGTAGTAAAACGCTCATTTTATTGCCATTATCCTGGTAGCTGAACGCGCGCGGTTCGTCGCTGAGTCGGTATTTACGCATGAAGGCATTCCGTTTAGTGGCTTACTCTAACCGTAGCAAATTCTGCGGCACTGGCTAAAACGGATGAAATTCCATAAAATGCATTTCAAATATACTTTATAAAATAAACAAAATGAGTAACAGCAAGCATAGCGATCGTGTTCTGAACCTTCCCGCCGGCTACTTTGGCATGGTGCTGGGAACGATTGGAATGGGGTTTGCCTGGCGTTATGCCAGCCAAATCTGGCCTGTCAGCCACTGGTTTGGTGATGGTCTGGTGATTCTGGCGATGATGATATGGGGGCTGCTGACGCTGGCGTTTATCACGCGTCTGATTCGTTTCCCGCACAGCGTGATTGCTGAGATTCGCCATCCGGTGATGAGCAGTTTTGTCAGCCTGTTTCCGGCCACCACAATGCTGGTGGCGATGGGTTTTGTACCGTGGTGTCGTCCGCTGGCGATGGGGTTGTTCAGCGTCGGGGTGGTTATTCAACTGGTTTACGCCGCGTGGCAGACCGCCGGGCTGTGGCGCGGCTCGCATCCGCAAGAGGCGACGACGCCCGGACTGTATTTACCGACGGTCGCCAACAACTTTATCAGTGCGATGGCCTGCGGCGCGTTAGGCTATACCGATGCCGGACTGGTCTTTTTAGGCGCCGGCGTCTTTTCCTGGCTGAGCCTGGAGCCGGTTATTCTGCAACGTCTGCGCAGTGCCGGGGAATTACCCACTGCCATGCGGACTTCGCTGGGGATCCAGCTTGCGCCTGCGCTGGTGGCCTGTAGCGCCTGGCTGAGCGTCAACGGCGGCGAGAGCGACACGCTGGCGAAAATGCTGTTTGGCTACGGCCTGCTGCAACTGCTGTTTATGCTCCGCCTGATGCCCTGGTATTTGTCGCAGCCGTTTAACGCCTCATTCTGGAGTTTCTCGTTCGGCGTGTCGGCGCTGGCGACCACCGGATTACATCTTGGTCACGCCAGCCCATCGGGCTTTTTTCACACGCTGGCGCTGCCGCTATTCATCTTTACCAATGTTATCATTGCATTATTGCTGGTACGCACGTTCGCGCTGCTGATGCAGGGAAAACTGCTCATTCGCACAGAGCGCGCGGCATTACTGAAATCTGAGGATAAAAAATGACCCTTCGTGACGAAAATTACTTCACTGAAAAATACGACTTAACCCGCACCCACTCGGAAGTGCTGGAGGCGATGAAGGTCGTTAAACCGGGAAAAACGCTGGATTTGGGCTGTGGCAATGGGCGTAACAGTCTCTATCTGGCGGCGAAGGGCTTTGACGTGACCGCGTGGGATAAAAATCCGATGAGCATTGCCAACGTCGAGCGAATTAAGGCGGCAGAAGGGCTGGACAATCTCCAGGCCAACGTGGTGGATCTCAACGCGCTAACGTTTGAGGGCGAATATGATTTTATTCTCTCCACCGTGGTGATGATGTTCCTCGAAGCCAAAACGATTCCGGGCTTAATCGAGAATATGCAGCGCTGTACCAAACCAGGCGGTTATAACCTGATTGTTGCCGCCATGGATACCGCTGATTTTCCGTGCACCGTGGGTTTCCCCTTTGCGTTTAAAGAAGGAGAACTTCGTCGTTATTACGAAGGCTGGGATTTACTGAAATATAATGAAGATGTTGGTGAATTACATCGTACTGACGCCAACGGTAACCGAATTAAACTGCGCTTTGCCACGCTGCTGGCAGGTAAAACAGCCTAAGTCGATGTTCCGCTAACCCCCTCTGCGCCCAGCATTTTTCTTAAAAATGGGCGCTCTGAAAAAATTGTGCTTTGGTTACCATTTTTAATCCAACGCAGATGATTTCCCTTTGCTACTATTTCAACTGCATATTTGCATATTCTAAGGGATCGTTTCATGCGTACTCATACTTTATTTAAAGTTGCAGTGCTTACTGGTTTACTGGCGTTATCTGGCTGTGCCTCAAAAGTGACGCAGCCTGATAAATACTCGGGTTTTTTAAAAGACTACTCAGGTCTTAAGGAAACAAAATCTGCTACGGGGCATCCGGTATTGCGTTGGGTTGATCCCAACTTTAGTGATACCAAATATGACAACATTGTCTGGAACCCAATAACCTATTATCCGGTCCCGAAACCTTCCACACAGGTTGGACAGAATGTGCTGGATCAGTTGTTAAACTACACCAACACAAAGATGAAGACCTCTATTGGTCAACGTAAACCGCTGGTGACCACGCCGGGGCCGCGTAGCCTGATCTTCCGCGGGGCGATCACCGGGGTGGATACCAGCAAAGAAGGGCTGCAGTTCTATGAAGTGGTGCCTGTGGCGTTGGTGGTTGCCGGTACCCAAATGGCAACCGGTCACCGCACGATGGACACCCATCTCTACTTTGAAGGCGAGTTAATTGATGCGGCGACCAATAAGCCGGTGATTAAAGTCGTGCGTCAGGGTGAAGGCAAAGATCTGAATAACCAGAATACGCCGATGGCATTTGAGACGCTGAAACAAGTGGTTGATGACATGGCGACGGATGCCACCATGTTTGATGTAAACCAGAAATAATCGTGACGCGCCATCGTTTGATGGCGCGTTTCTTTATGCTGTCCGGCGGCGCAACAGCGCCGGTGGACGGGCAAACATCACCAGGTTTCCCACCAGAATCAGAATCAGTCCCGCTACCGCATTCACCTGCCAGCTATAACCTTCATAAACCGTAGAAAATGACAGCGCAACCAGCGGAAAGAGCAATGTGCTGTACGCGGCATTACTCGCGCCAATTCTTCCTACCAGCGTAAAGTAGGCACCGAAGGCGATGACCGATCCGAATACTGCCAGATACAGCAGGGCGCCGATGTAGCTGAAGGTCCATTGCGGAGTGAAGTTATCCCCGCGCAGAAGGGCAATCGTTGCAATCAGCAGCGTGCCGTACAGCATGGCCCAACTGTTAGTAGTCATCACTTCCAGACCTTTTTTCTGATGGCGCAGGCTGATCATATTTCCCAGAGAGAAACCAAATGTCCCCAGCGCGCTCAGACCAATCCCCAGCAGCAGCGATCCGCTAAATCCGCTGTTCATCAGATCCTGCCAGAAGAGGGTGACGATACCCGTCAGTCCCAGCGCGGCGGCGCAGTAAAACCGCAGCGGAGGTTTTTGCCCAAAGAAGAAGAAGCTATTCACCGCGTTAAACAGCACCGCCATGGAAAAGATAACTGATTCCAGTCCGGTATTGATCCAGGCGGCCGCCGTGTAAAAACACCAGAAGTTAAAGCAAAAAACGCAACTGCCTTGCAGCAGACAAAACAGATGGTCACGTAACGACAGCGTTCGTAACTTTCCACGAATCTGCATAATCAACATCATCAACGCCGTCGCCACCGCAAAACGCCAGAAAATCGAGACGGGTGCGGCAACCGGACCTTGCTGTAAATAAATAGCGATCCACGTGGTACCCCAGATCACCACGACCAGACAATATAATAGTGCGTTCATTATTTTCTCCCTTCATACCTAATAATTCACTGTCGCAGATTGCACGGGCGACGCGCTTTCATCGGCTTGCGGGATACTTGCAAAATCTTGCGCTTTTTTCCGTCGGACGGGTGGTAACCGCAATGACCTGCGATAGACTGAATGCCTGAATAACAGTGTTTATGTGGTGGTATGACCCGGTCCTACGATGCCTTTGAAAAGTTGAGTCAGCACAATGCTGTGTTACACGAGTCGGTCGAGCTGCGCTCGGGCGTTCAGTTAGCTGCATGGTCGAATAAGCGCGATACCATCACGCAGTATTGCGATCATCACACGCTCAGTCTGTATGTGGCAGATGGCTACGAGAGCTATCAAAAAACGGCCTCAGGCTGGAAAAATGGGGGCGGCCCGGACCGGTTTTGCCTGTTGCCAAAAGAGAGTGAATCTACCTGGGATATCCGCGACGACCTCTCGTTCGTGCATCTTTACTGCACTGACGCGCATTTGCGTGAAGTCGGGGAAAAAGTCTGGGATAAAAGCCCTTACCGTTTTACGCTGGATGAACGGACGTTTGGCAACGATCCAGGGATTACAGCGGTTTACCGCCAGTTTTTACTGGGCAACGACTGGCACCAGCCTGCGAATCACCTGACGCTCAGCGCCGCGTCGTCATTGCTGATGACCCATCTTATTCAGCACTACAGCAACGTGCAGTGGCGATTGCCGACGGTAACGGGTGGACTCGCGCCGGTGACGCTGCGTAATGTGCTGGCTTATATCGACGCCCATCTGGCAGAACCACTGACGCTAGCCGATCTGGCGCATGAAGCTGCGCTGAGCGAATTTCATTTCGCCAGAATGTTCCGCCAGTCGATGAAAATGGCACCGCATCAGTACGTGATGCAGCGCCGGATGGCAGTGGCAAAGCAACTGGTCTGTCACTCACAGCGTCCGTTAACGGAGATTGCGCTGGCCTGCGGATTCAGTTCGCCAAGTCACTTCAGTAACCGTTTCAAGCAGGTGACCGGGAAGACGCCATCGCAGCTACGCGCGTCGCGCCAGCCTTAAGACGGTGTAACAGATCCCGCCCGCGATCAGCCCCCAGAACGCCGAACCAATTCCGTACAGCGTCAGCCCGCTGGCGGTGACCAGAAACGTCACCACGGCGGCATCACGTTCGTTTTCATGACTCAACGCCTGATACAGGCTACCCGAAATCGTCCCCAGCAGTGCCAGTCCTGCCAGCATCTGAATACCGCTCGTCGGCAGCGCCGCCATCACCCCGGTAATCGAACTGCCGAAAATACCGGCCAACAGATAGAACACGCCGGCGGCAGCGGCGGCCAGCCAGCGTTTTGCTGCATCTGGATGGGCCTCCGGACTCTGGCAAATCGCCGCGGTGATAGCGGCAATGCAGATGGAATAAACGCCGAAAGGAGATAACAGCAGCGCCAGTAATCCGGTGACAATGATCAGGGGCGAGACGGGGACATCGTAACCCGCAGCTTTCATGGTCGCCACACCGGGCGCATTCTGCGACGCCATCGTCACCAGAAAGAGCGGTACGGCAATCCCCAGACTGTGGGCCAGCGAAAACTGAGGGGCAATAAATGTGGGCAACACCGGGGTCATCGCTAACGAAGAGGTGGCAATGTCACCTTCAAATAACGCAATGACCGCACCCGCAATCAGCGCCGCAATCACCGCATAGCGCGGTGCAATACGCTTCAGAATCAACCACGCCAACAACATGCCGCCACAAAGCAGAAACTGATCATTGAGACTGGCAAATGCCTGCAGGCCAAAGCGGAGCAAAATCCCGGCCAGCATGGCTGCCGCCAGCGAATGGGGGATGACCTGCATCAGGCGGGCGAATAATCCGGTCACGCCGCACAACACGATCAGCGCGTTGGCGATGATGAACACGCCAATCGCCTCCGGCAGCGTCAGTCCCTGGAGTCCAGTCACCAACAGCGCCGCACCGGGTGTTGACCATGCTGTCAATACAGGCGCACGATACCAGAACGTCAGGATCAACGTACTGACCCCCATCGCGAGGCCCAGAGCGCTCATCCAGCCGGCAATTTGCGCGGTACTGGCACCCGCCGCCACGGCGGCCTGCCAGATGATGGCCGCTGAACTGGCATAGCCGACCAGTACGGCGACAAAGCCAGAAAGCAGCGTAGGTAAGGGGAGGGAAAATGAACGCATAGGCATTCCTTGTGCGTTATAACGGTCATTTAATCTAGCATCTGGGCGTTATAACGTACAAGTGGTAAGCTGATGTTTTGGGAGGATATCAATGGACAACCTGACACACTATCTGGCGAACACCTTGAAAACATTGCGCAAACAGCGTGAGTGGAGTTTATCGCGCCTGGCCGAGGCCACCGGTGTGTCAAAAGCGATGCTCGGGCAAATTGAGCGCAACGAGTCCAGTCCCACGGTGGCGACGTTATGGAAGATTGCCACCGGGCTGAATGTCCCGTTCTCTACCTTTATTTCGCCGCCGGAATCTGAGCCACTGCCGACGTTTGATCCGCAAGAGCAGGCGATGGTCGTGACGCCGTTGTTCCCGTGGGATCCGGTGCTGTGTTTTGATCACTTTTCAATTTTGCTGGCACCCGGCGCGCTCAGCGAATCCACGCCGCACGAAGCGGACGTGATTGAACATGTGGTGGTAATCGCAGGCGATCTGGAGATGTGCATTGACCAGCAATGGCGCGTCATCAGGGCTGGAGAAGGCATTCGTTTTGCCGGCGATAGCGCACATGCTTATCGCAACAGTAGCGAACAGACCGTGCACTTTCATTCGCTCATCCATTACCCGCGCAGTTAAGCGGGAAAACTATTTCGCAAAGCGGCGCTTCTGACTACAATAGCCGCCATTTTGCTGCTACTGGATAAAAACAACGCTATGCGCCCGTCTCCACATCGCCTTGAATTGTTAAGCCCGGCACGTGATACCGCCATCGCCCGCGAAGCCATTTTACATGGTGCGGATGCCGTCTATATCGGTGGTCCCGGTTTTGGGGCGCGTCATAATGCCAGCAATAGCCTGCAAGATATCGCGGAGCTGGTGCCGTTCGCCCATCGCTATGGCGCAAAAATCTTTGTCACGCTGAACACGATCCTTCACGACGATGAACTGGAACCTGCACAGCGACTGATTACCGATCTCTACCAGACCGGCGTGGATGCGTTGATTGTGCAGGACATGGGGATTCTGGAACTCGACATTCCGCCGATCGAACTGCATGCCAGTACCCAATGCGATATTCGCAGCGTGGAGAAAGCCAAATTTCTCGCTGACGTGGGGTTCTCGCAGATTGTGCTGGCGCGTGAACTGAGTCTTGAGCAGATTCAGGCCATTCATCAGGCGACCGATGCCACCATCGAATTTTTTGTCCACGGGGCGCTGTGCGTGGCGTATTCCGGGCAATGTTATATCTCTCATGCGCAAACGGGGCGCAGCGCCAACCGTGGCGACTGCTCGCAGGCGTGCCGTCTGCCATATACCCTGAAGGACGATCAGGGACGGGTGGTGTCGTATGAAAAACACCTGCTGTCGATGAAAGATAACGATCAGACCGCTAACCTTGGCGCGCTGATCGACGCCGGTGTGCGTTCCTTCAAGATTGAAGGGCGTTACAAAGACATGAGTTACGTGAAGAACATTACCGCGCACTATCGGCAGATGCTGGATGCCATCATTGAGGATCGCGGTGACCTGGCGCGGGCTTCCGCCGGACGCACGGAACATTTCTTTACCCCGTCAACGGACAAAACCTTTCATCGCGGCAGCACCGACTACTTTGTGAATGCGCGCAAAGGGGATATCGGCGCTTTTGATTCGCCGAAGTTTATCGGCCTGCCGGTGGGTGAAGTGCTGAACGTGGCGAAAGATCATCTGGACGTTGAGGTCAGCGAGCCGCTGGCGAACGGCGATGGCCTTAATGTCCTGATCAAACGTGATGTTGTCGGCTTTCGTGCCAATACGGTGGAAAAAACCGGACAAAATCGCTATCGCGTCTGGCCGAACGAAATGCCTGCCGAACTGCATAAATTGCGTCCACACCATCCGCTGAACCGCAATCTTGACCATAACTGGCAGCAGGCGTTAACCAAAACCTCGAGCGAGCGTCGGGTGGCGGTGGATATTGAGTTGGGCGGCTGGCAGGAACAACTGATCCTGACGCTGACCAGCGAAGAGGGCGTCAGTATCACCCATACGCTGGATGGACAGTTTGATGAGGCCAACAACGCGGAAAAAGCGCTGAACGGGCTGAAGGACGGACTGGCAAAACTGGGGCAGACAATCTATTACGCCCGCGATATCGCAGTGAATTTGCCCGGCGCGCTGTTTGTGCCGAACAGCCTGCTTAATGCGTTCCGCCGGGAAGCGATAGAGATGCTGGATGCCGCGCGCCTTGCAAGCTACCAGCGCGGCGTTCGCAAGCCGGTGTCCGAGCCTGCGCCGGTTTATCCGCAATCACACCTGAGTTTTCTGGCCAATGTTTACAACCATAAGGCGCGGGCGTTTTACCATCGTTATGGCGTGCAGTTGATTGATGCGGCCTATGAAGCGCATGAAGAAAAGGGCGAGGTGCCGGTGATGATCACCAAACACTGCCTGCGCTTTGCCTTTAATCTGTGTCCGAAGCAGGCGAAAGGCAATATCAAAAGCTGGAAGGCGACGCCGATGCAACTGGTGAACGGCGATGAGGTGCTAACGCTTAAATTTGACTGCCGTCCGTGCGAAATGCATGTGATTGGTAAAATCAAAAATCACATTCTGAAGATGCCGCTGCCTGGCAGCGTGGTGGCTTCCGTCAGCCCGGAAGAGCTGATGAAAACGCTGCCGAAGCGTAAAGGCTAACAAAGCTGCCGGATACGCATAGCGCTATCCGGCGCCCCATTAATGTGATTTAAATCCTGCCGCCGTCATGATCAGGCGAAAGAACATCCCTACGGCGGCCAGTGCCAGCACGCTGCCGCCCCACAAAATGACCAGCCACATCAGGCGTTTCCAGACAGAGTGTTGCATCAGTGATACCCCTCGCCATGTTGAACTTTGCCGCGAAACACGTAATAACTCCAGAAGGTGTAAACCAGAATAACAGGGATGATCAGTAACGCACCGACCAGCATGAAACCCTGACTCTGCGCGGGTGCGGCTGCCTGCCAGAGCGTAATGGATGGCGGAATGATACGCGGCCAGATGCTGATCCCGAGTCCGCTAAAGCCGAGGAAAATCAGCCCGAGAGTCAACACAAAGGGCAGCGCGTGGCGGTGCGGTTGATGAAGCGTTCGCCATAGCCAGATGCTAATCACCGCAACCAGTAGCGGAACCGGCAGCAGGAACCACAGATTCGGCAGGCTAAACCAGCGTTCCGCTATCACCGGGTGTGCCAGCGGCGTCCACAGGCTGATCATCGCAATCACCAGCAGCATCAACAGCAGTAACTTTTTCGCCACGGCTCGCATTTTATCCTGCAACGGATTTTCACTTTTCATTACCAGCCAGGTGGCGCCCAACAGGGCGTAAGTGACCACCAGTCCCGCGCCGCAGAACAGGGTGAAAGGGGTGAGCCAGTCAAACGGCCCGCCGCTGAAACGACGCCCGGTGACGGCAAAACCATTGATCACCGCACCCACCACCACGCCCTGAGTGAACGTCGCGAGAATCGAACCGCAGAGAAAAGCTTTATCCCAGAACGGGCGATGCGCTGGCGTGGCTTTGAAGCGAAATTCAAAGGCGACACCGCGAAAAATCAGCCCGATAAGCATCAGCGTCAGCGGGATCGTCAGGGCGTCAATAATCACCGCATAGGCCAGCGGAAACGCGCCAAATAATCCCGCTCCGCCGAGGACCAGCCAGGTTTCATTACCGTCCCAGACCGGAGCGACGCTGTTAACCATCACATCGCGATCGTCAGCGTCGCGAATGGCAGGAAACAAAATGCCAATACCCAAATCGAATCCATCCATCACGATGTACATCAGCGTAGCGAAAACGATGATAACGAACCAGATTACCGATAAATCAATACCCATTAGCGGTGTGCCTCATGTTGAGAATCGAGGACGGCAGCAGACAGTGGTCTGGCAGGCGTGCCGGTAGGCGGCGTCGGGGAAATCGTGTCCAGCGGTCCTTTGCGGATGAGGCGGATCATGTAACTGTAGCCCACGCCGAAGACGGCGCTATAGACCACAAAGAACGCCAGCAGAGAAATACTCATGTGCAGGTCGCCGTGAGCGGAGACCGCATCCGCCGTGCGTTGCAACCCGTAGACGACCCACGGCTGGCGGCCCACTTCCGTCGTGACCCAGCCGGCCAGAATGGCTATCAATCCTGACGGTCCCATCCATAAGGCGAAGCGCAGAAACGGTCGCGAGGTATAAAGACGCTGCCGGTAGCGTAACCACAGAGCGCAAACACCTAGCAGGATCATGAGCATACCCAGCCCCGCCATAATACGAAACGACCAGAAGACCATCGTCGAATTGGGGCGATCCTCCTTCGCAAACTCTTTAAGCGCCGGGACCTGTTTATCCAGGCTGTGAGTCAGGATCAGGCTACCCAGCGCCGGGATCGCCAGACCATAGCGGGTTCGTTCCTGTTCCATATCCGGCCAGCCGAACAGTAGCAGCGGCGTCGGTTCTCCTGGCGGATTTTCCCAGTGGCCTTCAATGGCGGCAATTTTGGCTGGCTGGTGTTTGAGGGTATTCAGACCGTGCATGTCGCCAATGAGCGCCTGTAACGGTGCGACAATCAGCGTCATCCACAGCGCCATCGAAAACATGGCGCGAATAGCGGGCGTCGCGTTGCCACGCAGTAAATGCCAGGCCGCAGAGGCCCCAATAAATAACGCGCTACTGAGAAACGCCGCCACCGACATATGCAATAAGCGATAAGGGAACGACGGGTTGAAAATGACGGCGAACCAATCCACCGGCACGACCTGGCCGTTGACGATCTCATAGCCCTGCGGCGTCTGCATCCAGCTGTTGGAGGCGAGGATCCAGAAGGTGGAAATAATCGTGCCCAGAGCGACCATACAGGTGGAGAAAAAGTGTAATCCGGGGCCAACCTTGTTCCAGCCAAACAGCATCACACCGAGGAACCCGGCTTCGAGGAAGAAGGCGGTGAGCACCTCATAGGTCAGTAATGGCCCAGTGATACTGCCAGCGAACTCGGAAAACCCGCTCCAGTTGGTGCCAAACTGATAGGCCATCACCAGGCCAGACACCACGCCCATGCCAAAGTTAACGGCGAAAATTTTTGACCAGAACTGATATAGCGAGCGCCAGACAGGATTTTTGCTTTTCAGCCAAAGACCTTCCAGCACCGCAAGATAGCTGGCAAGACCAATGGTGATCGCCGGAAAGATAATGTGGAAGGAAACCGTAAAGGCGAACTGGATCCTTGCCAGATGAAACGCATCAAGACCAGACATGCATTGCTCCGCACTAAAAATTGATTCAGCGCAATTCTAGGCCGGTAAGGGTTTCAGTGGCAGAAACAGAACGGTTCTATTTAACCATAACAGTTGCGTGAATGTTACAAATTGCATCTGTTGATATAAATTCTGGAATCTGCCTTCCCGAATTGATATGAGCGGCTCTACACGACGGGCATTTTTCTGTATTTTCCTTTTATCAGGCGAGAAAAGTAAGCATAAATGTTTACTTTCCCGTTCGTCTCGTTCCTGCGCCAGAAGGTGGCTATGTGGTTTCGTTTCCGGATATTCCGGAAGCGCTCACCCAGGGTGAGACCCGCCAGCAATCCCTTGATACCGCTCTGGAAGCGTTAGTCACCGCTTTTGAATTCTATTTCGAAGATAGCCAGTCTGTCCCGTTACCTTCGCCGGTGAAGGAAGGTGACGACTTTGTTGAGGTCCCGCTCAGCGTCGCGTCAAAAGTCCTTTTGCTCAACGCTTTCCTGGCGTCAAAAATCAGCCAGCATGAGCTGGCGAAACGCATTGGCAGACCGAAACAGGAAATTACCCGCCTGTTCGACTTACGACACGCAACAAAAATTGATGCGGTGCAGACGGCGGCGCGCGCGCTCGGCAAAGAACTGTCGCTTACGCTGTCGTAAACCATAACAGTTCTTAGGATGTTGAGTATTTAATTCACTGATATACACTGCAAGGATCACCTGCCACGGATCCACGAGTGAATAACAATGAAAAAGTACCAGCGTCTGGCTGAACAACTCTGCGAACAGATTGCCACTGGCGTCTGGCAACCTGGCGATCGCCTGCCGTCGCTGCGTGAACAGGTGGTCAGCAGCGGGATGAGCTTTATGACCGTCGGGCATGCCTATCAACTGCTGGAAAGTCAGGGGCGGATCATTGCGCGCCCGCAGTCTGGCTATTATGTCGCGCCGCGCCCGGTTCACCAGCCAACGGTGCAACCGGCCCAGGTGATGCGCGACGAAGCGGTGGATATCAACACTTATATTTTCGAGATGCTACAGGCCAGCCGGGATGCGTCGGTGATGCCGTTTGCTTCTGCATTTCCCGATCCGCGTTTATTTCCCCTCCAGCAACTGAACCGTTCTCTGGCACAGGTGAGCAGAACCGCAACCGCGATGAGCGTAATTGAGAATCTGCCGCCGGGTAACGCGGAACTACGCCACGCCATTGCCCGTCGCTACGCCTTACAGGGCATTACCGTCTCGCCGGATGAAATCGTCATCACCGCCGGGGCGCTGGAGGCGCTCAACCTGAGCCTGCAAGCGGTGACTAAACCCGGTGACTGGGTGATTGTCGAAAACCCCTGTTTTTATGGCGCGTTACAGGCGCTGGAGCGACTGCGGCTTAAAGCGCTGTCGGTTGCCACTGACGTGAAGGAGGGGATCGATCTCGCGGCGCTGGAGCAGGCGTTGCAGGCGTATCCGGTTAAAGCATGCTGGCTGATGACCAACAGCCAGAACCCGCTTGGCTTTACTCTCAGTCCGGAGAAAAAAGCGCGTCTGGTTGAAATACTCGATCGTCATAATGTGATGTTGATTGAAGATGACGTTTACAGCGAACTCTATTTTGGCCGGGAGAAACCGCTACCGGCCAAAGCGTGGGATCGGGCCGACAAGGTGCTGCATTGTTCGTCATTCTCCAAGTGTCTGGTACCGGGTTTTCGCATCGGTTGGGTCGCCGCAGGCAAACACGCCCGCCAAATCCAGCGTTTACAACTGATGAGCACACTTTCCACCAGTTCGCCGATGCAACTGGCGCTGGTCGATTATCTCTCAACACGCCGTTATGACGCCCATTTGCGCCGCCTGCGTCGTCAACTGGCAGAACGTAAACAGCAGGCCTGGCAAACGCTGCTGCGCCATCTCCCTGCCGAAGTGAAAATACATCACAACAACAGCGGCTATTTTCTCTGGCTGGAACTGCCGGAATCACAGGATGCGGGCGAACTGACCGCACAGGCGTTGGCCCACCACATCAGCATCGCGCCGGGAAAAATGTTCTCGACCTCAGACACCTGGAAACGCTTTTTCCGCTTCAATACCGCATGGGGTTGGGGGGAACGTGAAGAAGCCGCGGTAAAACAACTGGGGCAACTCATTCGCGCGCAGATGAAATAAAACGTGCGCGCGATTCAATATAAAAGAATGGCGCGTTCTTATTTAGAAAATATCAGCAAAAACCGTACGACGTTATTTCCCGTAGACCATCATAGGAAATATCAATAGCTTTTGTTTTTCCTCCTCGTCAGCTAACCCCTTGTCTATACTCCAGAAGATAGCCACACAACGCCGCAGTCCGGGGCGTAATGCGCGTTATGTCACAACCTGATTAAATTTCCTCATGCCGGGAGGTGCGCTGACGGCGCGCCGACTATTTTTAGGAAAGGACATATATTTACGGCAAGGCTGCCGCTCAATATTTTGCGACAGGAGTAAGATCTTATGAGCAAGAAATTTGCCCGCAGCAGCCTGTGCGCGCTCAGTATGACGCTGATGACCGCGCACGCCGCCGAACCCCCCACCACGTTAGGTCAGACTGAAGGTCGCCTGGATATTATCGCCTGGCCGGGTTATATCGAACGCGGTCAGACCGATAAACAGTACGACTGGGTAACACAATTCGAAAAAGAGACCGGCTGTGCGGTTAACGTCAAAACGGCGGCGACATCGGATGAGATGGTCAGCCTGATGGCGAAAGGGGGCTACGATCTGGTCACGGCCTCAGGTGATGCTTCGCTGCGTCTGATCATGGGGAAACGCGTGCAGCCGATCAATACGGCGCTCATCCCGAACTGGAAAAACGTCGATCCTCGCGTGGTCAAAGGCGACTGGTTTAACGTGGCGGGCAAAGTCTACGGTACGCCGTATCAGTGGGGGCCGAACCTGCTGATGTACAACACGCAAACCTTCCCGACGCCACCAGATAGCTGGAGTGTGGTATTCGTCGAACAAAACCTTCCGGACGGAAAAACCAACAAAGGCCGCGTTCAGGCCTATGACGGACCGATTTACATTGCCGATGCGGCGCTGTTCGTGAAAGCCACCCAGCCACAACTGGGGATCTCGGACCCGTATCAACTCACCGAAGAACAGTACCAGGCGGTGCTGAAAGTGCTGCGCGCACAGCAACCGTTGATTCACCGCTACTGGCACGACACCACGGTGCAAATGAGCGATTTCAAAAATGAGGGCGTCGTGGCCTCGAGCGCCTGGCCGTATCAGGCGAACGCGTTGAAAGGTGAAGGACAACACATTGGCACAGTGTTCCCGAAAGAGGGCGTCACCGGTTGGGCTGATACCACCATGTTGCACAGTGAAGCCAAACACCCGGTTTGCGCCTATAAGTGGATGAACTGGTCGCTGACGCCAAAAGTTCAGGGTGATGTAGCCGCCTGGTTTGGATCGCTGCCGGTGGTCACCGAAGGCTGTATAGCCAGTACGCTGCTGGGCGATAAAGGCTGCGAAACCAATGGTTACCGCTATTTTGACAAAATCGCCTTCTGGAAAACGCCTGTTGCTGAAGGCGGTAAATTCGTGCCGTACAGTCGCTGGACGCAGGATTACATCGCCATCATGGGCGGTCGTTAACGTCACTGGGGTGATTTATGACGTACGCAGTGGAGTTTGACAACGTCACGCGCCTGTATGGTGACGTGCGGGCGGTCGATGGCGTCAGTATTGCGATTAAAGACGGGGAATTTTTCTCAATGCTGGGGCCATCTGGCTCCGGCAAAACCACCTGCCTGCGCCTGATTGCCGGTTTTGAGCAGCTTTCGGGCGGATCGATTACTATCTTTGGCAAGCCTGCCAGCGATTTGCCGCCCTGGGAGCGGGATGTGAACACCGTGTTCCAGGACTATGCGTTGTTTCCGCACATGTCGATTCTCGACAATGTCGCCTATGGGCTGATGGTCAAAGGCATTGATAAAAAACAGCGTCATGCCCAGGCTCGCGAGGCGCTGGAGAAGGTGGCGCTGGGGTTTGTCTTTGAGCGCAAGCCGTCACAGCTTTCCGGCGGTCAGCGTCAACGGGTGGCGATCGCCCGGGCGTTGGTCAACGAGCCGCGTGTGCTGTTGCTGGATGAACCGCTCGGTGCGCTGGATCTGAAACTGCGCGAGCAGATGCAACTGGAGCTGAAAAAACTCCAGCAGTCGCTGGGGATCACGTTTATCTTCGTCACGCACGATCAGGGCGAAGCGCTGTCGATGTCCGATCGTGTGGCGGTATTTAACAACGGACGCATTGAACAGGTGGATTCACCGCGTGAGTTATACATGCGACCACGCACGCCGTTTGTTGCGGGCTTCGTCGGGACAGCGAACGTCTTTGATCCGGCGATGGCCTCGAAGGTATGCGGGATGACGGGCAGCTTCTCGCTGCGCCCGGAGCATATCCGGCTCAATGTTCCTGGCGAGATCCAGGCGCAGGGGGTGATTCAGGCGGTGCAGTATCAGGGCGCCGCCACCCGTTTTGAGCTAAAGCTTACCGGCGGTGAAAAGCTGCTGGTCAGTCAGGCTAATCAGTCGGGAGAACCCTTTGCGACCACGCTTGCGCCCGGTCAGCCGGTGATGGTCTCCTGGCCGCGCGAGGTCATGGTACCGCTGGTCGAGGAGAGGTGAATGGCAATGAACGTGCTCTCCACGCCTTCACGGCCCGGCGGCTTGAGTAAACTCACCGGTTTTTTCTGGCGTTATCCCGGGTTGGGACTGTTTTTGCTGTTGCTTGGTCCGCTGATGTGGTTTGGTATTGTCTACTTCGGCTCGCTACTGACGCTGCTGTGGCAGGGGTTTTACACCTTTGACGACTTCACCATGTCGGTAACGCCGGACCTGACGCTTGCCAATCTTCGTGCGCTGTTTAATCCCGCCAATTACGACATCATTTTACGCACGCTGACGATGGCGATCGCGGTGACGATAGCCAGTGCGATTCTGGCGTTTCCGATGGCGTGGTACATGGCGCGCTACACCCGCGGCAAGATGAAAGCGTTTTTCTATATTGCGGTCATGCTGCCAATGTGGGCGAGTTATATCGTCAAAGCCTATGCATGGACCCTGCTGCTGGCAAAAGATGGCGTGGCGCAATGGTTTCTGAACCATCTTGGTTTAGAACCTTTACTGACCAGTCTGCTGACGCTGCCAGCCGTGGGAGGAAACACGCTCTCAACGTCGGGATTAGGGCGCTTTATGGTGTTCGTCTACATCTGGCTGCCGTTCATGATCCTGCCGGTTCAGGCCGCGCTGGAGCGGTTGCCGCCGTCGCTGTTACAGGCGTCTGCCGATTTGGGCGCGCGTCCACGACAGACCTTCCGTTATGTGGTTCTGCCGCTGGCGATCCCCGGAATTGCCGCCGGTTCGATCTTCACCTTTTCCTTGACGCTGGGCGATTTCATCGTGCCGCAGTTGGTGGGACCGCCGGGGTATTTCATCGGCAACATGGTCTATTCGCAGCAGGGGGCGATTGGCAACATGCCAATGGCGGCGGCGTTTACGCTGGTACCGATCGTGCTGATAGCCCTTTATCTGGCGTTCGTGAAACGTCTGGGAGCGTTTGATGCACTCTGAGCGCGCACCGTTTTTCCTCAAACTGGCGGCCTGGGGCGGGGTTGTTTTCCTGCACTTTCCCATTCTGATCATCGCCGCCTATGCGTTTAATAGCGAGGACGCGGCCTTTAGCTTTCCCCCGCAGGGACTGACGCTGCGCTGGTTTAGCGTTGCGGCACAGCGGAGCGATATTCTGGATGCCGTGACGTTGTCACTAAAAATCGCCGCGTTATCGACGGCGATTGCGTTGGTGCTTGGCACACTGGCAGCGGCGGCGCTCTGGCGGCGTGATTTCTTCGGCAAAAACGCCATCTCGCTGTTGCTGCTGTTACCGATCGCCTTACCGGGGATTGTCACCGGTCTGGCGCTATTGACCGCGTTTAAGACGGTCAATCTCGATCCGGGTTTTTTCACCATTGTGGTCGGTCACGCGACATTCTGCGTGGTGGTGGTGTTTAACAACGTGATAGCCCGCTTTCGCCGTACTTCATGGAGTCTGGTGGAGGCTTCTATGGATCTTGGCGCGAATGGCTGGCAAACCTTCCGCTATGTCGTGCTGCCGAATCTGGGTTCGGCGCTGCTGGCGGGGGGAATGCTGGCGTTCGCGCTGTCATTCGATGAAATCATCGTCACGACCTTTACTGCCGGTCATGAACGGACGCTGCCGCTGTGGTTGCTCAATCAGTTAGGGCGACCGCGTGACGTACCGGTGACAAACGTCGTGGCACTGCTGGTTATGCTGGTCACAACCATTCCGATTCTGGGGGCGTGGTGGCTTACGCGCGAAGGCGACAGCGTCGCCGGAAATGGTCAATAAACAACGATATGGGAAAATGCTATGCAACATCAATTACTGATTAACGGCGAGCTGGTCAAGGGTGAAGGTGAAAAGCAGCCCGTCTATAACCCTGCCACCGGCGAGGTGCTGCTGGAAATTGCAGAAGCGTCTCCCGCTCAGGTAGATGCGGCCATCCTCGCCGCCGATCGTGCGTTTAGCGAATGGGGACAGACAACCCCGAAAGTGCGCAGTGAATTGCTGCTGAAGCTGGCGGATGTTATTGAGCAAAATGCGCATGAGTTTGCTGAACTGGAATCGCGCAACTGTGGTAAACCGCTGCATTGTGCGCTCAATGATGAGATCCCGGCGATTGTCGATGTGTTTCGCTTTTTCGCCGGTGCCGCCCGCTGTCTGAACGGTCTGGCGGCGGGGGAATATCTGGAGGGCCATACCTCGATGATTCGCCGCGACCCGGTTGGCGTGGTGGCCTCCATTGCGCCGTGGAACTATCCGCTGATGATGGCGGCATGGAAACTGGCCCCCGCGCTGGCTGCCGGTAATTGCGTGGTGATCAAACCTTCGGAAATCACACCGCTGACCGCGCTGAAGCTGGCGGAATATGCCAAAGATATCTTCCCGCCGGGTGTGCTCAATGTGCTGTTTGGCAGAGGCAAAACGGTTGGCGATCCGCTGACCGGGCACAAGAAGGTGCGTATGGTCTCGTTAACCGGCTCCATCGCGACCGGTGAACACATCATCAGCCATACTGCGCCGTCGATTAAGCGCACGCATATGGAACTGGGCGGTAAAGCGCCGGTGATTGTGTTTGATGATGCCGATGTGGATGCGGTGGTGGAAGGTGTGCGCACCTTCGGCTTTTACAATGCCGGTCAGGACTGTACCGCCGCCTGTCGCCTCTACGCGCAGAAGGGTATTTACGACGCGCTGGTGGAGAAACTGGGGGCCGCCGTAGCCAGCCTGAAAACCGGCGCACCGGAGGAGGAATCGACCGAACTGGGGCCGCTGAGTTCACTGGCGCATCTGGAGCGCGTCACTAAAGCCGTTGAAGAGGCCAAAGCGCTGGGACATATCAACGTGGTCACCGGTGGAAAAAAAGTAGAGGGGCCGGGCTATTACTTTGCCCCGACGCTTCTGGCAGGGGCTAAACAGGAAGATGCAATTGTCCAGCGAGAAGTGTTTGGTCCGGTGGTCAGTGTGACCGTCTTCGAGGATGAAGAGCAGGTGCTGGAGTGGGCCAATGATTCGCAATATGGCCTCGCGTCGTCGGTCTGGACGCGCGACGTCGGACGCGCTCACCGGGTCAGCGCGCGTCTGCAGTACGGTTGTACGTGGGTTAACACCCATTTCATGCTGGTGAGCGAAATGCCGCACGGCGGGCAGAAACTGTCCGGTTATGGCAAAGATATGTCACTTTATGGGCTGGAGGATTACACCGTGATCCGCCACGTAATGGTTAAACATTAAGGGTAATTTACGCCCGAAAGGTGGCGTGGGAAGATGATCACTCGAAGGCAGAGAGAAATATTCTCTCTGCCTGTCTGCGCCGCAAGCTCTCAAAAATTACATAAACCAGCCAAATCTCAATGAGATAAGAGCAAAAAGACCCACAGCAGCAAAGAGATTTATTAACACTACGGTTCTACTGGAAACATTCATATTTGCCACCTTGCGTTAGTGCCCCTTTGTGTATAGTCCGGCATCCTGTGATCCGCAATAGTACGAACCAGGGACTTAACGTAAGCGGTCATAAAAAATGGCAAATGGTTTGACCGAAGGGGATAAAACTTGATGTATGTCAAAAAATGGAGCATATTGCGCGCGATTTATTCTTTTGGCCGGATGCCCGTAAATGTCTTTGTACCAAAAAATGTTGATGTTCTATGCGGTGATGGCCGCGATTGCCTTTCTGATCACCTGGTTTCTCTCGCACGATAAAAAACGCATCCGCTTTCTGAGCGCCTTTCTGGTCGGGGCCACCTGGCCCATGAGTTTCCCGGTGGCACTGTTGTTTTCATTGTTTTGAGCAGACATCGCCGGCATCCATTCCGGCGGAACGCTCAAAGCGTTGCCAGCAGCGCGTTTAGCGCCTTTCGGTCGGCTTCAGTCACTTCCTGCGGATGTTGATATCCCTTGTTTTCCGTTGCCCGGGTATACAGCGCAACCAGCCAGTCATAAACATAGCGGCTGGCGGCGTGCACCGGCTGTTCTTCCAGATGCGTCAGACGCGCCATCGGCTGGCGTTTGACCGCGCTGAAAATTGCCGTTCCTTTAGCGATTCGGCTGGCGGGTCGCTCTGTTTCTGCCACTTCGGCATAGCCGAGCCAGGCAATAAAGTTGGCGATGCAGGCGTGCAACTGAGCGCCGCAAACCTCTTCACGCTGCAATATTTGTTGCAGTTGCTGCGGCAGTTGCAGGCGATAGCTGGCGATCGCCAGGATGTCGACGACCTGACGCAGCGCAGCGGGCGTCAACCCTAAACGCTGCGCCTGACTGTCATCGCGACTCCACTGGCGAATATGGTTGAGCCACAGGCGGTGCGCCTGATAGCCCGTCTCCTTGTTCTCTGACGGCTGCGGCGTATCACGGACTTCGGCGAAAAGGTCAATGGTCTCATTGAATAAACCGCTGACCTGTTCTTCACGCGGTTGCTGAATGCGGAGCAGGGTTTCAAACTGTTGAACCGCTGGTAACAAACCATCAAGCAGATCGCCGTGATGTGCCGCCTGTTGCTGTAGCTGGCGAACCACCGCTTCCGCACTGAACGCTTCAGCAGGTTGCGCAAACATCAGTTCACGAACGCGCTGCTGATGCTGTTCGCTCAGCGCCTCCAGGCGTGCCTGACGCTGCGGGGCTGAAGTGGCTTGCGACAGCCACTCGATCAGGCGTAGCAGACTGTGTTTGTCCAGCGCCTGCAGGGTGCCCCAGTGTTGGCCTGGTTTTCCCATCAGATGCTGCACCGCTTCGTCCAGATTCTGTTGTGTTGTAAAGCGCGCATCTTGCGGCGTAATGGCCCATACCACGCCGGGTAACGCGGTCTCGCGCGTCGACTGTGTATCGTGCACCCAGTTGAGCAGTGTTCTGGCCGTAGACGGCGTTTGTGTGCGGGTGGCGGTGGCGTTACAGACGACCAGCACATCGGGCTGTAACTGCTGGCGGTAATGCTCCAACAACCAGCCGAGTTTGGCCTGCCAGAGCGGCTGCGGGTGACTGAGCGGCGCAAGCGGAATATCCAGCAGATCGACGTTATCGAGTACGCACTCTTCGACGCTCAGTACCATCTCGCGGGTCAGCAGAGCCAGCGATGCCTGAGCCAGGCTGACGGCATTAAGTAATTTCTCATCCACGATCGGATGGACAACTACATCGCTTTGCGCCTCCTGCGAGGCCAGAAATTCCTGGGTGATAAAATTTTCAGACGGTAAGCCAAACTGATCGACCAACAGGCTCAGCGGCGCGGCGACTTCGCCGGCATGACCCGTCTGCTGGAGGACCTGCGCCAGTTGCAGCCACTGCTGCGTCAGTTCTGGCTGTTCACCCCACAGCAACGACCAGGCGCTGGCACGGGTTGAGAGATCGACCGTCGGCAGCAGCAGGGCAAACTGGTGCCACAGCGCGTCATCAATCTGCTGTTGTGAGGCGGGGATACAGCGCTGCCAGAAGCGGGCAATGGTCGCGACTTCCTGCGCCGTCACGCCCTGAACCGGGTGCAACTGACGCAGCGACTGCCACTTTTCAATACGCGATTCGATAATCGCTTTTTCCACCTGCCGGTACGCTGGCTGCGCGCAGGCCTGGGTGATGAAGATCTGCACCAGTTCTGCTTCCGTAACCAGCCGCAAGCGTAACGGCCACTCGTCATCCGGCAGATTTTTTTGCCGTGTAAAGCGCAGCGCCATATTAGTTGGCGCGTGTCCGGGGTTGAGATGACTGAAATAGTCAAAGCTGCGGTCCGGGGTCATGACATTGACCTTACCGTTGCCGCTGCTGCACAGCGCGGCAAGGAGATGTGCTTTTGCCGCCTGCGAGTAGCCGTAAAGTCCAATGCTGGCGCGATCGTGTCGGGCGGCATTGAGCGCGGATTCGGTGGCGGCTGCGCGGTTGAGTTGGGCCAGTAGCGCATCCGCTTCGTCATCCAGCGTGACGGCATGCTGTCGGGTACGGTTAACCCACGCGATCGCGGCCTGAGTGGTATTCAACATCTTGCTCATTTCAGGTACACGCTCCCGCTGTCAATCCAGTAATGGCTGCCGCTGTGTCGGCGGTCAGCCAGGGTATTCAGTTTTAAAGTCAGGGCATTCGCCGCCACCGGCGTGCCGTCCTGTAACCACGCATCGCTCAGCACAAACGACTCGGGGCAGGTATCTTTGTTGCCGCCGCGCAGTTGCAAACGCACGTTTAACACGCCGTCACCGGCAATATTCTTTGCCAGATCGGCGGCGTTAATGCTCAGCGTATACAGCGGCGTCGCGGGCCAACGACTGTTCGCCAGTTGACGAAAACCGAGCGTAACGTTACCGCGGAGCGGGAAGTGCACGCGGGTGTCGAGCTTCGCGCCGGGTTTATCAAGATCGATATCCTGATACCAGACGTTTTCCTCACGCAACGTATTCAACGTATTGTCGAGGACGCCGAGGTAACGCACGGTCGAGTAGGCGCCAATATCAGCGGCTTTAAAGTTAAAGCGCGGCAGGCGCAGATCCAGCGCCAGGCTGCACAGCATCGCGCCGACTGCGGCGGTGGATTTCGGATTGCCGATGCGTCCCTGTTGGCTGAACGGATACCATTCATGGACGCGGTAGTTATCCATCCACACCATGCGGTTGACCGGAACCGGCTGCAGATGGCGGATCAGCGCCTGAACCGCCGGGATACAGGTCGGTCTGCCGGTGACCAGCAGAACATCACAACAGTAATGTGAAATGGCTTCGCAGACCGCATGCAGTGGGGACGTCAGGGTAAACTGACCTGCCAGCATCGCCTCCTGTAACTGGCTGAACTGCACCTGTAACGGGACGCTGAAGAGATCAAACGTTGGCGAGCCCGACGGCAGCGCGTGATCAATCGCCTGCTGAATGTAATTGAGCACGTTGCGGGTCGGACGATGGTTCAGCAGATCGCCAAAGGTAGCGTGCAGTCCGGCCAGCGGATCGTTAATGTCGCTCTTCTCCCACGCAGAAAGGACCGCGTGACCGAGCGGCATAAAGAGCTGAAGCGCCGTTTGTTGTCGCAAAACGGCCTGGGTGTCGATGCGTCCGGAATCGCCAAACAGCGTGGCGAGCAGGGCAGCGGCATCCGTCACTCCCGCTTGCTGCAGCCGGGTTTGCAAGGCCGGTAAAATGCATTTCTGGATCACATCCAGCAGCATGTCGTCGCCCGCGACCTTAAAACCTTCGCGAAACAGCAGATGCGGCGTGATTTTCACATTGGCGCCGACGCCGTCGTCCAGTTGATAGTGAACAATCGCCATATCGGTGGTGCCGCCGCCGATATCAATCGAGGCCACGCGCAGCGCCCGGCCTTTCGTTTCGCCAGGTTCAGGCAGGCGATCCGGGCGGGCAAGGGTGTTGAAGAATGCTTCGCTGCGTCCGGCGTAATGGGAAATGGCTTCGTTATACAGCCAGACCAGTTGACCACAGCTGGCCTCGTCCCACTCCATCTGAATTTCTGGCACCGGAACCACGCTTTTTTCCTGCTGCTTGCGGGTGCTGAAATCTTCATCCTGCGGGTGCCAGCCCATCGCTTTCCAGACAATCGCTATCGCTTCAAACATGCGCAGACGGAAGATCTCACGCTCCTGTTTCGGCATCGCCGAAGGGAGTGTGAGGATCAATGAGCGTAACTGACGTGGGGACGCCGGGAAACCCAGACGCAGTCGGGTTGCGACACTGTTAATTTGTCCCAGCGCCTGGGCGAGGATCTCACACAGCATGTGGGTCATCAGCGTACTGCGGCTGTACTGAGGCGAAAACACCGGCAGACGGTCATCCTGCGGCAGCGAGTAGAGCGGCTGTCCATCGTCGTTCATCAGGTTCATCAGCGGAAAGGCGGTGGCAAGCGGTTCGCGCTGGGTTTTGCTGTTCATCTGGCTGAAGCGCCAGTCATGCAGTACCGGCGTTTCATCCCACAGATAGCGGCGCGGACTGGAAATGCCGCTGTTACCGTCCGTCCCCGTACGCTGCATCGCCAGCTTGCGCGCTTCGTCACCGACCCGCACAATCGACGGCCAGATGAACGCATCCTCACGGCCGCTTTCGACCGAGAAATGCTGTTTACCAAAGCGGGCTTCTGAAAATTCAAGACGACTGGTGAACAGCGGATCGTTGAGATACTGCGGTTCGCTGAGCGAACGGACCTGCAGTTCCGCCGTCTGGCGCAGCCCGTCATTGGCGTCGCCGTGATCTTCAATCAAGACGCCGCAGGTATGGGTGTTACCGACATCCAGAATCAAATCAACCGGGATCGCCGGGGTACTGAGGGTGTGGGTCACCAGTTTGACTTCCGGTACGGCGAGCTGTTCACCCAGCAGCGTCAGCAGGTTCAGCCAGTGCGCCTGATACTCAAAGTTACGCAGCGCCAGGCTGATGGCCTGCTCAGTCCGGTTTTCCTGCTGGCTGACGTGGTTGAGGAACGCCTCGCGTAGCCAGCCGTCAATCCAGGTCTGATCGAGAAAATCGGCGATCTCATCATCGCGCCAGGCGAGGGCAAAACGGGTGCCGTTCAGCAGATCGTTTTCGCCGGGCGCAAGCGAGGCGGGGGCATTCTCGCTCAACTGGCTATCGAGCGCGAGCGTCACACGATGGGTGTTGCCCGCGCTGTCGGGTTCGGCAAGCTTACGTACCTGAACGCGCGCCCAGTTGTCTGGCCCTTCAACGAAGGTGCGCGGCGGATTAAAACGCAGGAACGGCAGCGGCAGCCAGATGCCGTCGAGAACCTCCAGGGAATAATGCAGCGTTTGCGTACTTTCCGGTTTTACCACTTCCGGCTGCGAGCCCGGTCGCGCAGGCAGGGTATAGCGACCATTCGCCAGGTCGTAATCCAGACGCAGCAGGGGACCGTTGGCCGTTTTACGCACGAAGCGACCATGATGCGCGGATTCCTGCGGCGTCAGCCCGAAATCGAGAAACTGCACGCCGCTGTTTGCGATGAGCGTGACGCTCTGTTTGTAATCACACAAATTCACCAGCATAAAATCAGGCCCCTGTCTTCTTGAACGTCAACGGGATCGCGGCTTTCGCATCGAAGCGGGCGGTACAAACGGCGACATCATGAGTCCCGGCTTTGCAGGTGATTTCCGGCATTGGATAGCGTGAACCGTCGGTGCAGCGCGCATTGCCGCGACTCTTAATCATTAATTCCCCGCTCTGATGCAGCCCTGAGAAGAGGTCCGCGCGGCAGACGATGTTATCGCCGTGAACCACGCGCGCCGTGCCTTTATTGTTCTGGATCTGGTAACGCAGAGACGGCGCTTTACCGGTGACGGGATCTTTCACGTCCACCATGACGCGCCAGTTACCGTTGAGAAAGCGCGTAGTACCAGCCTTCATCTGATTCGCATCCATCACCAGCGCGTCTTTCGGGATCGCGGCAATCACCACCGGCTCATCGGCAGGTTTCTCTTTTTTCACTGGTGCAATGACCTCTGCCTGGTGCAGCGGTAGCGCGACGGTGAGCGTTGGCAGCGGCGCTATTTCCGGTTGCGGCGCATTGACCATTTCCGTCGCAATGGCGGGGGCCTGCGCTTTCCACAGCAGCGGGGCGGCAATGGCGGCAACGATCACTGCGGCGACGGGCAGACTCCAGAGCGGTAGGCGACGTGACGGTTTAACCGCAACAGGCATCACCTTTTCTTCCGCGAGCGCGGGAACCGGCTGCGGTGCAATCACGAGGTCAGGCTCGCTGACCGGCACGATCGGCGTAGAGAGCAGCGGTTCATCCGCCTGGGCAAATGTCACTTCCGGCGCGGGCTCTTCGACAGGTTCTGGTTCAATGTGAATTTCCGGTTCGGGTTCTTCCTGGGTACGCAGGCATTCCAGTACCTCCTCACGGATGTTCTCATTGAGATTGATAAATCCCCAAAAGGTGATGACCGGCTTGCCATCTACCAGAAAAACGTGATTCTCACCAGGAAACTGGACGGCCTTTTCCAGCAGCGAACCAAACAGTTGCAGTGACGTCTTCCCGGA
Organism: Citrobacter sp. CtB7.12; assembly: GCF_001297795.1. Classification (NCBI taxonomy): domain Bacteria; kingdom Pseudomonadati; phylum Pseudomonadota; class Gammaproteobacteria; order Enterobacterales; family Enterobacteriaceae; genus Citrobacter; species Citrobacter sp. CtB7.12. Next base: position 19,561 of record NZ_LIFT01000003.1, on the reverse strand, counting down.
CTGCAGGCTTTTGCGGCTCAGCGATGCAGCGCTTTCCAGTGTCGCGGAAAGGTAGCGCAGGGCGCGAAGGCGAGCCTCTTCATCGGCGGCTTTCCACGCGACGGCTACGCCTTCAAGGGGGGAATACCAGTCAACCCGATCGCCGCTGTCGTTGACTTGTGGAATGGCGAGACAATCTACCATCGCCTGCTGTTTACGCAGACGGAGCGTTTCACGAATTTGTAGTGCTGAATCAAAGACGGCCTGGCCGCCACCGCCGACGGCCTGATAATCATCCAGATTGCCGCTGCGCAAGAGTGTTTTTGCCACGATAAGGTCCCTAAGACTTTTTCACGCATCTACTTTACGGATTCGTGGCTCAGGCAAACGGTGGAAGAGAGGCAAAAAGGGGTGAATTTTCTGGGCATAGAGGCGTTGACGTTTTCGAAAAGCCTTAACGGAAATTCTGTGGCGAAAGATCCAACAAAAATGCGCGGATTCGCATAACCTGAGACGGATTTGTTATTTTTCAGTTTTCTTAATCTATGCTCCTATAACCCCCTCAATAATAACGATGAAGGTTCATATCATGTCCACAGGGAAAACGCTGCTCGCACTGGCGCTCAGTGCGGTGCTACCGACCGGAGCCGCGTTTGCGGCAAATAACGACACGATTGTTTATTGCTCGGAAGCCTCGCCAGAATCCTTTAATCCGCAAATTGCCAGCTCTGGCCCGTCGTTTGTCGCCAGTTCGCAGGTGCTCTACAACCGGCTGATCAATTTTGACCCGGTAAAAAACACGCCGGTACCGTCGCTGGCCACGGACTGGACCATTTCTGAGGATGGCAAAACCTACACCTTTACGCTGCGTCAGGGCGTGAAGTTCAACAGCAACAAGTTCTTCAAGCCGACCCGCGACTTCAACGCCGATGACGTCATTTTCTCAGTATTACGCCAGAAAGAGGCCACGCATCCGTACCACAATGTGTCGCAGGGCAGCTATGAGTATTTCAACGACGTCGGTTTCGATAAGCTGATTAAAGAGGTGAAAAAGGTCGATGATTACCATGTACAGTTTGTGCTGAGCGAGCCAAATGCGGCGTTTCTTGCCGACTGGGGCATGGATTTTGCCTCGATCCTCTCGGCGGAATACGCCGACGCGATGCTGAAAAAAGGGACACCGGAAAACGTCGATAACTGGCCGATTGGTACCGGGCCGTACGTGCTCCAGCAGTACAAGCAGGATTCGCAAATTCGCTATCTGGCAAATCCGAATTACTGGGACGGCGAGGTGCCGACAAAGCATCTGATCTTCTCCATCACGCCAAACGTGCAGACGCGAATGGCGAAACTGCAAACCAACGAATGTCAGATTATCCCGGCGCCATCGCCGGTACAGTTCGACGAAATCAAAAAGAATAAAGACCTGACGCTGCATGCCGTTGAGGCGCTCAACGTCGGTTATCTGGCCTTCAACACCGAGAAAAAGCCGTTTGATAACGTGCTGGTGCGTCAGGCGCTGAACTACGCCACCGATAAACAGGCGATTGTGAAGGCCGTTTTCCTCGATTCGGCGAAAGTGGCAAAATCCCCGATCCCGCCGAATATGATGGGTTTTAACCCGGAACTGAAGGATTACGCATACGATCCGGAAAAAGCGAAAGAGCTGCTGAAGCAGGCCGGGCAGGAAAAAGGGTTTGAGGTGACGCTCTGGTCGATGCCGGTGCAGCGACCGTATAACCCCAACTCGCGACGCATTGCCGAGATGATTCAAAGCGACTGGGCAAAAGTGGGCGTCAAGGCGAAGATTGTCTCTTACGAGTGGGGCGAATACCTTTCCGGGATGCGTAAAGGCGAACATGACAGCGCGCTGTTTGGCTGGATGTCGGATAACGGTGACCCGGACAACTTTGCCGATGTGTTGCTGGGTTGCAACAGCATCAAAACCGGATCGAATGCCGCGCGCTGGTGTGATAAGGAGTATGATTCACTGGTCCTGAAAGCGAAGCGGGTCAGCAAGCCGGAAGAGCGTGTGAAACTCTACCAGCAGGCGCAAGAGATCTATTATCAGCAGGCGCCGTGGATTGCGCTGGCAAATGGCAAAACGTTCTACGCCACGCGCAGCAATGTGACCGGTTATAGCGTCAGCCTGATGGGCAGTGATTTTTCGAAAGCAAAACTGAATTAAGGAGTTTTTATGTCGCACCTGGATGAGGTCAGCGCCCGTGTCGATGCCGCTATTGATGAGGGCGTCATTACCTATATGAATGAACTGCTGATAGCCCTGAGCGATGATGCGCAGTTAAGCCGTGACGATCGCTACACGCAGCAGCAGCGGCTAAGAACCGCAATTGCGCATCACGGTCGTCAGCATAAGGAGGATATGGAAGCGCGTCGCGAACAACTCACGAAAGGCGGCATGATCCTTTGATTGAGTCTCTGTAGTGCCGGATGACGCTGCGCTGACTTGGCCTATGGCGATGGAAATGTGTAGGTCTGATAAGCGTAGCGTCCTCAGGCATTAAAACTGGCGTCTCGCCACCAGCCAGGCGCCGACCACCAGCATCACAGCGCCGCAGACCGGGCCGATCAAGGCTCTGAGCGGGACGCCATGGCTGCGCAAAATATCCAGTACGAGACCGCCAATGAGCTGGCTGGCGACCAGCACCGCAATCGTGGTCGCAGCCCCCACATGCTGATAGCCGCTAATGCTGGCGAAAACGAAAAAAGAGCCCAGCAGACCCGGAATCAGCGTCCACCAGCACACGCTGGCGGCCAGTTCACCAAATCCCGCCATTCCCTGTTTGAACCACAGAATGCTGACAAACAGCACAATTCCGACCAGCGAGTTCAGCAACATGGCGATCAGGATGGTTGATGAGGTCTGCGTAATCCGCACCATCAGAGTGTTTTGCACCACCAGGCCGATACCAGCGGCGATCAGAAAGGTGAGGGTGAGCGACTGGTTCATCCGTGCGCGTCCGGTTCGTGGCGATCGTCAAGCTGCAACTGCATAAAGGTCAGATCCAGCCAGCGACCAAATTTGGTGCCTACCTGCGGCATCTGCGCTGTGGTGTTAAACCCGAGCGTTTCATGTAAATGCAATGAGGCGTGGTTTTGCGATTCGATACCGGCAACCATCACATGTTTACCACAGCGGCGAGCTTCCTCGATTAACCGGCTCAGTAACTGGCGTCCCAGCCCTTTTCCCTGATGATCCGGATGGACATAAACCGAATGTTCGACGGTATGGCGGAAGCCATCAAAGTTACGCCAGTCCCCAAAGGAGGCATATCCCGTGACAACGTCACCTTCCACGCTCACCAGTACCGGATAACCCAGCGCCTGTCGTGCCTCATACCATGCGATGCGGTTATCGGTATCGACCGTCTGGTCGTTCCAGATGGCCGCCGTGTGCAGCACCGCATGGTTATAGATCTCTGCGATGGCGGCGCAGTCCTCTTTGCTGGCGAATCGAATAGACATGTTGAACCTCAGGGGTTGTACACTATAGTATTACGATATGAATACTATTGAAGACAGCATAAATCAACGGATCAGCGCAAGAATTCGCCTTGAACGTGAATCCCGCAGCTGGTCGCTAACCGATCTGGCTGAACGGGCGGGTGTGTCGCGCGCGATGATCCACAAAATTGAACGCGGTGAAAGCAGTCCAACGGCGACGCTGCTTGGCAGGCTCTCCGGGGCGTTTGGCATCAGTATGTCCACGCTGATTGCCCGTGCTGAAATGCAGGAGGGCAAACTGTCCCGTTTCGCCGATCAGCCCGTCTGGCGCGACCCGCAAAGCCACTATCTGCGCCGCCATGTGTCGCCGCGCAGCGATTTGCCGATCGATCTGGTGCAAATTGAATTGCCGGCGGGCAGCGATATCCCGATGCCTGCCTCATCGTATGTTCAGGCCCGGCAACTGATCTGGCTGCAGCAGGGCGAACTGGTGTTTATGGAAGGTGACACGCGCCACGAGATGAAGGCGGGTGACTGCCTGGAACTGGGGCCGCCGAATGACTGTCGTTTTATCAATGAGACAACGCAACCCTGTGTTTACCTCGTTGTGCGCTTAAACCAGGCCGGGAGTTAATGACCGCCGCGGCCTGCTACTATTGATGGATTCATGCTAAAAGCAGAGGAGAACATCATGGCTCAACAAACACACCGTAACCGTCGCTGGGTATTAGCATCCCGACCCCATGGCGCACCGGTGGCAGAGAATTTCCGTCTGGAAGAGGACGATGTCGCCACCCCTGGCGAAGGCCAGGTTTTACTGCGCACTGTTTATCTGTCGCTCGATCCGTATATGCGTGGGCGCATGAGCGATGAGCCGTCATACTCGCCGCCGGTGGAGATTGGCGGAGTGATGGTGGGCGGCACCGTCAGTCGTGTGGTGGCGTCAAATCACCCCGATTATAAACCGGGTGAATGGGTGCTGAGTTACAGCGGCTGGCAGGATTACGATATTTCCGACGGCACGGGACTGGTGAAGCTTGGAGACAATCCTGAAAATCCGTCGTGGGCGCTCGGCGTGCTGGGGATGCCTGGATTCACCGCCTATATGGGATTACTGGACATCGGCCAGCCAAAAGCGGGCGAGACACTGGTCGTAGCGGCCGCCACGGGGCCTGTCGGCGCCACGGTTGGACAAATTGGGAAACTGAAGGGCTGTCGCGTGGTGGGCGTGGCTGGCGGAGCGGAAAAATGCCGTCATGCTACCGAGGTGCTGGGCTTCGATCTCTGTCTGGACCATCATGCCAGCGATTTTGCTGAACAACTGGCGAAAGCCTGCCCGCAAGGCATTGATGTCTACTACGAAAACGTGGGCGGGAAAGTGTTTGATGCCGTGCTGCCGTTACTGAACACCTCGGCGCGAATTCCTCTTTGTGGTCTGGTCAGCGGTTATAACGCGACAAACTTACCGGCTGGGCCTGACAGACTGCCGCTGCTGATGGCGACCCTGCTGAAAAAACGGATCCGTATGCAGGGCTTTATCATCGGTCAGGATTACGGACATCGTCTTCACGAATTCCAGCAGGAGATGGGACGCTGGGTGAAAGAGGGGAAAATCCATTATCGTGAGCAGGTTACCGACGGACTGGAGAACGCGCCGCAAACCTTTATCGGCCTGTTGACCGGTAAAAACTTTGGTAAAGTAGTGATACGCCTCGCCGACGACGCGTAAACCATACCTGGCGGCGAGAGCCGCCATAAAAAAATGGGCAAATTTTTAAATTCCAGCTTTAATTATTTAGGGTATATATCACCGCGTAACCGACGAATAATCTGTCGGCGTTGTTAATAAAACGCGGGTAAATTGCTATTCATTACGTTTCACATTTTTTAAACCAGGCGATATTTATATCAATTAGGCGATTTAGCTTAATTGCGATTGGCTATGTTATGAGGTGAAGAAAAAGAATGCCTGGTATGGAAAAAACGCAACATATAAGTTTGACCACGCAAGTTGAAAGAGGGCTAAAAGACAAATTAAGCATTGGCGCATTACGTCCTGGCACCAGGCTAATCACTAAAAATATCGCGCAGGAGCTGGGGATCAGTATCACCCCGGTTCGGGAAGCGCTATTACGCCTGGTCTCCGCAAACGCATTGGCTATCGCGCCTGCACAAGCCTTTATGGTTCCGGATATTACAATGACGCGGTTTAGCGAAATCATACACATCCGCTGCGAGCTTGAAGGCATGGCGGTAATGACGGCGACGAGCCAGGTGACGGCGGAGCGGATGGAGATTCTGCAAGCGCTTCTGGCGGACTATCAGCTGGCACACGAGAGCGGTACGGTCGAGGATCGCCTGCTGGCAAACCGGGCGCTGCGCTTCAAAATCTATCAGTTTGCGAATATGCCCACCCTGGTCGAAATGATCGAACAGCTTTGGGTACGCATGGGGCCGAGTCTGCATTTTCTCTATGACAGGGCGAAGCATGACGCTTATCAACACAACGTCGGGCATTATCAGGAATTACTGAATGCGATGGCGGCGGGAAATAAAGACGCCAGCCGTCATTGTTTAATTGACCTTATCAATAAAAATGTAGCGATAATTAAACAACAGCACCATCATTAAGCCTGGCTTAAATATAGCGGGGAATATCCCCGCTAGTACGTTATGAATAATCGATTTTACTCAAAACGCCAGGCCAGATTGACACCTACACCGTAGTTTCGTCCTGGCGCCGGTTCGTAGTAACGGCCATTCGATTCATTCACGATAACTGAGCCGACATACTCTTTGTCGAACAGATTATCGACACGACCGAACACGTCCACCGTCAGGCTGCTGACGGTGAATTTATAGCCGGTATTCAGGCCGACAACAGTATAAGACGGGGCTTTGGCGGTGTTCTCATCGTCAGCCATGATATCGCCCATATAGCGCGCTTCGGCTCCTGCGTACCAACCTTCATCAGGCACGTAGCCCAGCGAAGCAAACCCCATGTTCCGCGCGATGCCGGGCATTCGGTTGCCATTGCAGTTCTGGTCGCGACACACGTTACTGCGATAAGTGGCATCCAGCCAGGTCCAGGAAGCGTTGAACCGCCAGTTTCCGGCAAAGCGTTGATCCCAGGCGAGCTCCGCACCCTGGCGGCGCGTCTTCCCGGCATTCTTATAGGTCGTGCGTCCGCCGCTACTGGAATCAACCACCAGTTCATCGTCGGTATCGGTCTGGAAAAGCGCCGCCGTCAGCAATCCATCGCCGATCCGGGTTTTGCTGCCGATTTCCACCGTATCGTTGGTTGAGGGTTTGAGACCAAAATTCATCCCGCTTTGCCCGTCTGCACGGTAAGAAAGCTCGTTGATGGTCGGCGTTTCGAAGCCCCGGCCCGCAGCGAGATAGACGTTCCAGGCGTCGGTTAAGGCGTATTTCAGCGAACCGGCAGGTAACCACTGATGGTAACTGGCGTCACCGCTGTCATCGCCATTGCCTGGCGTAACGTAATGATCGTTGGAATCGAACCACACCGAACTGTAGCGCACGCCAGCATCCAGCGAGAGTTTGTCGGTCAGTTGCCACTGGGTTTGCAGATAGGGATCCACGTTCCACATCAGGTTACGTTCATCGCGGCGCAGATCGCCTTTCTGACCGTACTCCGGTACGCCATTGTTCAGTCGATAGTTGTTATAGCCTTTGCGGTTTTCGCTCATGTTTTCGTAGTTCAAACCGGTGGTGAAGGTTACGGGGACGCCCAGTTCACCGCGATGCGTCCAGCGACTGTCGATACCCTGGTAATGGCGCTGCAAAGCGATCACGCCGCCCGCATGAGAGGGGCGACGCTGTGGCGCCATAGGTATCGACTGATACTGCGTGGTTTCGCGCTCTCCGGCGTACATCATGATGCTCATGTCATCCTGCGCGCTGAGCTGGCGTTCATAACGCAATCCGGCCTGGGTCTGCTTGATGGTTTTGCGCGTGTTGTATTGTTCAGCGCGGGGGGATTGTTGGGGATCCGCCCGCCATTCCGCTTCAGTCAGACCACCCGGATCGTCGGCTTTAATATCGACGCTATTGAAAATCAGACTCAGCTTGCTGGCGTCATCGATACGTACGCCCAGTTTTGCGTTGACCAGATTTTTTTGCGCGCCGCTGCGATCGCGATAGCCGTGGGTGGTGAAACGGGTAGTGGAGACCGTGTAATCCACGTCGCCCGCCTGAGTACCATCACCCATCGCGCCCGTGGCTTTCAACCCATAACGCCAGCTCCCGAAACTACCGTAATAGCTGCTCGCTTCTATCGTCGGCGGCTGTTGACCGGTTTGGGTCGTGACATTCATCACGCCGCCGGAAGCATTACCGTATAGCGCAGAGAAGGGACCGCGCAGCACTTCAACGTTCTGTACGCTGCTGAGATCAATGTTCGATGTCTGCCCCTGACCGTCCGGCATCGTCGCCGGAATGCCGTCCACATACAGACGAATGCCGCGGATCCCATAGGTGGATCGGGAGCCGAACCCACGCATCGAGATCTGCAAATCCTGCGCATAGTTTTGCCGGTTTTGCACCTGAAGTCCCGGCACGCGGGTCAGTGATTCCGACAGGTTGATGCGCGGCGCGGCCAGACGCATATCTTCACCGTCAACGACGCTGACGGCAGCAGGGGTATCCAGTTCTGATATCGCCTGGGGTGAAGCGCTGACGATCATTGTCTGGTCATCGCCAGCCTCATCTGCCATAACCGACGATGAGAACACAAGCGGGAGAAAAAGTGCGGGTACTGCGATATGTCGTGTGGAAATAATATTCATGAAAAAGGCCAGTTAAATTGAACGTACCCAGAGGTATGTAAGCTCTATGTTAATGGATTTGTAAATATTTGAAAATTTTAACGGCACGATGCGTTAAAAATTAATGAGGAAATTAAGAAGATTGTAGCCAGAATGCGAATAAATGCTCCACATTCACATGAATAATGATTACCATTCCCATCTATAAACAAGAGCAATACCAGGATGTTGCTCGTTGAAGCGATGTGAAGCAGCAAAATAGCTATTTATCAAAGGGAGTCGTCATGCATTTTCGTCATCTGTTCTCACCGCGTCTGCGGGGTTCATTGCTGTTAGGTTCACTGCTGGTTGCTTCTTCATTCAGCGCTCAGGCTGCAGAAGACCTGCTGCGTAAAGGTGTGGGCAAAGGCGCCTACGAAATGGCCTTCAGCCAGCAGGAAAACGCCCTGTGGCTGGCGACCTCGCAAAGCCGCAAACTGGACAAGGGCGGTATCGTCTATCGTCTTGATCCGGTGACGCTGGACGTCACGCAGGTTATCCACAACGATCTCAAACCGTTTGGAGCCACCATCAATAATGCGACCCAGACGCTGTGGTTTGGCAACACGGTCAACAGTGCGGTGACGGCCATTGATGCGAAAACGAGTGAAGTGAAAGGGCGACTGGTTCTCGACGCCCGTAAGCGCTCAGAAGAGGTACGTCCGCTGCAGCCGCGTGAGCTGGTTGTCGATGAAGCGACCAATACGGTCTATATCAGCGGTCTCGGTAAAGAGAGCGTGATTTGGGTGGTGGATGGCGAAAAAATTGCGCTGAAAGAGACGATCCAGAATACCGGTAAAATGGGCGCGGGCCTGGCGATCGACAGCCAGGCGAAACGTCTGTACACCACCAATGCCGATGGCGAATTCATTACTATCGATACTGCCACCAACAAGATCCTCAGCCGTAAAAAACTGTTGGAGGATGGCAAAGAGCACTTCTTCATCAACCTGAGCCTTGATACAGCAGGTCATCGCGCATTTGTGACCGACTCAAAAGCGGCTGAAGTGGTGGTTGTCGATACCCGCAACGGCAACGTGCTGGCGAAAGTCGCGGCGCCGGAGTCGCTGGCCGTTCTGTTCAACCCAACGCGTAACGAAGTGTACGTCACGCACCGTCAGGCGGGTAAAGTGAGCGTGATTGACGCGAAGAGTTACAACGTGGTGAAAACGTTTGATACGCCAACCTTCCCGAACAGCCTGGCGCTGTCCGCCGATGGCAAAACGCTGTACGTAAGCGTGAAGCAGAAATCTACGCGTGAGAAAGAAGCCACTGAACCGGATGATGTGATTCGCATCGCCCTGTAAAGTTAAAGGCCTGCACCGTGTGCAGGCCTTGTTGTTTATGGCGCGCTGCGGTGTATTTCCGCCACTCGCTTACGCACGCCGTACCAACCGGCGACCAGCAGGATGGCAATCAGCGGCAGGGAAGCAATGGTCCATGTCCCGTTCGGATAATCGAAGGCCATCAGGACCAGCACGCTCAACAGGAACAGCAGCGTTAACCACGAGGTAAACGGCGCACCAGGTAGTTTGAAGCTGACATCGGCGGCTTTTCCTTCTTTGATTGCCTGACGCAGACGCAGCTGGCAGACCACAATAAAGCCCCATGAAGCGATGATCCCCAGTGACGCAAAGTTCAGCACGATTTCGAAGACCTGCGATGGCACCAGATAGTTGAGAAAAACTCCAACAACGTACACCGCCAGCGTCGCCAGAATTCCCGCGTAGGGCACATGCTGACGACTCATCTTACTCATGAATTTTGGCGCAGATCCGCCCATCGCCATCGAACGCAAAATGCGCCCGGTGCAATAGAGGCCGGAGTTCAGGCTGGAGAGGGCGGCAGTCAGCACGACGATGTTCATAATGCTGCCAATGTAAGGCACGCCGAGCTTCGAGAAGAAAGTCACAAACGGGCTTTGTCCCGCCTGATAGGCGTTCCATGGCAACAGCAGCACCAGCAGTACCACAGAACCGACGTAGAACAGGCCGATACGCCAGATCACGCTGTTGATGGCTTTAGGCACCATCGTCTGCGGATCTTTACATTCACCGGCGGCGGTTCCCACCAGTTCGATAGACGCAAAGGCAAAGACCACCCCTTGTACCAGCACCAGCGCCGGCAGCAGGCCGTGGGGGAAGAATCCGCCGTTATCGGTAATCAGATGAAAACCGGTGGCGTTACCGTCCAGCGGTTTACCCGAGCCGAGGAAAATCGTCCCGACCACCAGAAAGAGCACAATGGCCAGCACTTTGACCAGTGCAAACCAGAACTCCATCTCCGCAAACCACTTCACGCCAATCATGTTCATGGTGCCGACGATCGCCAGCGCGCCAAGGGCGAAAACCCACTGCGGAACATCACCAAACGCCCCCCAGTAATGCATATACAGCGCGACGGCGGTGATATCGACGATACCCGTCATTGCCCAGTTGATGAAGTACATCCATCCCGCGACGTAGGCGGCTTTCTCACCGAGAAATTCACGGGCATACGACACGAAACTGCCGCTGGAAGGGCGGTGTAAAACCAGTTCGCCCAATGCGCGCAAAATAAAGAATGAAAAGATCCCGCAGACCAGATAGACCAGCGCCAGCGCGGGGCCTGCCATTTGCAGGCGCGCACCGGCGCCCAAAAATAACCCGGTCCCAATGGCGCCGCCGATGGCGATCATCTGGACCTGACGGTTGCCCATTGCTTTGTGATACCCCTCTTCATGGGCATTCAACCAGCGTCGTTTCGCCGCGTGCTGCTCCGACACCGTTGTTTCTTGTGTATTCATTACGTTACCTGTTTACCTGTCTGATAAATCGAACCTTTTGCCGCAACTCCCCGGCGCGACGCCGGTGATGCTTCCCGTCATTCTGGGTAGGGATAACACCACCGGCGGAGCATCCTACCTGCAAATAATAAACGGTGCAAAATAGTCCATTTAAAATGATCAGATTGCGTAATAATCAACCAAAACTGAAGTGGAATCCCGCTCTGAACAGGCAGAACGGGAGGGGGATTAGGCGGAGGTGCCGAAGACGCTCACCGCCTGTTGCAGGCGTGAGGAGCGCCTGGAAAGACTGCCGGCGGCATCCCTGACGCTTTCCACCATCGCGGCGTTGTTATCGGTCATGGTGCCGATGCGGGAGATCGAATCGTTGATCAGTTCCAGCGCCTGGGTTTGTTCACGCGTCGCAAGGCCAATTTCTCTGATCATGGTCGACATCTGGAACACGTCCTCGATCATCCCGGTCAGATGGGTTTCCGTCTGCTCAACCATGCTCACGCCGGCATTGACGTTGGCGACGTTCTTCTCAATCAGCGAGGTAATCTCTTTGGCTGCTGACGCGGAGTGTTGCGCCAGATTCCGCACCTCGGCGGCAACGACCGCAAACCCACGTCCGGACTCACCGGCGCGCGCGGCTTCGACCGCTGCGTTAAGCGCGAGGATATTGGTCTGGAAAGCAATACTGTCGATCACGCCAATGATGTCGACGATCTGCCCGTTATCACGGGAAATCGACTGCATCATGCCGATCGTCTGCTTCATAAAATCGCCCCCTTCGCTGGCGTTAGCGCTGGTTCTGTCCGCCATCGTCATGGTTTGTGCGGCGGTATCCGCCGTTTGCTGTACTGCGCTGCCAATCTCTTCAATGGCTGCCGCGGTTTGTTGTAGATTGGCCGAGGTCTCTTCGGAACGCTTATGCAACGCCGTGCCTTCCTGACTGACGCGCTTGCTGATTTCCTGAATCCCGGCAATTTGCGTACTCACATCATCCACCAGTGAATTCAGATTTAATCCGGCCTGATTAACCAGACGCATCATCATCCCCAGTTCATCGACACGATTTAAATGAATGCTGTCGGGCTTTCGCCCGGCGACCACTTTCTGCATCTGGGCCAGGATCTGTTTAACCGGATGACAAATTTGATACTTAAGGTAAATAGCCAGCAGCAAAAATAAGAGGGTAAATGCGCCTGCCTGAATAAGCGGATTAATGGCTAAGAAAATAATACCCAAGGCGAGAAACAGACTGATACCGATAGCATAATTGACACGTTGACGGATGGACAACCATTTAAATGCCGACAAACAAGCCAGTACGCCACGACGGATAATAATTCCCTTAAATAAACGATGCCCCTTGAAATTGTTATTATTTATCTTGTGATAAAGCTGCTCGCTTTGCTCAATTTCCTGTCGCGCGGGAACGGTGCGTACCGAGATGTATCCGGTTAATTGTTCGTTATGCCAGACGGGGGTGACGTTGGCGCGAACCCAGTAATGATCGCCGTTATGACGGCGGTTCTTGACCATGCCGGTCCAGCTGTCGCCCTGTTGCAGGGTAAACCACATATCGGCAAATGCAGCAGGCGGCATATCCGGGTGACGGATGATATTGTGCGGCTCGCCCATCAGTTGATTTTCGCCAAATCCGCTGGCGTCGATAAACGCTGAATTCGCATAGGTAATATGGCTTTGCGTATTCGTTGTCGATAACAGCGTCGTTTTCTCGTTAAGTAAATACTCTTTCTGTGTAACAGGGATGTTACTTCTCATGAAAGACTCCTGGTGATGCTGTGCGGAATAAACACAAAAGTCCGTCAGCCTGGGCTGACGGATAATAAAGATTGATGTATTTAGAATGCTGCATTCTCTACTAAACATAAGAATGGCGAAAGTATTTAAAATGAAATTTACAGGCTTTAATTAAACTGTGATGTCATTAAAATGAAAAATAAATACATCTGCGTAACCTGTGAAGGTAGGCGTGCTCCCTTAAGTAAAACCTGACCGATAAAAAAATGACAAAAAGACAATATGATTGTGCAATTACGGTTAACATCATAAGTTTTACAGACCTATTAATTTTCGTAGGGGGCAGACGGGAAGAACGGTGAGAAAGCCATGCCAGAAATGCAGGTTACTCTACACTTAGAGTTTTAACCTGCAGGAGGCAGTATGATAAAGGTTTATGGCGCGCCTGGGTGGGGGTCAGCGATCAGCGAATTAATGCTTACCCTGGCGGATATTCCGTATCGTTTTGTCGATGTCAGTGGCTTTGACAGCGAAGGGCCACAGCGAGATCTGTTGCAAAAAATCAATCCGCTGTGTCAGGTACCGACGCTAACGCTTGAAAATGGTGAGGTAATGAGTGAAACAGCCGCCATCGCGCTGATGGTCCTCGATCGTCGCCCCGATCTGGCACCGCCCATCGGACGCAGCGAGCGTCAGCAGTTTCAGCGTCTGTTGGTCTGGCTGGTGGCCAATATCTATCCGACATTTACGTATGCCGACTACCCGGAACGCTGGGCGCCTGATGCGCCCGCACAGTTGAAAAAGAACTGTATTGAATACCGTAAATCACTCTATCTCTGGCTCAACGATCGGCTCAGCGCGGAACCGTATGCCTTCGGCGAACAGTTAACGCTGCTCGACTGTTATCTGTGCGTGATGCGCACCTGGGGGCCGGGGCATGACTGGTTTCAGGATAATACGCCGAATATCAGCGCAATAGCGGACGCCGTGTGTCAGCGGGCAGAATTACGTCAGGTGTTGAAAAACAATGGGATCCTCTGAAAGCAACGGGAGTGGCGGGTAACCGCACACTAAACTCTTCAGCGAAGGGGAATTTGACGTGATTGTCTGCAGTTCCGATACCCTGGCGCAGGGGGCAATGATGGAAGCGGAAAGCCGTGGATGACGTATTCCGCAGGATTTGGCCGTCATCGGTTTTGGCGACCTCGATTTTGCCGCCAGCAATCGCCCGTCGATCACCACCGACAGCGTCGACCGCCGCGCCATTGGTCAGCGCGCCGCCACGCTGCTGGCGAATCGCATTGAACAAGCGGCAGTGGAAGAGGCCATTATCGATATCGGTTTTCACCTGATCGAGCGTGAATCCGCATAAACCGACACATGCATGTTGTCGAGTGTGCTAGCGTTAACGTCACACTGACAATAAGGAACCTGCTATGCCACACGTTGATATTAAATGTTTTCCGCGCGACCTGAATGATGAACAAAAAGCGGCGCTGGCCAATGATATAACTGAGGTGATCATCCGTCATCTGAAAAGCAAGGAGCGCTCAGTGAGCGTGGCGCTGACTGAAGTTTCGGAGGATCAGTGGCAGGGCGTCTGGGAGCGCGAGATTGGACCGCAAATGGACGTACTGATTAAAAAGCCAGGCTACAGCATGTAATACAAATGCCCGGTCACGAAGGGTGACCGGGCCGCATCGGGTTATCGCGTGACGACATTGAACCAGAACTCAAATTTATCCCTTTCTCCAGGCGGCTCGCTCCTTTTTACCTGTTGTCTACCTTTCATCCGTTCTGTGGAATGTCATTGACTGAGGTATAAATTGTCAGTCCATGCTGGCGGGCGACCTCGATATCCATGTCGGCACCTTTAGATGCCCCTGCAATCCGGTAAATCGCGTCACAGCGGGTAATGAGTCGGTGGGCGACCGGGTAGAGCATCGCTTCGCTGATCTCATCATCTAACGACATGGAACCTGCCGCCTTTGCCAGCGGCAACGCGAGCCATTCGCCAATCAGCGGAATGTGTCCGCGTTGGTATACCTCCAGTGCAGCGGCTTCGAGACGATGAAGGTTGGCGTCGATCAGTGCCTGGTTTCCGTCGGTACCGCTGCGATAAGGGCCGGCGATTAAAATGAGTTGTGCTGTCATGATATCCTCACTCTTTGTTGTCGTAGGCAGAAATGCACATTTCTGCACGTTTTAGTTGCCTGAAGGCCGTTGTATTTGTAGAGTACGTATCATAAACAGCAAATTCGTGTACGATCAAGATCAATCGTGCACATTCAGGAATAACCCTATGCTTACCGATCAGCGAAAGAAATTGATCCTTGAACTGCTGGCCGCCGAAGGTCAGGTGTTATCGAAGGCGCTCAGTAACCGGTTCGCGGTTTCCGAAGACACGATCCGCCGCGATTTACGTGAACTTGCCGCGGAAGGATTTCTGCAGCGTGTACACGGCGGGGCGCTGCCATCGTCTGGTGCGACGGCGCCTTTTCTTGAACGAAAGTCATTGAAAACCGACGCCAAAAAGCGCGTGGCGCAAAAAGGGGCTACGCTGATTTCCCCCGGTCAGGTGGTAATCATTGATGGTGGGACGACAACAACAGAACTGATCGCCTGTCTGCCGGAAGATTTAAACATTACCGTGGTGACCCACAGTCCGGGCATCGCATTAGGGCTGGTCAATCATCCGCTTATCGAGATCATCCTCATCGGTGGCCGCGTGTATAAGCACTCCATTGTCACGGTAGGCGCGGCGACGGTTGAAGGAATGCGTAACATTCAGGCCGATCTCTTTTTCATGGGCGTGACGGGGATTCACCCGGAAGCGGGGTTAACCACGGGAGATTACGAAGAAGCGTGCATCAAACGTGCATTTTCCGCCAGAGCCGCAGAAACTATCGTCCTGGCGTCACCGGAGAAGATCAGCACCGCGTCTCCCTTTGCCATTGGCGACGTATCGCTGATTAATACGGTCGTCGTGGAAGAGAATACCGACGAAAGCTGGATCCGCGCGATGAACGCGAAGGGGATCACGGTGGTGAGGGCGTAGTTAGCCCGCCGTCACGCGTTTGCCGCTGGTGACAAATGTACCAGCGCCAAGATGATGCAGGGTGTTGAGTTTGTCGTCATCGAACTGCCAGCGGCCTTCGACAAACACCCGTTCATCGGCGGCGGCAGAAACCACTTCACCGAATAAGGTATCGTATTTCTCCTGCGCAGCGGTGGCGGGGAGGAGGCGGCATTCCATCCATGCCAGACATTTTTCTTCGACGACCGGCAGTCCCAGTACGGGGCCTTTGACCACCGGAATGCCGTAACAGTTGAATTTGTCTTCATCGCGCCCGGAAACGCTGCCAACGGCGTATGTCCAGTTAGTGGCGGCAACACCGGGAATGACAATACCGAACAGGCCGCTGCGCTCAATTAATTCCCGCGACCAGGCCGTTTTATCGACCACAATGGCGAGACGAGGCGGATCAAACTCAACGGGCATCGACCATGCGGCGGCCATGATATTGCGCCGGTTGCTGACCTCATCGCGGCTGGTGATAAGTATCGTGGGACCATGATTGAGCAGACGACTGGCGTGGCGTAATTCGACAGGACGAAATCGACTCATAGAATTGTCTCGCAAAGGGTTTTTCTCAGTATTATTGAAAACTGACGTTGCGCCAAGCGCCGAATAACACCTGCCTCACTCTTTGGCTCATCGTTTATACTCGGATAACGATTTAAGGCCCACGACAGGAAATCTGATGACACCGATCCTGAATGCTTATTTTGCTCGTCTGAACTGGTCAGGGCGTGCCGAAGTCAATATTGAGACGCTTCGGGCGCTACATTTGCAGCATAACTGTACTATCCCGTTTGAAAATCTCGACGTGCTGTTACCGCGAGAAATGCACCTTGATGACAGGTCGCTGGAAGAGAAACTGATTACCGCACGTCGCGGCGGCTATTGCTTTGAGCAAAATGGCGTATTTGAGCGCGTTCTGCGCGAACTGGGATTTACCGTGCGTAGCCTGTTGGGACGTGTGGTGCTGGCTAATCCTCCGAGCCTGCCACCGCGAACTCACCGTCTGCTGCTGGTTGAACTGGATGGCGAATCGTGGATCGCCGATGTGGGATTTGGTGGTCAGACGCTTACTGCCCCCATTCGTCTGCAAGCGGACATTATCCAGAAGACGCCACATGGAGAATACCGTTTGCAGCAGGAGGGGGACGACTGGATCCTGCAGTTTTGTCATCACGATCGCTGGCAATCGATGTACCGTTTTGATCGGGTGGTGCAGCAGCAAAGTGATTATGTGATGGGCAACTTTTGGTCTGCGCACTGGCCGCAATCGCATTTTCGTCATCATCTGCTGATGTGTCGTCATTTGCCGGACAGGGGAAAATTGACCCTCACTAACTTCCATTTCACGCATTACGAAGGTGACAGAGTGGCAGAACAGCGCAATTTACCGGATGTCGCTTCATTGTACTCGCTGCTACAGGAACGTTTTGGTCTGGGAGTGACAGATGCGAAGCATGGTTTTACGGAAACTGAGCTTGCCAGGGTGATGGCGGCGTTTGATACGCATCCCGAAGCGGGAAAATAATGAAAACCCGGTAGGCGCAGGCGCTTACCGGGCATAATTTTAAAAATCTATCGCCCATTCAGCGTGAAACAGAATCACCGCGTTACCCGTGATGGTGACTTTTTCCGGCTGGTTATTCTGAATCGTCACGTTAATTTCAACGGTGCCATCGCGACCCAATGCCCGTCCCTGATGTCCTTTTACCTGCAGCGATTTCCCGTCGTGTTCCAGTAAACCGTGATGCACCAGCCAGGCACCCATCGGGCCATTGGCATTGCCGGTCACCGGATCTTCAACAATACCAATTGCCGGTGAGAACATGCGCCCGTCAGTCTCATTTTTGTCCGGACGGATCTGGAATGGGAAAAAGCCATTGCAGCCAATTTGCTGACTGATGGTACAAAGCGCAGAAAGATCGGGAGCGAGGGCATCGATATCGACTTCAGGCTTAAGCGGAATCATCACTTTAGAATGGCCTGTCGACGCCACCTGAATCGGCAAGCCCGGCAGCATATCGCTTTCATTCAGGTGCAGCGCACGAAGAATAGCCGCGCGGATGTCACCTTCAATCGGCGCTTCAAAGGTTGGCGTGCCTTGTTCCAGCGAAATACGGTAATCACCGTCATCATGACGGATTGCCACCCGGTGTCGACCCGCCAGCGAGGTTTGCCAGACTGTGGTGTTGCCCAGTCCCAGCACCGTGGCGCGGACATAATGCGCCGCAACGGTGGCGTGCCCGCAAATCGGCACTTCTACGGTTGGCGTAAAGTAGCGAATGCGGACATCGCTGTCATCGCTTCGCAGCAGGAATGCGGTTTCGGAGTGGCGTAGTTCGCGGGCAATCAGTTGCATCTGTGTTTCGCTGAGGCCATCAGCATTCAGGACGACACCTGCGGAATTGCCGCGAAAGGGGGTTCTGGTGAAAGCATCAACGTGGTAAACCTGTGGTTTCATTAGCGTTCTCCCTGAGTGAGGGAAGCATCATAACGTGGAAAAGGCCGGATAGCGATGCATCTGTCAATCCGGCGTGTGAAAGAATAAAACCCGGCAGGCATTTACATGAGCCGGGTGTTTTATTATCAGAAGGAGGCTTTAATCCCCACCATTGCAGAGGTATCGCTGTAGCCGTTGTTACCAACCTGCTGAGCGACGTTGCCCCACAGGGCGACGTTCTTCGTCAACTGACCTTCAACCCCGGCTTTCAGTTCGCCGATATTGCGGGCGCCTTTCAGATTCACATTTTCACCGTTCATTGCGACGCCAAAGTCTTTGCTGTTGTGGATCCAGTTGGCTTCGACAAACGGCTGGAAGGTGTGGTCTTTGCCGTCGTCCAGTGTGTTGTGGCCCTTGCCGAACAGACGGACGCCGACGCGGGTCTGGAGGTTGCCATCGCCGTTACCTTCAACGCGGGTACCGTTAACTTCTTTGTGCTCATCTGCCTTCACGCCCATCCAGGTGATCTGGGCTTTTGGCTGAATATACAGCGCGTTACGCTCGCTGAGTTCGGCCAGTTTCCAGGTGTAGCCGGATTCGACAGAGGCGGTGAAGCCCTTAGAATCATACTCTTCAGATTCGACATCACGACCAGAAACGGTGTTATCAAACCAGCTGTACTGCGCCCAGCTATCGACATACGCGCCTTCATGCGTCGCGTTGTCCTGCAGCCAGGTGCCGTACAAACCAACGCTGTAACCACTGATGCGGCTGTCGGCCCGGTTACCGTTACGCTGGTTTTCGGCGCGCGCTTTCTGGTTGGCATAACCGGCCATCAGGCCCAGATGGTAGCGGTCAGTGTTGTCCGAAGACCACTGCGCAATGTCGCCGCCCAGTTGCATGACATAACGGTTGGCCTGCATATCCAGTTGACCACTGCTGTCTTTCTGACGGGTATGACCGCCCACGTTACGCAGCCACATACTGGTGACGGCTTCTTCGCCGGTCAGCGCGTCCACGTAATGCGTTTCGCCCAGACGATCCTGCAAACGGGTATTGAACAGCGTGTTCGCCGCCTGCAGGTTCATGCCGTACAGACCGGCTTCCGGACGCACCGCGTGTTCGCGCGGCGTCGGAGCTGGCGGCTGCGGATCGGTAGGATTCAGAGGATCCAGCGGAGTAACCGGAGACAGGGCGCTGCTCAGATACCAGTTTTTATTATTCTCGCCTTCACC